>JAKLKY010000016.1 GCA_023150415.1 Alphaproteobacteria bacterium | reverse complement strand
TGTCGGCTTGCTTATTGCTATGGTCATAGCCTGCGCGCTTGCATTTCTCATCCAGCAGGCGATGCAGATTGCTGGCGACGCCGTCCATACGCCGGGCACCCAGCGCTTCGACGCGGGCCTGTTCCAACGCGTCAAACGCAGCGGCAGCATCGGGTGGGGTTGGGCGCAGGCGATGATGCAATTTTTCACTATGGTGCGCCAGCCACAGTGCTTGTGCATCCGCCGCGCCACGCGCAAGCCTCAGACTTTGCGGCGATAGCTGCGCATCCGGCAAAGGCAGGCGCAGGCGTGGCGGCACAGGATTGCGCGCGAATAAATTTTCATGGGGGGTGAATACAATCTCAAGATCCTTCATCCCTGCCAAAGCGCGGGTGGTGGCGGAGACGGTACTTTTGAAGGATTCGTGCATATTTGACAAAATTAACTTCCGCTGCTTATTCTGACTGTTATATAACAATTTTTAAGGAAGTTGCTTTGAAAAATACACCCGTGAGCAATCAGCGTTCCGTTTCTGCGCCAGAGAATCCAAAAAGGCCAGGTTTTTTACGACGAGCATTTACAAGGGCGTCTCTATGGATTGCAACCCGTACTCTGGTTACAGGGGCCATAATTTTTGGTGCAACAACCGCGTATTCCGCTCTGCGATCGACCTGGCAAAAAGACTCTGCCGCACCGTGGGGGGAGAGGTTTGCCGTCAACGCAAAAGAAGATAACGCCGCAGTTGCGGCTCTTTTATGGCGCATCTCGAAATTAGGCTATTATCACGTGGCTAACGTTATTGGCGATTTTGCTCGAGGAATTGAGAGAGAGAAAAACAATCATCCCTCACCGGATTGATAAATACTTTCGTCACACAGGATTTTTAAACAACTCCACCCCAAACACCCTTTGATACATCTCGGCAATCACGGGATGTTCGGTTTCGTCGCATTTGTTCAGGAATGTCAGGCGGAAGGCGAGTTCGCGGTCTTTGAAGATTTGCCAGTTCTCAATCCAGGTAATGACCGTGCGTGGGGACATCAGCGTGGAAAGATCACCATTGATAAAGCCTTTGCGTGTGAGATCGGCCATGCGCACCATGCGGTCGGTTACGGCCTTTTCGTCCTCGGAAAGAGCGGGAAATTTGGCTAGCATGATTCCGACTTCCTGCTCATGCGGCAGATAGTTCAGCGCGACAACGATATTCCAGCGGTCCATCTGTGCCTGATTGATTTGCTGTGTACCGTGGTACAACCCCGTCATGTCGCCCAGCCCCACCGAATTCGCCGTGGCGAACAGGCGGAAGGCGGGATGCGGGCGGATGACCTTGTTCTGGTCGATCAATGTCAGACGCCCCTCAGATTCCAAAATGCGCTGGATGACGAACATGACATCGGGGCGGCCAGCGTCATATTCATCGAACACCAGCGCAACCGGGTTCTGAATGGACCATGGCAAAAGACCTTCTTTCCATTGTGTCACTTGTTGGCCGTCCTGGATGACGATCGCGTCTTTGCCGATTAAGTCGACGCGGCTGACATGCGAATCTAGGTTTATGCGCACGCAAGGCCAGTTCAGGCGTGCCGCGACTTGTTCAATGTGGGTGGATTTGCCGGTGCCGTGATAGCCCTGAACCATCACACGCCGGTTATGCGCAAAACCCGCAAGGATAGCGAGCGTTGTGTCGTGGTCGAATTGATAGGTCGGATCGATATCAGGCACGTTTTCATTGGCCGCGCTAAAGGCAGGTACATCCCAATCCACATCCAAACCGAATGTCTGGCGGACATTAACTTTGATATCGGGGAGAGCAGCGTGCATTAGAGCTCCGGCAGTTGTTCAAATTTCTGATAGGCGATTTTAAGGATGGTATAGGCCATATTAACGGATTTGAGAAGCTCTTCCGATTCTTTGCAGCCGGCGTTGAGATCGGGGTGGTGTTGCTTGACCAGCATTTTATAGCGCAGCTTGATGTCATCGAGCGTCACCGGCGGCTCAAGCCCCAAAATTACCAAGGCATCAGCTTCTGGCGTTTTTTCCTCGATCTTACGCCCGGTATTGGCGCGCGGTGGTTCCTGATCCGTGAAATGATAGGTCTGCCAGGCCTTGCGGCGCAGGGCGTCGGCCATGCCATCCATATCATAGCGCCAGGTTGGGCGGTCGCCGTACAGCGAATTCACCGCCGCATCTTGCATTTCGGTATCGCTCATCCCGGCGAAGAAATTCCAGGCGGCGTTATATTCCCGCACATGGTCCAGGCAAAAACGATAGTAATCCTTCAGGCTGCGGTCTTTTGGCGCACGGTATTCGCCGATCACGCGACAGCCAGGCATGTCACAATGCTGTCTTTGCGTATGCGTGTGCCCCTCGTCATATTCCGGAGATTTCGGCTTTAAAAAAATCTTTGGCATTCTTTAAATATGTTTGCTTTAAACACCCTCATCCCAATATGGTAACGCAAAGGCACAAATCAAGCTAGATTTTAGGCAATAAAAATGACCATCGAAAAAGAAATCCAAGAACTCTTGGAACAGAATTTTTTACCCACACATTTAAGTATAATTAATGAAAGCGATAAGCATCACGGTCATGCTGGTGACGATGGTTCTGGGCAGACGCATTTTAAAGTGCGCATCGCGGCACAAAAATTTAAAGGCCTGAAGCGTATCGAACAGCATAAGGCAGTCATGGATTGTCTTAAACCTCTCTTTGCTAGGGGTTTGCATGCCTTAGCGCTTGAAATAAATGCTATTGATTAACGTGTAAATTGCCCTTGATTACATCCTAGGGTTGTGATTATATATGCGAATGTATTGCGTATCAGGTTATATTCCTAAAGCGTGTGTGGGAGTTTTATATGATAAGCCAAACAAAATTGGTTGGGGTGAATCAAAATTTCACTGAAGCCAGCAGTTCGCTGCTTTCAAGAAATATTACAGTTCTAGGGCGCAGAACGTCCGTTCGTCTGGAGCCGGAAATGTGGAGAGCACTGAAAGATATAGCGCATCGGGAGCGATGCACGATGCATGATATATGCTCGCTCATCCACATGCGTAAAAGGCCACAGACATCGCTGACTGCGGCAATCCGCGTCTTTTTGATGTTGTATTACAAGGCCGCTGCGACGGAGGAGGGACACAGGCGGGCAGGGCATGGCGATTTCGACAATATGCGCCAACGCGCCCGCATCCCGGAGGAGACGCAATTTACATTAAGCAGCAAACGCACCCGGAATAATTTCCGGTCCCTGTCGGAGCCAGTGGAATTGTCCTCTCATGCTGCTGGTAATTGACGCCCAAAATTCAGATATTTTTGCGCGCGGGACTCTTTAATATTCTCAGCTTCCCAGGGTGTGAGCGCAATCAAGGCGGATTCTATTGCTTCTCCTACACGTCGAATCGTTTCCTCACGATGACGATGGGCACCGCCCACAGGTTCTGGGATGATGCTGTCCACCAATCCAAAACCCAGGAGATCCTGTGCTGTCAATCTAAGTGCCGCTGCGGCTTCCTGTGCCTGTGACGCACTGCGCCAAAGAATAGAGGCGCAACCTTCCGGAGAAATTACGGAGTAGATGGAGTGTTCAAGCATATAAACACGGTCTGCCGTGGCAATAGCAATCGCGCCACCCGACCCGCCTTCGCCGATGATGACGCTGATGATCGGCACTGGCGCGCGCAGACACGATTCAATGCTGCGGGCAATGGCTTCTGATTGACCGCGCGCCTCGGCATCAACACCGGGATAGGCGCCAGCCGTATCAACCAGGGTAATAATCGGCAAGTTGAACTGGCCGGCCATGGCCATCAGGCGCTGCGCTTTTCGATAGCCTTCCGGCCGCGGCATGCCGAAATTATGGCGGATGCGGCTTTGGGTGTCATTCCCCTTTTCTTGCCCCAGGATAACACACGAGCGTCCGCGAAAGCGACCCAGCCCACCGACGAGAGCTTCATCCTCAGCAAAAAGACGATCGCCAGCCAAGGGGGTAAAATCTTCAATCAAGCTACGTACATAATCAAAAAAATGAGGCCGGCCAGGGTGGCGTGCGACCTGGACTTTCTGTGCGGGGGTCAGGCGCCCATAAGCCACTTGTAGCAGACGATCAACCTTCGTCTGCATGCGGTTGATTTCAACTGCGATATTAACGCCGCTGCCATTATTCACATGGCGGAGTTCTGCGATTTTATTCTCGAGCTCTAGAACTGGCTTTTCGAAATCAAGCGTGATCATTGATCCTGTTCTCCCAAATTACCCGCTCTTGCATAGCAAAACAGGCGGACTGGTTCAAACACCAAATCCACCTGTTTGTCTTATCACAGACCCTTTAGCACACAGAAATTAGTTACCTGATCCCGTGCGTGCCATCGGATGCTTCTGTTCAACCGTGTCCTTCATACGGTCGCCCACGATATGGGTGTAGATTTGCGTTGTCGCAATATCCGCATGACCCAGCATCTTCTGCACTGCGCGGAGATCAGCACCATTGCTCAGCAAGTGCGTAGCAAAAGCGTGACGCAGAACGTGCGGGCTGACTTTGCCATCGGGCATACCGGCATCGCGCGACAGATCTTTCAGCAGCTGCGCGAAACGCTGGCGCGTCAGGTGACCGCTGTCCGATGTGCGCGAGGGGAATACCCACTTTTCCTGACGGGCGCGATTTTCATCGTGGCCGATGAATTGCTTGCGCACATCCAGGTAACGCTGCAACGCAGTGCGCGCGGCGTCGGAAAGGGGGACCATCCGCTCGCGACCGGCTTTACCTGCAACGATCAGGAACTGGTTATTCTCTCCGATCGACGACATGGGCAGACCAACCAGTTCGGAAACGCGAAGGCCTGTGGCATAAATCAGCTCGAGCAAGCAAACCAGTCGGATGCTGTCGCCGCCGCCGCCTGAAGCTGCGGTTTTGATCAGACGATCAACTTCTTCCTCCGTCAGCGTCTTAGGCAAGGTACGGCCTTGCTTTGGGCTTTCGATGGTTGATGTCGGATCATCTGTGCGATGATTTTCAGATACCAGATACCGGTAAAACTGACGCAAGGCCGACAGCCGACGCGCAACCGTGCGCACGGCAATCTTGTTGCGGTTCTGTCCTTTAATGTGTGTCTTCTCGCTTAGATCTTTCAGATAGGCCTTCAGATCATCCGTGTTTGCCTTGTTCACATCGCTGCCGCGTTGTGCGCGCAAATAAAGGCTGACATCCGCCAGATCGCGCCAGTAGGCGTGGCGGGTGTTGAGGGCTGCTCCCCGTTCATTGGTGAGCATATCCAGAAATGTATCCACAAACGGATGCAAATCGGGCTTTGGTAATGCTGGGCGTCCAGGGCGTGCCATTGTAGTTCTCCTTCTTTTGTTTTAGTATTCGATGGTCCGGAGCATGGCCTCCATGGCCAAATTCCGGGCTGCATCGGTTAACCCCACATCTTCAAGTGTACGGATCACATCAACAAGTACGCCGGGGTAAATACCCGACGGTTTATCCTGCTTCAACAATCCGATGCTCAGCAGAACCACCTCTGAAACCATCCGGTTTCGGGATGCAATTTTTAGGCGGTCCCACACGGCATAATTAGGCATTACATAATTTAAAGAGGGTGTCAAGTAAATTTTTTCATAAATTTCAATTTTCTTCTCATAAGTAGGACCGCCTGGTTTGACAGCGTCAAGCAGGATTTGAGCCAGAGAGGCTTCGCGTTCTGGCAATGTCCAAATAACCTTATAAAGATTATTTCGCACATCCTCGGTGCTAAATTTTCCGGGCTGCGCGATCGCCGCGAGCGTCATTAGAGCCGGATAGGATGACTTCTGGGCTGACTCTTCCATCTGCTTCAGGGCATCCACCCAGTGCGCGGGAATCATTAAATTTGCACGAATAAGGGTGGCATACACGTATACAAAGTCATTTAATGTTGGCTGATCTGGCAAGGAGCCGTAATAAAGCTCCGCAAAGGGGAGTAACGCCGCAGGGCCGTATTTTTGACCCAACGCATAGGATTGACGGAGAACAGCCCATTGTTCAGGTCCGGCGGCAAGATCCTTTGCTTTGCGATAGAAAAAGCCAATTTCCTGATGCGGGGCAGGCGTATATTTTCCGTTTTTCGCATCATCGAATTCCTCAGTTGTCAGACTGCGGGTATAGATCTTCTTAAGCTCATTCAGGCTCAAGAGATCGCGTCCGGTAGCTGCAATCTGAAGTGCCAGCATATGGTCCGCGGGCAGGTTCTTTTGGGCCAGCAGGGCCATAATATGGGCCGCGGGCAGACGCTGGATCTCCGCGACCGGCAGTGAGCCGATCTTCAGCCGTTGATCGGCCACCAGGGCAGCGCGCTCGATAAGACTTAAATCTTCAAAGGCCTGACGCGAATAATCCATGCTGAATGATTTATTCAGAGCCAGTGTGTTTAAGATGCGGCTCTTGGACTTTTTCAGGCGCTGCAGTGCCTCAGGAGGGACATCCTCAGCCAGCGTTGCATCGCAATAAGCAGCAAAATCCAAAATGAAATCTGAATTCGGAAAGCTTTCAAGCAGGGTGTTGTTTTCGACGCAGGCCAGAGATTTCTCGCCGCGCAGCATCATGGCCAGTAACCCAGCGCGGGCAAGTTCGGCATCGTAGGGGGGCTGGCCCATACGTGTATACATGGCATACGCCTCATCATAGGCACCCGACTGTAAAAGTTTGATCAGCCGCAATGTTAACAAATCTTGCCCTGGCTGCGGACTGACATCATTGGTAATTTTACTGGCATTAGCCTCTGTCAGTAAGGTGCCACGAATTAAGCTGTTTACAGTAGGCCAGTCGCTCTCATTTGGCAGAGCATTATAAAGCGCCAGCAGGGCAGACCGACGAGAATCGGCCCAGTAGTCACGTCCCAGGCCACCTTCAGATGTGCTTGTGTAGAGCCCGATACTTTCCAGACGCGACAGGCCGCCGCGAATGGACTCAAACGGATTTTCTGCAGACGCTTCTTCCTTCTCGGGGGTCTCCTCTTTCTTTGAATCGGCACTTTGCTCTTGAGCACTTTCGGTGCTTGCCGCGTCTTCTTCTACTTGCTTTTTGCTCTGTTCATCCTCTGCAAGGACTGTGCTGGGCATGGCAAAGAATAAGCCAAGCAGGATTATCAGACTGAGGCGAATGATCATGGCAGATAGCGCTCCTGCGGGATTTCGACAAGGGTCTCGGTTTGCGAAATGCGAGCCTCGTTGCTGGCCAGGTAAAAACCGCTGGCAGCAATTAAGAAAACAAATACGACAAGAAAAAGTGAAAGGATTTTCATGATAATGTCCTGAATTTCTGGTATTTAAACGCAAGCGGTGCCACTTTAAACAAAAGAGTTATGGTTTTCAATCACCCAGAATGAAAAATAAAAGCAATCTTTCAAATCATGCAACATGGCTGCGCGCGCATATTCAAAAGCCCGTTGTCCTAGTGGGGATGATGGGCACTGGAAAATCCCAGCTTGGTGCGCGTCTGGCGCGGAGGCTGGAGATGCCGTTTGCAGATAGCGATTCGGAGATCGAGCGCCGCGCGGGCTGTAGCGTCGCGGAAGTTTTTACACGTGACGGGCAAGAGCGTTTCCGCGCGGTTGAGCAGAACGTAATTCTTGAACTTCTCGCCCGGACTGAGCCGCATATCATCGCAACCGGAGGAGGGGCAGTGACACGGCCGGAAACGCTTGCCTTGATCAAGGCAAAGGCTGTTTCAATTTGGCTGAATGCTGATCCTGCAACGATCCTCAGCCGTGTTCGAGATGTTACAACGCGTCCACTCCTCAATCAGCCGGACCCTGAGGCGGCGTTAAAAAATCTTCTGGACGCACGGACAGCTTTGTATCAGCAGGCCGATGTGCATATTATGGCTGATAATGAGAGGATACAGGAGACACTCGATCAAATGATTGTCGCCTTGTATGGTTATCTCCGTCATAGGAAAGAATGAGTTTGGACACAAAAATTCTAACAATTGATTTGGGAACACGCGCGTATGACGTTTATATCGGCAGCGGATTGATCTACCGCTTTGCCGATTTTCTCCCGTTTGAATCCGAAGGGAATTCCTTTTTTATCGTATGCGATGATAACACACGAGCGTATGCTGAGATTGTCCGTAATACCTTGCGGGCTGATGGTGCCAGCAAAGCGGAGATGATTACCTTAACGCCAGGTGAGGCCAGTAAATCATGGGAGAGCGCACAGCGACTGCTTGAATGGCTTGTCCAGCAGAAGGTCGAACGCAGCTCCTGCATCATAGCAGTGGGTGGCGGCGTGATCGGGGATATCAGCGGCTTTTGCGCGGCAGTCATATTGCGCGGGATTGCCTATGTACAGATTCCAACGACGCTCCTGGCGCAGGTCGATAGCAGCGTCGGGGGTAAGACAGGCCTCAACATGGGGCAGACAAAGAATATGGTGGGTGCCTTTCATCAGCCTGTCGCTGTGATTGCAGACCTTGATGCGCTTAAGAACTTGCCGCGGCGTCAGCTTTTGGCTGGTTACGCCGAAATTGTAAAAATCGCCTTGCTAGGCGACGCGCCATTTTTCCGTTGGTTGGAGACCCATGCCTCAGCAATGCTTGAAGGGGATTGGGTCGCAATGGCACAAGCCATTGAAACCGCCGTGCGTGCGAAAGCGCGGATAGTCGAAGCCGATGAGCGGGAGCAGGGCGGGCGCGCGCTGTTGAATCTCGGACATACTTTTGCCCACGCCCTTGAAACGGCAACGGGTTTCGATGGTCGCTTGCTGCATGGCGAGGCCGTCGCAATTGGCATGGTCCTGGCCTTTGATTTATCTGTGCGCCTTGGGCTATGCACGGCAGAAGACCAGCATCGCGTTGAAGAGCATCTCAGTGCTATGGGTTTGCCAATCCGTATTGCCATGATCGATCCCCCTCTTAAAATCTCGCCACAAGAAATACTGGCTCTGATGCGTCATGATAAAAAGGTGGAGAATGGCAGCTTGCGCTTGATTTTACCCAGCGCTATGGGTGTGGCGCATGTTGCGGATGACGTCGATGAAGCCCAGATTATCAATGTACTTAAAGATTCTTTAGGTTCTGAGTACTCAGGAAAGGATATTAAAAACCAATGGAAATCGGTCTTTTTTTCACGGTAATTGCAATTTTTATTTTAGTGCTGCTTTCCGCGTTTTTTTCAGGCTCTGAGACTGCGTTTACAGCAGCATCGCGTGTCATCCTGCATAATCAGGAGAAAAACGGAGATCAGCGCGCGGCTCTGGTCTGTTCTATTCAGCAAAAAAAGGATCGCATGATCGGGGCTCTTTTGCTGGGAAATAATACGGTGAATATCCTGTCATCAGCTCTGGCAACCAGCCTCTTCATAAAGCTTTTTGGTGAGGCAGGCGTTTTCTATGCCACTGTGGTAATGACATTTTCCTTGCTTATTTTTGGCGAAGTGTTACCAAAAACCTATTCTTTGCATTATGCCGAGCCCATGGCAAAACTGACTGCGCCTTTTGTGCGCATTATCATCCTTATATTTTCACCGATTACGGAGGCTGTTACAGCGATCGTGCGCACCATACTTAAACTTGTTGGTGTTGATATTTCGCGCGTTGCTGCGGGCTCGCATCTTGAATTATTGCGCGGCGCCATTGAGATGCATCATGGGCCCGAAGAAGAGACGCAGCGTCAGCGAATGATGCTGCGCTCCGTGCTTGATTTATTTGATGTTGATGTGCGCGCCATAATGATTCACCGAAGAAATGTTGTAATGCTGGACGCAGGCCAGCCCATGCCGTCTCTTGTCCATCAAGTGCTGAGTAGTCCTTACACGCGCTTTCCTGTCTGGCGGGAAAGGCAGGATAATATTCTTGGGATTGTTCATGCCAAGCTTCTTTTAAAAGAATTGATGAGCGCAGGGGGTGATTCCAATAAGATTACGCTCGATAAAATTATGCTGGAGGCGCGCTTTATACCTGACACCACAGCCTTATATGAACAACTCCAGACTTTCCGTGAGCGCAAAGAGCATTTTGCAGTTGTTGTTGATGAGTATGGAACCTTCATGGGAATTGTTACGATGGAGGATATTTTAGAAGAAATCGTGGGGGAGATCGACGACGAGCATGATGTTCGTGTTCCCGGCGTCCGACGGCAAGCAGGTGGCTCGTATCTAGTAGATGGGATGGTGACAATTCGAGATCTCAAGCGCGAGTTTGAATGGGATCTTCCAGATGCTGACTATTCAACGCTTGCAGGTCTGATACTTTATGAATCGCAGCGAATCCCCGATGTTGGACAGAGTTTCGTGTTCTACGGATTCCGTTTTGATATCGTGCGCAGACAACGAAACCAGATCAAACAGATTCGCGTCCATCCACCAGGTCCAACGGAGGATGGCGCGGCGTCGACCGCAGAGCCAGCGCCGCATGAAGCGCCGCCGCATTCTCCTGTAAATGCTCAGGGTTGATCGTGCCAATGAGGGCGCTGGTCACGCCAGGATGCGAGAATACAAACCGCATGGCCGCCTGGACTGGATTGCGGTCCTGCATGAGGGGCATGTGACCGCTGGCGAATATTTTTTTCAGCAAAATGCCTTTCCCGTTGGCGACGGCGTAATCAAGGACAGGCTTTTCGGATTGATCGAGCTTGTTATAGGTCACCATCACGCAATCCAGCAGGTCTAGTGCGGCGCATCCACCTTTGACCGTTTTGGTTGAGGCGCCGATAGCACGCACAAGGCCGCGCTTTTTAAAGTCATGTAACGCCATGATGAGATTCTCATCGCGCAAGATTTCAAGATCCCGCCCGTCGCTATGAATAAGCAAGACATCAAGATAGTCCGTTCCCAGACGCTTGAGCGATTCTTCTAGGCTTTGACTGAAATGCTCAGCAGTGAAATTAAAGCGTGAGCGTCCACGCTCAAAAATCTCTCCGGCCTTGCTGACGATAATCCATTTCTTTCGGTTGCCTTTAATCAGCTCGCCCAATCGCGCTTCGCTCTGGCCATAGGCGGGGGCTGTATCCAGAAGGTTAACCCCCAAATCTAGTGCCAAGGCAAGAAGTTCGCGCAGCGAATCCATATCCGGCAATTCAAAACTTTGCGGGTATTTCACGCCTTCATTACGACCGAATTTTACGGTGCCCAGCCCCAGGCGTGGCAAGTGTAAGCCGGTCTTTCCAAGGGCCTTTGTCTGCATTAAAATTTTGTCCATGTTAGGTTGTTCCAAGGTGGCGGTGCTAAAGTAGCCGTTGCGTATCCAGTATAGACATGGCCTCCTCCCGACGGGGATATTCCCATCTGCTGTATCACTTTTTCAAGCCTTTGTGCTAGTAATGGCGCAAAGGTCATTTTCGTTGGCCAGGCATATATAACCGAACCGATAGCATTTATACTGGGCTCATCAGGGGGGTGGTTGCCGCCGGTATCAGTGCCTTCCACACGGTCGACAGGCAGGCAGGCGGCTTGCAGAGCACTAAGATCAAGCTGCGGAAAAAATTGATATAGGGCCTTTTTCATTGCGCTGTAGAGATTGTTGGGGTTGTCCTCTTTTGAACGCTCTGCGACTTGGCCACCGATATACCAGCACATTGTGCCATCTTGCAGGACATGGGTCGTGATTGTGGCAAGCGGCTTATCCGTATAACCCAGAAGATGTGCATAAATCTCAAAGGGCGCAGGTTTCAAGAACCCCATGAGCAAGGGGCGGCGGCGAATTTTAATATGCGATTCATGCCCCATCAGCGCAGCGCCGTTCAGATTGCCCGCACCGGCGGCAAAAATGATGCAACGTGGATTGAAGATCTCCGAACCGATCTGCAGTCTATTGTCCGCAAGCCTTTGTACGTGAGAGAAATCGATTTGGCGGATAAAGTCTTTGTAATGATGATGCAGGGTCGCGATCGTCTGCGGTACATCAAGAACCGGTTCCTTCAGTCGCAAGACATGCCCCTTAAAGCCGGTCTTGTCGAGAGCTGCGGGCCAGCCTTGTGCATCCAGTTTCTGCGCACCGAAAATGCCTTGCAGCGCTATATTCATCGGCCCTGCCATCAAGCCAGCGGGCACCAGAAGATTTTGTCCCTGCAAGCGCATATGAGCGCCTTTCAAATTAATAGCGCCCTTGCCATTCATGCAGTTGAGCCATAATTCCGGCATGTTTCGGATGTGCATTGCGATCGGGCTGATAGCCCCGCTGAGTGCGTATTTCAAGCCGGCGTGCAAAATTCCTTGGGAGGAGAGAGTCTGCCAGCCACCAAGCGGTTCATTACAGAGCAGCAACGCGTCATAGCCCTGTTCGCGCAAGTATGCCAAGGACCATAAGGCGGCCACACCACCGCCGAAAATCAGGATGTCGGGGTTGTGCTCAGCCATTGCCTTATCGTTCCGATTTGCACGGGCGCCAACAGTGATGGCGCATGGGCGCAATCATCAAACTGGATAAAATCCGGATTAGGGCCAGGCCCTGCGCACATTTGCTCTGCAACAGCCTGCGTCAGAAGCATTGACTGTCCCCCGCGAATCAACAAGGTGCGTGCGCGAATTTTCTCCCAGCACGGCCATAGGCTTACGGCACTGCGGCGCGACGGCGCGAAATTTTCTGCTAGCGCGGGATCATAGGCGTACGTTAACCGACCATCGGGCAGGGCGCGCGCGTAATAGCGCGCCATGTTCTGCCATTGCATATCCGTCAGCGGTCCCCAGCCGATGCGCTGAATCTGCCGCATATCGGCCTCAAGTTCCTGCATCGTATCAAACACGCGGGGTTTGAGAACGATATTATACAAGAAGTCCATGATCTCCGGCGCAATCTCGGGGGCGACATCATTGACGATCAAGCGTCGAACGGGCGTGTTATGCAAGCTGGCCATGTATATACCAAGCAGACCACCCAGCGATGTGCCAAGCCAGTCGATGCCCTCGGATTGCTGCAGTCCCAGATGGGCGATAAGGTGACTGATATCCAGCGCGTATTGATGGAGGTGATAATCGTATGGTTGGGTCAGGTAATCGCTGCGCCCTCGTCCGGGGAGATCAACCGCAATGACGCGATATCCATCCTCGCTCAGCACGCGGGCAAGGTCATCAAAATCATGGCCGTTGCAGGTAAGGCCGTGAACGGCCAGAAGCAGGCGGCCATCACGATCGCCCCATTCATTGAAAACAATCCGATGCCAGCCTTGCGAATTCAGTGCAAAAAAATTATTTTCAACAAAGGACATGCCTTCATCTTATACCGTTCTGGCCATCAGCGCGCCATGGCAATGTTTAAATTTTTTACCAGAACCACAGGGGCACTCGGCGTTTCGCTGGACTTTACCCCAGGTGGAGGAATCATCTTTATCAAAGGCCCGGCGCGGGGGCATGGTGCGCAAACTGCTGCGATCGCCGGATCCGTGCTGAAGCGCAGGATCTAGGCGCGTTTCATGCATCGGCTGGCTGGGGGCGGACAATTGCGGCGGCGGGGCTGCGACATTGATCTCAACCATGCTCAGTGTGCGAATGATGCCTTCGCGTAAAAGTCCGAGCATGGCTTCAAACATGGCAAAGGCTTCGTATTTGTATTCATTTAAGGGGTCCCGCTGTCCAAAAGCACGCAGGTTAATGCCCTGCCGCAAATGATCAAGCGCGAGCAAATGTTCTTTCCAGTGCTGATCAAGCGTTTGCAGAATGACTGATTTTTCAACGCGCCGCCAGAAATCAGCGCCAACCTGCGCAGTCTTTTCCGCCATCTTGCGCGCGGCCGCATCGCGGATGCGCTCCTCGATTTCCTCTTCGGCGATCCCTTCTTCCTTGGCCCAGTCATGCAGCGGCAGGTCCAGATTAAACAAACGTAGAATTTCCGCATGTAAACCGTTGATGTCCCATTGCTCTGCATAAGAACCCTGCGGAATGCAGGCACGCACGGTGCTGGCCACGACTTCATCCCGCATGTCATGAATCATATCTTCAAGGCTGTCGGCGGCCATGATTTCGCGCCGCTGTTCATAGATCGCCTTACGTTGGTCATTCATCACATTGTCGAATTTCAAGATATTCTTGCGCGTGTCGAAATGCATCGTTTCGACTTTGGCCTGCGCACGTTCCAGCAATTTTGAAATCCAGGGATGCGCAAGGGCTTCGCCTTCTTGCAATCCGATACTGGGATTGGCAAGCAGAGCCTCCATCCGGTCGCCCGCGAATACGCGCATCAAATCATCTTCAACCGAAAGAAAAAACATGGATGCGCCGGGGTCGCCCTGACGGCCCGAGCGTCCGCGCAGCTGGTTATCAATACGCCGGGATTCATGCCGCTCGGTCCCGATCACATAAAGACCACCTGCCTTGATTACTAGTTCCTTATCAGCAGCGACTTCATCGCGGATACGCTGCGCGAACGCCATTTTGCGTGCGTCGTCCCAGCTGGGGTCCGTTTCCTGTGCGATGCGCATATCAGCATTACCGCCCAGCTGAATATCGGTGCCGCGTCCGGCCATATTGGTGGCGATTGTCACTGCTCCTGGCCGGCCCGCCTGCGCGACGATATAGGCTTCTTGTTCGTGATACCTGGCATTTAAGACGTTATGCGTTATCTTGCGATTTTTTAGAAGGGCAGAAAGGCTTTCGGATTTTTCGATCGATACCGTGCCCACAAGCACAGGCTGTTGACGCGCGACGCATTCTTCGATCAATTTAATTATCGCCTCGTTTTTCTCGTTCAGCGATTTGTAGATTTTATCGTCATGGTCTTGTCGCGCAACGGGCACATGCGTGGGAATAGCGACTACGCCAAGTTTATAGATCTCCTGAAATTCGGCTGCTTCGGTCAGGGCTGTGCCCGTCATGCCCGCCAGTTTCGGGTAAAGCCGGAAGTAATTTTGATAGGTAATAGATGCTAGCGTCTGGTTTTCGGTTTGCACATCAACGCCTTCCTTGGCTTCAATCGCCTGATGCAAACCATCCGAAAGGCGGCGGCCTTCCATCATGCGGCCGGTGAACTCGTCGATCAGAATAACGCGGCCGTCCTTAACAATATAATCCGTATCAGCGGCAAAAAGCTTATGCGCGCGAAGTGCCTGATTGACGTGGTGCACCAGATTGATGTTGTGCAGATCATACATACTGCCTTCGCGCAGAAGCCCATGATCCCGCAACAAATTTTCCACATGCTCCTGTCCGGATTCAGTTAGCGCAATAGTCCGGTGCTTTTCATCTTTCTCAAAATCAGAATCTTGTAATTTTGGTATTATCTTGTCGACGGCGGGATAGAGATCAGTTCTTAGGTCCGACGGGCCCGAGATGATTAACGGCGTGCGTGCTTCGTCGATCAGAATTGAATCGACCTCGTCGACGATCGCAAACTGGAAGGGACGCTGCACCATCTGCGCGTGACTAAACTTCATATTGTCACGGAGGTAGTCGAAACCATATTCATTGTTGGTTCCATAGGTAATGTCGCAGGCGTAGGCAGCGCGGCGCTGATCATCGCTCATCTCATGCACGATCACACCTACGCTCATGCCCAGAAAGCGGTAGATCTGCCCCATCCAGTTTGCATCACGTTTGGCAAGGTAATCATTGACGGTGACAACATGCACCCCTTTGCCAGCCAGCGCGTTCAGATAAACTGCGAGCGTCGCCACCAGTGTTTTTCCTTCACCGGTCTTCATCTCTGCGATATTGCCGCCGTGCAGAACCATGCCGCCGATCAGCTGCACATCATAATGCCTTTGCCCTAAGGTGCGTTTGGCGGCTTCACGGACAACAGCGAATGCCTCTGGCAGCAGAGTATTCAGAAGCGCCCCTTGCGCCAACCGCTCACGGAAGAGACCGGTCTGTGCTTGCAGCTCGGCATCTGACATCGCTGCATAAGTAGGCTCCAACGCATTTATAAGAGGAACTTTGCTCCAATAGCCCTTTAAAAGACGTTGATTGGTTGTGCCAAAAATTCGAGTCGCGAATTTGAATATCATCAGTAACCTGCCATAATGCGATCCAGGTCTTGATATAAGGCCCGCATACATCCGCGTCAATCATTCTTCGTAACAGCGACGATTGCAAACCTGTGTTTGATTCGTTAGTGTTTGTAACCTGTTTACTATTCACCGAAGGGGATTATTATGAATAAGATTGCGCAAAGCGGCAATGCCGTCATAATTGTGTTGGTTGCATTGGTTGTGGTGGCAGTAGGCGCGTTTGCGTATCTCTCCAGCCAGAAGGTCAATGAGCAAAGTCCCCTGCCATCAGCTGAAGTCGCCACCGCGGCCAGCGCTGAACCGCAGACGTCGCCAGCTCACACTGCAGAGGAAAAACCCCCTGAAGCAGAAGTACTCGCACCAGGAAATCCAGTTGTGGCCAAGGTCGGCGGTGAGGATATCACCCGCCAGGATGTCATGAATTTTGTCCAGACCCTACCAGATCAGCTACGCCAAATGCCGCTGGAAAAGATTTTTCCCCTCGCGCAGGAGCAAGTGATCAACGCGCGGATAATCGCTGCGAAGACAAAAGGTGTCAGTGTTGATTCCGATGCGGAATATCAAAAACAACTTGCGCTGGCGAAGGAGCAAATCACGCGCTCTGTCTATATCCAAAACGAGGTTGATAAAAATATAACCGAGGAAAAGCTTCAGACGGCGTATGAGAAATATCGCACTGAGTTCCCCAAGACAGAAGAACGCAAGGCATCGCATATCCTTGTCGACAGCGAGGAAAAAGCAAAAGAACTTATAGAAAAAATCAAAGCGGGAAGTGATTTTTCCACGCTTGCCAAGGAAAATTCCAAGGATAATACGGCGCAGTCTGGTGGCGATCTCGGCTATTTTGCCAAGGATGACGTGGTGCCAGAATTTGCGGCTGCGGCCTTTGGTATGCAACCGGGCCAGGTATCCGATACACCCGTAAAAACACAATTTGGCTGGCACGTGATAAAACTTGAAGATCGCCGTGACCGTCCGCCTGGCGACTTCGACAGTGTCAAGCCATTCCTGGAGGCCCAGTTGCGCCGCGAAGTTCTGGACAATCTGATCAAGACGTGGCGCACAGAACTGAGCGTTGAACGTTTCGACATTAACGGTAACAAAATTGAACCCGCTGCCGGCACTACCACGCAACCCGCAGCAGGCGCCGCACCGGCAGCAGCACCTGCGCCTTGATCGGCTCAAGGCATGAAATGTTCTGAAGCTCTTGATTTGCCAAAGCCGGTCGCGCCGGATTTGCCGGTCGTTCTGGTCACGGCGGTTGCTTTGATTGATCCCGACCGGCGCGTTCTGATTGCGCAGCGCCCAGAAGGGAAAGCAATGGCAGGCTTATGGGAGTTTCCAGGTGGTAAGGTAAAGGCTAACGAACCCCCGGAATTTGCCTTGATGAGAGAGCTAGAAGAGGAACTTGGGATTGAGACGCGGCCGGGATGTTTCAGCCCTGTTACCTTCGCATCGCATGCCTACGAGACGTTCCATCTCTTGATGCCTTTTTATGCCTGCCGGTTCTGGCGCGGCGTACCGCGGCCATTAGAACATCAGGCCTTGAAATGGGTTTCGGTTGCGCGGCTTTCTGATTATCCCATGCCGCCGGCCGATATACCTTTGATTACGGCCTTGCATGGAGTGATTTGAGATGCTGCGCAATGCGTATGACTTTCGCAATTTCTACCGCAGCATTGCCGGACGGATCATGCGGCGCGTGTTGCAGACGCGCCTGCTGGCACTCTGGCCGCACGGGCAGGGCTTACGCATTGCAGGCTGCGGCTACGCCGTGCCCTACTTGAGTGCATTTCGCCCCGGCAGTGAACGCATTATTGCGCTTATGCCCGCAACGCTTGGCATTCACGCTTGGCCGGTGGACCAAACCAATCTGGCCGCGTTTTCGCATGATGACATTCTGCCACTTGAAAGCGCGTCAGTGGATCGTGTGCTGCTGGTGCATGGGTTGGAATTTGCCGATCATCCTGTACGCATGCTCAAGGAAATCTGGCGTGTGCTGAAATCAACAGGCCGTTTGATTGTGATCGTGCCCAGTCGAACCGGATTATGGACACGCGCAGAGTGGACGCCGTTTGGGCTTGGCGCGCCCTTTACGGGAACCCAGCTTTCCTATGTCTTGCGTGAAAGCGGATTTGTTACAGAACATAGCACACAAGGGCTGTTTGTTCCGCCGTTACGGCTGCCTATCTTTTTGCGCCTGGCGCAGGTCATTGAGCGTTTTGGGCAGCGCTTTCTGCCCATGCTCGGCGGGGTGCATATCATCGAGGCTTCCAAACAGATCTATGCCCGCGCAGAGCCGGGCGGAGGGTCACGCGTCAGCGTAGGCGCGGGCTTTATTCCACGGCCCGTGGGTGCTTATAAGAAAGTTTGATTTTCAGGCGCAGAAGCGCTAAGTAAAAGGGCTATTCATGTCAGAAGCTCTAGAAAATATCCGCAAGAAAATCGATGCTCTGGATGACCAGATCCATGACCTGTTGATGCGGCGGGCGGATCTGATTGTGGATATCCTGGATGAAAAGAAGCGCAGTGGTCTGCCGATTGTCCAGCCCGCGCGCGAAGCGATGATGATCCGGCGCTTGCTTGCACGTCATCGCGGCCCGCTGCCCGATGGCGCGATTGTAGGTATTTGGCGGGAGCTGGTTGGCGCTGTTTCTTTATTGCAAACGGGTTTAAAAGTTGTGGTTGCGCAAGGCCCTGGCCTTGAATCGCGGTGGGATGCCGCGAAAGCATATTTCGGAACAGTCCTGCCCATGAGCCAACAGGTCAATGCGCTTTCGGCGATAGCTGATATGCGCGATAATAAGGCTTCGTTTGCCGTTGTTCCGTGGCCGGCGGATGGTGAGGTCAATGCCTGGTGGCCCTTCCTTGCGGCCCAAGACGATAAGAATCCCATGCGTATAACAGTGGCCTTGCCCTATGGCGCGGAGAAGGATTTTGAGAAGATCATCGAGAAGTCGCTTGTGATATCCCGCGGAGAATATGCAGAATCTGGTGCGGATCATAGCTTCGTCGTTCTCAGCCTGGCCGAACCTGCAAGCCGGGCGCGCATTCGCGATGCTTTCAAGTCACAGGGTTTTGCAGCAACCACACTCTATAATGATAAGACGCTGCATCTTGTGGAAATCCAGGGATTTGTTGCAAACAACGACCGCCGCCTGCGGGCGCTTGAGAAGATGTTTGAACCCATCGCCGGTCGCTGCACTGTGATGGGCGGCTACCCGCAGCCACCGGTTTACCGCAGCTTCAAGCTCCCGGGCCGCAAATCAAGAAAAGCAGCATAAGTTATTTGGCCCGACATGTTTGAAAATATCACAATCATCGGCATGGGATTGATTGGCTCCTCCCTGGCGCGTGTCATACGGCAAAAGAATCTGGCGCGTAAACTTGTTGGCGTCGATTGTGACCCGAATGTCTGCGCCCGCGCTGCGGGGCTTAATCTTACAGATGTGATAACCAGCAATGCGCGCGAGGGCGTGATTCATGCGGACCTTGTTTTGGTTTGTGTTCCTGTTGGCGCCTATGAACAGCTAGCGGTGCAGATCGGACCAGCGCTTAAAGCAGGGGCTTATGTCAGTGATGTCGGCTCCGTCAAGCAAGCAGCAATCAAGAGCCTGGAGCCATGGATACCGGAAAGTGTCCATTTTGTGCCGGCGCATCCAATTGCAGGTACCGAGCATTCAGGGCCAGAAGCAGGTATGGCAGATTTATTTTCTGGGCGCTGGTGCATTCTGACCCCTGGGCCCAGCACAGATTTAAAGGCAATCGAGCGCATGACGGCGTTCTGGGAATCCTGTGGCGCGCGCATTGCCGTTATGGAGCCCCAGCATCATGATAAGGTTCTGGCGATGACATCGCATCTGCCGCACCTGATCGCCTATACGATTGTCGATACGGCAACACAGCTGGAAGATGATATCAAAGGTGAGGTGATCCAATATAGCGCCAGCGGATTTCGTGGCTTTACGCGCATCGCCGCCTCTGATCCGGTGATGTGGCGTGATGTATTCCTATACAACCGCGAGGCAGTACTGGAGATTTTGCAACGCTTTAGCGAAGATCTTACCGCCATGCAAAAGGCCATCCGCAGATCAGATGGGGCCTTCCTTCAAGAAGTGTTTACACGCACCCGCGCCATACGAAAGAATATTCTCGCCCTGGGGCCGGAGGGAACACCGGCGCCCGAGCATTCATTAACCCGCAGCGAATCCTGAATCCATCTTCCTTGATGACAGGGCCTCCGCCATCAGGGCTTTGCTCTTACTTTCAATCTGTTCATCCAATGTCTTCATCAGCAGGGAACGATCCATGCCCGGCGCGATAGGCTCCAGAAATTCAAAAATCACTTTTCCACGACTTTTGAAAAATCCGCGCTTGGGCCAAAAGATCCCCGCGTTCATCGCCAGCGGAATGATGGGCAAATTCGTTGCCTCCTGTATACGGGCAATGCCAATTTTATACGGGCGTTCTTGTGATGTTTGTTCTGGCGCAACCCGCGTGCCTTGCGGAAAAATTACAATTTGCCGCCCTTGCTCTTGCATGCGCCGCGCACCGTCTTGAATCGATTGGATAGCGGCATCAGGTGTGCTGCGGTCGATGGCGATGACATCTGTTTTCTTCAGGTACCAGCCAAACAAGGGAATTGCGATTAACTCCTTCTTCAAAACAATGGCCGGATCAGGAAAAAGAAAGTGCAGCTTGAATGTTTCATACTGGGATTGATGCTTGGCGGCTACGATATAGGCTCCTTGCTTAGGCAAATGGTGTGCGCCGCGAACCTCGTAGTCGAGGCCCAGAATGTACTTTTCCAATCCATAAACCAGCCAGAGATAAAAACGTACACAGTTTAAAAATTGTTTCCTCGGGAGTAACAGCAAAGGCAAATAGAGAAAACAAAGAATGAATGTTGTTCCGTAGAATAAGGCGTTAAAGAGGATGGATCCTGAATAATTGCGCGGCAGGGTTGGCATGATTATCCGTTCGCCGCAAGAGTACGCGCCGTCATCAGCTCAATCCAGCGCCAAAGAAATTTGTGGTATTCGCGGAACAGCAGAAACCAGGTCGCGGGTTTGTCGAGTGTGAAATGAGGCTCAGGCACGGCGTAAGGTATAACCGCAATATGCGGCAATTCAAAGGCGAATTCCATACGCGCGCGGTGCATGTGATAGTTCGAAGTCACGAGAATAATTGTCTCTATGTTTTTATCTTCGATCCATTTCTGTGTCTCAAGCGCATTTTCCTTCGTGCTGCGCGCCGAACGACCCAGCGTTACACAACAGGGCAATTCGGCAAGATTGACTTTGTTCTCTTCAAAGATCATAGGCTGGCTGGCATCAGGGTGGACACCGCTTATCAAGACTTCATTGGCAGCACCCTTCTTAAGTAGATCAAGACCAAGCTCGATCCGCTTCTCGCCACCCGTTAAAATTATGATCGCATCCGCACGCGGCAGGCCGACGGGCATTGTTTGCATTTGTCCACTGCTGACAAAGGCTGCAAAACCGCAGCCCCAGAGAAGTAAAAGAAAGCCGAGTACAAAAAGCGCATTTCGCATCGATCAAACCATCGCCGATCAAACCATCGCCCGCAACACCCGCAGCACCATAATCCGGGCCGCCAGCGCTGAAATTAAACACAAAGCCAGGGGCAGTAATAGCAACATAAGCAACAGCATGCCGAGCATACCATGTTCTGGCATAGAATCAGCCAGGGGAATTGTACCAATGCCAAAATATAAACCACATAATACAACGGCAGCAGCCAATATTCCCAAAATCGCGCCTTTGCTGGAAAGGATGAGTGCATGTCGCTGAAACTGGGCTGTAATATAATTATCGCCTGCACCCATCAAATGCAAAAGTTCAACATCCGGACGCAGGATTTCCATCCGCGCGCGCATGGCGCCTGCCACAGCAATCACCGTCGTGCTGATAATAACCAGTGTTGAAACCACAGCGGCCACTTGCAGGCTACGGCACAGTCGGATAATCCCTGACAACCATTCCTGATGATCATCGACGCGAAGATCGGCATCGATTTTTTTCAAGCGTTCTTGAAGGCTGGACAATATATCCGTATCCGTATGACCCAAAGTCACGGAAATCAGACCGGGCAGGGGCAGATCCTCTGCGCCGGCGAGGTTCTGCTGCGGCCCCAGCCATGGTGCCAGCAAATCATTCATGGCCTTTTGATCCAGAATTTCAATCTCGCGGACATTCGTGTCTTGCTTCAAGGCCTTGTCTACACGTTCGGCCAGCAACTGAATCTCTTCAGCATCGCGCAGGCCGCCTTTGCTGCGCTCTGCTGGAATTTCGATACTAAGATTATTCTCAAGCCCGGACGACCAGTAGAATGCCAGCGCATTGAGTGAGAGCGCAGCCGCGCATGTAGCCAGCGCCAAGAACGTCATAAGGCCGGTCAGCAGTATAAGAAACCCCGCGCTGCGGTCTTGTTGCAAGGGCAGATCATAATGGGCGCGGGACATGCTATAGCACCTCCGCCATTGTGCGGCGTATCCAGCCCCGTGCGCGAACCACGCGCAAATGACCAGCCTCAAGCAACAAACGGGGATGGCCGAACTTGTCCATAAGAACCTGATTATGGGTTGCGATAACAATCGTGGTTCCCATACGGTTGAGCTGATCGAATAGGTTCATCAGGCGCAATCCAATTTCATCATCCAGGTTTCCGGTTGGTTCATCCGCCAGCAGGAGCCGCGGCCTGACAATTACGGCGCGCGCAATCGCAATGCGTTGTTGCTGCCCACCCGAGAGTGTCGGTGGTAAAGCGCGCTGATAATCGCCCAGCCCCACCCATTCCAGCAATTCGCTGACGTGCGCGCGGATTTCCTTTTCCGGTCGCCCAATAATACGCAATGGCAGGGCAACATTATCAAAGGCCGAAAGATGCGGCAGTAGACGAAAGTCCTGAAACACAACGCCGATACGCTGGCGCATCTGGGCCAGTTGCGGGCGAGTTGCTTCGCTTACATTCTGATCATACATTGTAATGCGCCCGCGCGTGGGGTGGCGGCCAAGATACATCAGGCTCATCAGCGATGTCTTGCCAGCACCGCTCGGCCCCGTCAGGAAGTGGAACGATCCCGGGTCAAGCGTAAAGTTGATATCGCTAAGGACCTCAGGTCCAAAGCCATAGCGCAGGCCGACATGCTCGAAACGAATCAACGGTTTCTCCCCTTCCTATCCCTGCAGTTTTATTTTTCCACCGCGCGCGGCTTCTGGACATCGAGAATCACCTGCAATGCCAGCGCTTTACGGTATGGATTGGCAATCGCAGCGGCCAGCGTGTAGGCGGAATTATAATCGCCTTTCTGCGCCAATATGCCTGAAACAGTCGTCAGGGCCTTGATCTTGTATGCTTCGCTTGTGATGCGATTCAGACTTTCCATCGCCGCGGTGGCACGGCCATGCTCAGCCTGGATTTCGGCAGTCTCTCCATATGCCTTATGCCGGAGTGCCTCATTCTCCATATCCTCTGCTGTGGCCCATGCCCCCGCGTCATCGCCTGCAAAAGCCTGTGCCATGGCAATATAGGTTAGGGCAATTGCGCGCGAAGGCTCATGCGTGATTGCGCGCGCCTGTTCAAGCAGACTGCTGAAAACAGTGCTGAGAACTTCGGGTGCCATGCGATTTTCAGCAGCCGCCATCCCGATGCCGCGGATGGTCAGAGCCTTTGTATCCGGTGATGAAATCAACGGGATAATGGCAATCGCCCCTGAGACATCACCATCGAAAGCGCGTGTCTTTGCCAGTTCGCGGTAAGTCTGGTCGCGCCACTCGACATTGTCGATGAGCGCAGCTTGTTCCTGCAGCTGGTTCAACAAGCAAGGTCTGTCCTGCGCGGCGCAGGCCGAGGTATCTTGCGCGTTTGCCCGAACAGGGCAAAAGCCAAGGAGAGCGATTATAACAAGAATGATTCCGGGCATAGAGGGCCGATCCATGGTTTTCATGATTGCGCTGGCTCTTATAAATACTAGAATAGGAGACAGAAGAGAAGCATTTCCATGATCCTGACCTGTAGCGCCTGCCAATCGAAATTTTCACTGGATTCGGCTTTGTTGCGCCCGGCCGGGAAGAATGTACGCTGTTCTGACTGCGGCAACACCTGGTTCCAGACACCGGATCCCGATGACCTGCTGAGCGATATCGAGGCCACCATCACCGCGCAGCAAGCCCACGCGCAGACTGATATACCCATTCCCGATGGGGTAAAACCCGGTCCGATGGATGAGCGCCCTTTCAAGTCCATGCGCCCCGCGCCTGAGCCTTCTGGCCCTAGCTTGGTTAAGGCGTCGATTCTAAAAGCTTTACTCCTGCCGCTGATACTAACTGCGGCACTGCTGGCATTGTTCCTGTCCTTTAAGGATCCGACCTTGCGCGCATGGCCGCAGAGCCTGGCGCTCTACCGTGTGCTGGGGCAAGATGGCGTTTTGCCGGGCGAGGGGTTGGCGTTCGATAAAGTCTCCGCGCGCCAGGAGGGTAAAGCTATTTTAATCGAAGGCAAGATTATCAATCTGGGGCCTGAAACGCGGCTGGTACCGCTGATTATGGTTACGCTTCGAGCGCCGAAGGCGGAGGCGGGGGCAGAGCCTTTAGCGAAATGGCTGATCGCGCCGCCGCAGGAGACTATAGCCGGGGAAGCCACCATGCCGTTCTCGGCGCGGTATGATCCCTTGACCGATGCACCGCCAATCCCCCCGGATGCGCAGGTAACAGTGCGGTTTTTGTTGAGACAATAATATAGGTTGTCATTATAAGGAGGGCCAAGCCCGACGCGGCAATCCAGCTTTTCAATCCTAGATTGCTTCCCCGGCTTTCCACCGCTGACCTTCGGGCTATGGCGGACAAGCTGGTGGGATCGTAATGACGAAGACCTTCATGCTGCATCGCGCAACATGATTTGGTTGCCTTTCGCAATCCCATCTTTTAATTCTGTTAATAGCAATAACCAAGGGAGAAGAGCAAAATGACTCAAGTTGCAAGCGGAAATGGCAGAAGCATATTCGATGATTTATCACATTCAGATATTTCGGCCACGGATCTATTTGCGGAAGTGTCGAACGCATTTTGCAGTGATCCAGCTGATCAGGATAAGAAGGCGCGGGCTGATGCAGATGCGGAGGATTTTTTAACAACCCCTAACTTTTTCCTTGGTAATCAAACGCCTGCTGAGGTTGCCCGAACGGGAACGGGTTTAAAAACCGTGTGGTCCTTGCTGGCGACGGTATGTGGCGAAGAAAATCCTGTCAAAATTCCAGACGACCTTAAAGCAACTGGGCAGATGAATAGCAACCCCGTTCAGCCTGTTACGGATGTTCAGCAATATGAAGTTCCATCGTTTCCACCAGGGCAATATTACGCTATACCAACTGCTTATAGTCCTGCCGTGCTCTTATAACGCGATGCGTTGCCCCATCCACCAGAATCTCGGCGGGCAGGGGGCGCGTGTTGTAGTTTGAGGCCATGGAAAACCCGTAGGCACCGGCGGAGCGAATCACGGCCAGATCCCCGCGCTTCATTACGGGCAGGGGGCGTTCGACGGCGAATGTATCGCCCGTTTCGCACACCGGCCCCACGACGTCATACTGCGTTTGCGGGCCGTTACGGCCTTCAACGGCTTCGATCGCATGATAGGCTTCGTACAAAGTCGGGCGGATGAGATCATTCATCCCGGCGTCCAGAATTAAAAACTGCCGTCCGCCTGATCCCTTTACATACACCACTTTCGTCAGCAGAACCCCGGCATTGCCGACCAGATAGCGCCCCGGCTCAAGAATGATCTCGGTGCCCAGAGGCGCGATAAAATCCGCGACCCAGCGCGCATAGCCATCCAGATCCAGCAGCGTTTCGTCCTTATACCGGATGGGGAACCCGCCGCCGATATCCAGGCGCTCCACCGTAAAATTCTGCGCGCGCAATTCACCGACCAATTCCGGCAGCATGGCAAAGGCTTCGCGGAATGTTTCGACCTTGAACACTTGCGATCCGATATGCATCGACACGCCCAGCGCCCGCACATGCGACATCTGCGCTGCCATGCCATAGGCCTTGAACATATCGGCGCGGGGCAGGCCGAATTTATCCTGTGCGCGACCGGTGCTGATTTTATGATGTCCACCGCCAGAGACATTCGGGTTCAATCGAAATACCACGTTCGCACGTTTGTTCATTTGCGCGGCGATGCTCTGGATATTCTCAAGCTCGGGCAGGGATTCGACATTAATCTGGTGCACATTGGCATTCAAGAGAGCCGCGATTTCCGGATCAGATTTGCCCACGCCTGTGGCGACGATCTGCTGCGGGTCAAAACCAACCTTCAGGCCAAGACGCAATTCACCTTCGGATACAGTTTCCAGGCCACTGCCGCACCCTTTGATGACTTCAAGAATAGAAGGATTGCTATTGGCCTTGCAGGCATAACAGATCAAAGGCTGATGATCGGCGGCTAAGGCGCGCCGAAGGGATTCTTGCAGTTGTGTATACTGCGCCCGGATATGGCCGGCGCTGTAAATATAAGTGGGGGTCCCATAAACGGCGGCCAGATCGGACAAGGCACAAGCTTCGACCCATAAAGCATTATTTTTTTCAGTAAAATCTGAATTCATTGGCCCGATCCCCCATCGCCTTCAGGGGCCGGGTAAGTATGCGGAAAACCATTATTTTCAGAGCCTTGTGGCGGTGCGACATCCGCGGGCTTAACCCCGCAAGCGGTCAAAAATATTGCCATAATTATAAAAAAGGGGGCCAAGCGCATAACCCATGAATGCTACAATTCAAAGAATTTGTCACTCTTTTTTAATACCTTAGGCGCAGAATAAGCCCATGAAGAACCAAATACAGACACGCGAGATGGATGCTACGCCAGAGCCCCAACGTTTGACACAGAGCGAGCTTGATTCTCTTATCCGCCTGCATAAGCGCTTCCTGGAAGGTCGCAACGGGGGCCGCCGCGCCCATATAAGAGGCGTGGATTTATCAGGCCTATCTCTGCAGGGACAGGATTTACGCCAGGCCTCGTTTATCGGGTGCCTCATGATGCATATGGATTTGCGCGAGTCGCGCTTTCAGGAAGCCTCTGTCTACGCCTGTGATCTTAGCTTTTCCAAGTTGGACAAAGCGGGCTTTAACCGTGCTGACATGCGGGGCGTGCGCATTGAAAACGCGAGCCTGACGGGGACAGACCTTGCCGATACGGATATGCGCATCGGCGCCGTGAGCGATGGCAGCTACGGCAATGGTAAGGCGGTGAATTTTCGTGGCGCGAATTTATCGGGCGCGCGCTTGACCGGGTCGATGGCAGCGCACGCTGACTTCTCAGATGCAATCCTCAGCGGTGCCAATCTTGCGCGAGCCGATATGCGCGATACGG
Source organism: Alphaproteobacteria bacterium (assembly GCA_023150415.1). Classification (GTDB taxonomy): domain Bacteria; phylum Pseudomonadota; class Alphaproteobacteria; order Micavibrionales; family Micavibrionaceae; genus JAKLKY01. Next base: position 11,037 of record JAKLKY010000016.1, on the reverse strand, counting down.
TTTTGGAAGGTGCGGACCTTTCCAACGCTCTGATCGATGGAACGCAATTTCAAGGCGCCAACATGAAAGCCGCGATCTTGATTGGGATTTCGCCGGCCCAGCTGGAACGTGTCAACGCCGATATCAGCCAAGCCATTACCGAGCATAATATTGGCCGTTCCATCCTGCAGATCGATGTGCCGTTGATGCAACTTCTCCAGTCGCATCATGACTGGGTAGGCAGCACGGGCGCGCAGGGCGAGCGCATGGATCTCAGCAATATGGATCTACGTCCGCTGCGTTCACTGGAGAATGAATGCCTGACAGCAATCTGTGCCAGAAATGCGAAAATGTTCGGCTTGAATATGCATCGCGTACAGTTGCAAAAGGCGCAGATGGACGGCAGCGATTTTCGTTACTGCGACCTTGTTGATGCTGATCTGCGGGGCGGCAGCTTTGCCGAAGCTAATTTTGCCCATGCGAAGATAAAAAATATGCGTGCAGATACCCTTGTTCTGGGCGCGGCATCCTCGGGGCGTCGTGCCAGCCCAAGCAATTTTGAATTTGCACGCTTTCGCTATGCAGACCTGACCGGCGCAAATTTTATGGGGGCGCAACTGCGTGGTGCCGATTTTTCGTGGGCCAATCTTACCGGTGCTGACCTTCGTGAAGCTGATCTCCGCGACGCAGATTTAACCGGCGCCATCTTGGACGGCGCCAAGCGCACGGATGCAGACTAAATCTTGTCAGTCATTTCCTTCAATATCGGAAACAAATCCCCAACCAGCCCATAATCGGCGATCTGGAAGATCGGCGCTTCGGGGTCTTTGTTGATGGCGACGATGATTTTTGAATCCTTCATGCCTGCCAGATGCTGAATGGCACCAGAAATGCCGACAGCGATATAAAGATCCGGCGCGATGACTTTGCCCGTCTGGCCGACTTGATAATCATTTGGCACGTAGCCCGCATCCACCGCCGCGCGTGATGCGCCCACGGCAGCGCCGAGCTTGTCCGCCAGTTTTTCGATCAGCGCAAAATTCTCCTTCGAGCCCAGCCCGCGCCCGCCGGAGACGACGATTTTAGCGGCGGTCAGTTCGGGGCGCTCGGACTTTGAAATCTCCTGACTCATAAAACGCGACAGGCTCGTAGCGATAGGCGGCGTCAACGTCTCAATCGTCGCGCTGCCGCCCGTAGCAGCAGCTGCCGAAAAATTCGTGCCGCGCACGGTCAAGAATTTTATGCTGTCCTTGCTTCTGACCGTGGCTATGGCGTTACCGGCATAAACAGGGCGGTCAAATGTTTCGGCATCGTGAATGGCGCTGATGTCGGAAATCTGCTGCGCGTCACAAAGTGCGGCAGCGCGGGGCAGGATATTCTTCCCGTATGTCGTAGCAGGCGCCATAACATGCGTGTAGTTTTTGGCGATCTGCACGATGACCGGTGCAACAGCCTCTGCCAAGCCTTGTGCCAATTCCGGGGCGTCGGCTTTCAGCACTTTCCCCGCGCCGGCGATTTTGGCAGCAGCCTCCGCCGCCCCCCCGCATTGATGCCCCGCCACCAGGAGATGAATATCCCCGCCCAGTTTTGTAGCAGCGCCAAAAGTTGTCAGCGTCGCAGGTTTGATGGTTTGATTATCATGTTCGGCGAGAATAAGAATAGCCATGTCAGATCACCTTCGCTTCATTGCGTAACTTATCAATCAACGCGTCTACATCATTAACCTTGATGCCGCCCTTGCGTTTGCCGGGTTCGGCGACTTTCAAAATCTGAAGGCGCGGTGTGAAATCGACTCCGAGCGCCGCAGGCTCCAGAATCTCCAGCGGCTTTTTCTTCGCCTGCATAATGTCGGGCAGCTTGGCGTAGCGCGGTTCGTTCAGGCGCAAATCTGTTGTCACAATCGCGGGCAGGGTGAGGGCAACCGTCTCCAGTCCGCCATCAACTTCGCGCGTAACCTGCACCCCATCCGATTCCAGTACGACTTTCGATGCAAACGTGCCCTGCGGCCACCCCAGAAGGGCCGCAAGCATTTGCCCGGTCTGGTTGGAATCATCGTCAATCGATTGTTTGCCGAGAATAATTAGATTCGGCTTCTCGCGCTCTGCTAAAGCCTTCAAGGTTTTCGCCACTGCAAGTGGCTCCACGCCGCCCAGATCAATCGGTGCATCCGTCTTCACCAGAATGCCGCGATCCGCGCCCATCGCCATCGCCGTGCGCAGTTGCTCCTGCGCCTTGTCGGGACCGATTGTGACGACAATGATTTCCTTGGCCTTGCCTTTTTCCTTCAGGCGAACAGCTTCTTCCACCGCAATCTCATCAAAGGGATTTAACGACATTTTTACGTTGGCCAGATCTACGCCACTACCATCCGCCTTCACGCGGATTTTGACGTTGTAATCAACAACACGTTTTACAGGGACAAGAATTTTCATGTGAAATCCTAGTTGATCAGGAGGTGAGATAAGCCAGAACAAACAGCAGCAACGCCAACCCTTGCAGCATGACGCGGGCCTGCATCAGACGATTGCCGTATCTGCGACTGAGTTCGCCGCCCTTGGCCATCGACAGCAGACCGAGCACCAGAACGCCCAGAACAGCGAGCATCGCCAGACCCATGCATATTGCAAAAAACATATTCATGAATCGAAGAATAATACGCCCGAATGGTCATGTATAGACCAAGAGTTTCAGGAAGATGCCGCCGTAAGGAAGTAATTGATGGATAGATCATGCGGGGAGAGGGCGAATTCATCGCGCAGAGGTCGGTACTGGAGACCACAGACATCCAAGGGCGTTAATCCCGCTGCGCGTACCATGTGCGCGAGGTTCGAAGGCTTAATGAATTTGCGCCAGTCATGCGTACCCATCGGCACCCAGCGCAGGATATACTCCGCCGCCACAATCCCTAACCCCAGCGCTTTAACTGTTTTATTCAGCGTTGAGAAAATCATTATTCCGCCGGGCTTTAGGTGCTTTGCCGCGTTGTTGATGAAATCCTGCGGATCATCGACATGCTCCAGAATTTCAAGAGCGAGGATGATGTCGTATGGGCGTTTACACGCGCGCAAATCACCCCGAATATAATCAATCGCCAACCCCTGCGCCTTCGCATGATTTCGCGCCACGCGGATCGCCTGCGCGTCCGCATCCACGCCCGTAACGCTAGCGCCTAGCCGCGCCAGCGGCTCGCACACCAGCCCACCGCCGCAGCCGATATCGAGGATCTTCAAACCTTTGAGCGATTGCCGCGCTGCCAAATCCCGCCCGTAATGCTGGCCAATCTGAGCCGTGAGGTAAGACATCCGCGCCGGATTAAGCTTATGCAGCGGCGCAAATGGCCCTTGCGGGTCCCACCAATGCGCGGAATCCTTGGCGAATTTTGCAATTTCTGCGTATTTCGTCGAAGCCATGGACAGTGTTTTAACATCCTCTGTCCAGCCCGTCATTAGGCATCTTTCTTCCCTTGTAAGGGCCTGTTTGCCTATGTTACAAAATTGCGTCTTAAAGGAAGGCAGATGGCACTCATCGTCGTGAAATTTGGCGGAACGTCCGTGGCTGATGTGGCGCGGATCGAAGTTGCGGCCGGCAAGGTAGCGCAGGAAGTCGCGCGTGGCAACAAGGTTGTAGTTGTGGTTTCGGCGATGGCGGGCGTAACGAACCAGCTGGTGGCGTATTGCGACCAACTGGGCAAGCTGTATGACGCGCGCGAATATGACGCCATCGTGGCGAGCGGTGAGCAAGTCACCTCCGGCCTGATGGCGCTGGCGCTGCAGAAGCGCGGCCTGAACGCCCGTTCGTTTCAGGGCTGGCAAATTCCGATTATCACCGACGACAGACACGGCAATGCCCGTGTACAGAAAATCAATGCCGCCCTGCTTCAAGAGCGTTTGCAAACGGGAGAAATTATCGTTGTTCCTGGCTTTCAGGGTATTACAGCCGATCAGCGCATCACCACGCTGGGCCGTGGAGGTTCAGACACTACGGCGGTGGCGCTGGCGGCCGCGCTGCAGGCAGATCGCTGCGATATCTATACAGATGTGGACGGCGTCTACACCACCGATCCGCGCATCGTGCCCAAGGCACGAAAGATCAAAAAAATTTCGTATGAAGAAATGATCGAGATGGCCTCGCTCGGCGCTAAGGTTCTGCAGATCCGCTCGGTAGAGACGGCGATGCAGGATCATGTCGCCGTGCAGGTGCTTTCTACTTTTGAAGACCATGTGGGCAGCGATTTGCCTGGAACGCTTGTTGTGAAGGATGAAGATATCATGGAAAAGAACGTCGTTACCGGCATCGCCTATAGCCGCAATGAGGCCAAGGTCACGCTGATGAAAGTGCCCGACCGCCCCGGCATCGCCGCCCAGATTTTTGAGCCTATGGCCGATGCCGCCGTTAATGTGGACATGATCGTGCAAAATATATCCGCCGATAGCGAAGCCACAGACATTACTTTCACCATCGTCGCCACGGATGTGCCCAAAGCACTCAAGGCGCTGGAGAGCATAGAAAGTCTCAAAGGGGTTGAAATTCGGGTTGATGAGGATGTGGCTAAAGTCTCGATTGTTGGCATCGGCATGATTTCCCATCACGGCGTGGCCAGCTTGATGTTCCGTACGTTGGCCGATAAGGGGATCAACATCCAGGTCATTTCGACCTCGGAAATCAAAATCAGTGTCCTGATACAGAAAGACTATATGGAACTCGCCGTCCGCGCCCTGCATGAGGCCTATGGATTGGAAGAGGGCGGTTAGTGGAGGGTGATCGGTATTTGGAATAAGGTATTTTTCAACAACCAGCCCTAACAGCCAATCACCAACACTAAACTAGACGCGCGGCGCGGAATGTCTTAAGGTAGGCGTCCTATGGAACCAGCTGCTGTTCAATACCAGCATTATCCCGAGCCTGATCCCTCTGCGCCCGCGCCGGGGGATGTACCGGTTGGCGTCATTTTGCGTCAGGCGCGGCAACACTATGGCCAGAGTTTGGCAGACATTGAAAAGGCTCTGCGGATTAAACGCTCTCAACTGGAAGCCATTGAGTCCGGTGAATACGATCGTCTGCCAGGCCGCGTTTATGCGATTGGCTTTATTCGCTCCTATTCTGATTATCTCGGGCTGGATGGCGAGCAAATGATTGCACAATTTAAAATCCAGGTTGGCGAGAGATCCTCCGCGCCGGAACTCCATTTCCCCATGCCGACTAGCGAGAGCAAAGTGCCAAAGCCTTGGGTCGTTGTAGTTTCCTTGTTTACAGCAGCTGTAATTATTATTTTATGGTGGTCTTATGCCCAGCGCCCGCCGGAGGATACGTCCGCGCTGCCTGATGTGATGGCAACAGAAGAGGCTTTTTCCGCTTCAACACCCGCTATTCCTAATGCGGGCGCATCTGCGCCTGCATCCGCGACAGCAGCGCAACAGCCCGTTGCACATGCGAGTCCGACTGCGCCACCGCCTGAGCCGGGAATTATCCTGAGTATTACCGCCAACAGTTGGGTTGAGATCAAAGACAGTTCGGGCAATGCGCTGGTTGCCAAGGTTTTGCAGGCCGGAGATAAATATCGCATTCCCGATGATCGTCCAGATCTGAGTATGTCCTTAGGCAATGCCGGCGGTGTCATGCTGGAGATTGACGGCAAAGCGGTTGCACCGCTCGGCGCGAATGGCGAGGTCTTGCGCAATGTGCCACTGGAACGCGACTGGTTACGCAAGCGTTATGAAACGCAACCGCAGCCTGTTCCGCCAGATACAGCCACAGAAGATGCTGCGCCTTCTGAAGCAACAATAGAACCGGAAGCAGGTACACCGACAACCCCTGTCGTTTCATCACCTGTGCAAGAACCAACACCAGCACCCCCCCCAGCGGCGCCTGCGCCCGCCGTTTCTGTTGCGCCAGCGCCCCCTGCGGCAGCAACGACAACGTCTGCACCGCCGCCGCGTCAGCGCAATATGCAACAACCTGCACCCGTTGAAGATGACGTGCCGGATGCCGCCGAGACCGTAGGACCATCGTCCTTCGGCATTCCCAATCGCTAGCGCGGCTGAGGGTTTTTGATGCGTTATCGGGAAAATCTTGTGCAGATTCGCGGCCGTCACGAAGAGCTGGCTGCGCTTATGGCTGCAGGCAATCTAAGTGGCGACCAGTTTGCAAAGCTGTCTACCGAATATGCCGAGCTATCCCCTGTGGTGGAAACCATCATAGCGCTGGAGCAAGAGAAAGCTGACCTTAGCAGCCTTCTGTCTGATCCGGATATGAAGTCTATGGCGGAGGCTGAGCTGCAAGCCCTGAACGCCCGTATTCCAGCATTGGAAAAGCAAGTGCAGCTTGCGCTCCTGCCCAAAGATCAAGACGGCGCACGCAACGCCATTCTTGAAATCCGTGCCGGCACCGGAGGAGATGAAGCCGCACTTTTTGCTGCCGATCTGTTCGCGATGTACCGTGGCTTTGCCGGTACGCAGGGTTGGGGATTTGAAGTGCTCGAAGCCTCGCCCAGCGATCTGGGGGGGTATAAGGAAATCATTTGCCAAATTACAGGTCGTAATGTGTTTTCGGCCCTGAAATATGAATCCGGCGGGCATCGTGTGCAGCGCGTACCCAAAACCGAGGCCAGCGGCCGCATTCATACCTCTGCCGCCACTGTGGCTGTTTTGCCGGAAGCCGAAGAAGTCGATATTAAAATTGATCCGAAGGATTTGCGTATTGATACCTATCGCTCGCAGGGGGCGGGGGGGCAGCACGTCAACACGACCGACAGCGCAATACGGATCACCCATATCCCCACGGGGTTGGTGGTTGAGATGCAAGAAGAGCGCTCACAGCACAAAAACCGCGATAAGGCGATGAAGGTCTTGCGTACGCGTCTCTACGATCAGGAGCGTACACGCCAGGCGCAAGAACGCGCCCGCGACCGCAAGGAGCAGGTGGGTTCCGGCGACCGATCCGAGCGCATCCGAACTTATAATTTTCCCCAAGGGCGCGTGACTGATCACCGCATCAACCTGACGCTTTACAAAATTGATGAGATTATGCGCGGCGCTGGTCTTATTGAAATTACTGACGCGCTGTCCGCACATGAGCAGGCCGTCGCCTTGAGCGCGTTGGGCGATGCCTAAGATGCGCGGGCCACTGCCAACCCGGGCCGGTGCGCTTTACCACGCCATCCGCACCGCGCTCCAACAGGCGCAAGATCCTTCAGCCGACCTCACTGCGCGGCGCTTGCTGGCGTTTCGTGCTGGCATAAGCCATGTGCAACTCATAACGCAGGCCGACCATACCGTGCCGGAGCAAGCGCGCCTACAAATTGGTGAGGATTTGAATCAGATGCTCTCTGGTATGCCTCTTTCTCGGATCGAAGGAAGGCGCGGGTTCTGGACCTTTGATTTAATGATTTCGTCAGCCGTACTGGACCCACGCCCGGATACAGAAACACTGGTACGAATAGCGCTCGAGCGATTCGGGAAACAGCCTCCGCCGCGCATCCTGGATCTAGGGACGGGCAGTGGCGCCATTATTCTGGCTTTACTCACGGAGTGGCCCAATTCACAGGGAGTGGCTGTGGATATCTCTGTGGATGCGCTGCGTATGGCACACATAAACGCATCTGCGCTGGGATTATCGAATCGTTGTCAGTTCATATGTTCCGACTGGGGAAGGGGAATCATGGGCTCATTTCCATGTATTGTTGCCAATCCGCCGTATATCGCTTCGGCAGCGATTCCCGGCCTTGCGACAGCGGTAAAGAATCATGATCCGATTCTCGCTTTGGACGGTGGTGAAGATGGTTTGCAAGCGTATGAAGAGATTTTTTCGGATTTAGAGCGTTTGTTATCCCCAGGCGGCCTGGCGCTTTTTGAGATCGGTTTTGATCAAGGGCCAAGCATGATGCGACTCGCGGAAAAATATAGGTTTTTGCCACCGCGAATCCACGCTGATTCGGGCGGAAACCATAGGGTTTTAGAAATCAGCAGTGGGGATAAGTGAAAATTTTTTTTGATGTGTGTCTTGATCGATTGCCATGCTTGCGCGTAGCCTCGAGATGTTCGCACGACACGATCGCTAGATGCAGTCCGAGCCAAAAATGAAAAACACAACCTGTTGTGTTTTTTCTGTTTCGGCTCTGGTGCCGAATCGTTTTGTGATGTAAATTGTACGTGTGGATAAGTGATTCACAATTTTATGAGAAGGGACATTGTAACCATGAGACATGCAGCAGGCAGAAGGCACCGTAACCGAGGCGGACAAAGGCCTCGCAGCGGGAATGGGGGCAATAACCGCAACCAGGTCTATGACAGCAATGGCCCGGATGTACGCATTCGCGGAACTGCGTATCAAATTGTGGAAAAGTATGCGGCTCTGGCCAAAGATGCCGCTTCTGCCGGGGATCGGGTTTTGGCGGAGAGCTACCTTCAACACGCCGAACATTATCAAAGGATCATTGGTGCATTCCAGGCTGAAAATCCCGGTTATTCGACATCTTATTCACAGGCTTATCCACAACAGAATCACTCGACATCTGAAGATGCGGGTGAAAGCGAGGAACCACAGGTGCAGAGCTTGCGCCCAGCACTGGCAGTCCCAGCGGATGATGACTTATCTTTGCCCGCCAGTATTTTGGGCAACGTTCCTGCAGCTTCGTCTCAAGCTGCTGAACCCGCCCGGATCAGCGAATACGGCCATTGACCAAAACAATTCATGGCCTAATATCAGGGCATGGATTTTGATCGTCTGACCGAAAAAACGAAATCTGCGCTGCAAGCAGCACAAACCTTTGCGGCGCGTTCTTCCCACCAGTCGCTTGAACCTGAGCATGTGCTGAAAGCCATGCTGGATGACGCCGATTCTCTAACGCGGTCCCTGGTACGGGCCGCCGGCGGGGATGAGGCAAAGTTGCAAAGGAGCGTCGAGCAGGCGCTGGCCAAATTGCCGCAAGTCAAAGGACCGGGGGCAGGCGGTGTTCGCCTTTCATCTGATTTATCAAAAATTGTGGATAACGCCTTGATTCTGGCGGAAAAGGCCGGTGACAAGTTTGTGACGCTGGAGCGTGTTTTGCAAGCCATGTTGATGGCCAAAAAGGCATCGGTGGCAGAGATCTTGGAATCGGCGGGGGTGAAAGACACTGCCCTGAATAATGCGATAAACAGCGCGCGCAAGGGCCGCACCGCCGATTCAGCTACATCAGAGGATCAGTTTGATGCGCTGAAGAAGTACGCGCAGGACCTGACCGAGCGTGCGCGTCAGGGCAAGATGGACCCCGTCATTGGCCGCGACGAGGAAATCCGCCGCACGATTCAAGTACTCTCCCGCCGGACGAAAAATAATCCTGTACTGATCGGTGAGCCTGGCGTTGGCAAAACCGCGATTATCGAAGGACTTGCCTTGCGCATCATCAATAACGATGTCCCGGAAAGCCTGAAAGATAAACGGCTGATGGCGCTAGATCTGGGGGCGATGCTCGCCGGTGCGAAATATCGCGGCGAGTTTGAAGAACGTCTTAAAGCAGTGCTTGATGAAATTCGTGCAAGTACTGGCGAAATAATCCTTTTCCTGGACGAGTTGCACACCTTGGTTGGCGCAGGCAAGGCCGAAGGCGCTATGGATGCGGGCAATATGCTCAAACCTGCACTGGCGCGGGGTGAGCTCCATATGGTCGGCGCCACGACGTTGGACGAATACCGCAAGCATATTGAAAAGGACGCCGCGCTGGCGCGCCGCTTTCAGCCGGTCTTTGTCGCGGAGCCGACGGTTGAGGATACCATCTCCATACTGCGCGGCCTGAAGGAAAAATACGAGCTGCATCACGGTGTGCGCATCACTGATTCTGCCATCGTGGCGGCTGCCACGCTTTCGAATCGCTACATCACCAATCGCTTTCTGCCGGACAAGGCGATCGATCTGGTCGACGAGGCAGCATCGCGCATCCGGATGCAAGCCGATTCAAAGCCAGAAGAAATTGACGAATTGGATCGCCGGATTATCCAGCTCAAGATCGAGCGCGAAGCCCTGAAGAAAGAGACAGACAAAGGTTCTCAAGAGCGTCTGGAAAGGCTTGAAAGTGAGCTTAAAGCACTCGAATCGAAATCGGCCGATCTGACAGCACAATGGAAGGCCGAGAAAGAAAAGCTCAATGCCGGACAGAAATTTACGGAGGCCCTTGATAAGGCCCGTATCGCGCTGGAGCGCGCCGAACGCGAAGGCAATTGGGCGCAGGCCAGCGAACTTAAATATGGCACAATTCCGGAATTGGAGAAGAAATTGGCCGCCTCAGGCGAAACAAAAAATGGAACACATCTTATAAATGAAGAAGTGACCGAGGAGGAAATCGCCGCCGTGGTCAGCCGCTGGACAGGCATTCCCGTGGATAAAATGCTGGAAGGGGAGCGCGATAAGCTCCTGCAAATGGAAGAAAAATTGCGTCTTCGCGTGGTGGGGCAAGATAACGCTGTGAAGGCTGTTTCCAACGCCATCCGCCGGGCACGCGCAGGATTGCAAGATCCGCGCCGTCCGATGGGTTCCTTCCTGTTTCTGGGGCCGACGGGCGTCGGAAAAACCGAACTGACCAAGGCCTTGGCCGAATTTCTTTTTGATGATGATACGGCAATGGTCCGCCTCGACATGTCCGAATACATGGAAAAACACTCCGTCGCACGGATGATTGGCGCACCGCCGGGCTATGTGGGTTACGAAGAAGGCGGCGCGCTGACCGAGGCCGTCCGCCGTCGTCCCTACCAGGTTGTGTTGTTTGATGAAGTTGAGAAGGCACATCCGGATGTTTTCAATGTCTTGCTGCAAGTTCTTGATGATGGGCGCCTCACTGACGGGCAGGGCCGCGTAGTAGATTTCACCAATACCTTGCTGATCATGACATCTAATCTGGGCGCGGAATTTCTGGTAAATATGCCGGAGAATATGAAGGTCGACGACGTGCGCGAGGAAGTCATGGATGTGGTGCGCAAGGCGTTCCGCCCTGAATTCCTGAACCGGCTGGATGAGATCCTGCTGTTCCAGCGCCTGGGCCGCGCGCAGATTGCGGGTATTGTGGATATTCAGCTGGCCAATCTGCGC
>JAKLKY010000015.1:22527-41287 GCA_023150415.1 Alphaproteobacteria bacterium | reverse complement strand
GAGGCGCTGGAATCCGTGCTGCGGAGGAATATCTACGCCGTATCGGATGATGTGGTGCTGCCGGGGTTGCCGAAGCTCATGGCCTATTGCCAGACCTGCCGTTTGGCGCTGGGCCGTCCGCGCGATATCCTGCAGGGTGTGGCAATATTTCCCTCTGTGTAGAATAGGAGATAAGGATCAATGGCTAAGAAGAAGAAAGAAAAGACTCTGGATCCCGAATGGTCTGTGCCGTTTGATACAGAGCGCCTGGGCTCTGAGAAAAAGAAAATCGCACTCGAGATCACGCCGCCTGAGGCCAAGAAGCTGGCTAAACGTTTAGGGCTGCTGAGCCTGGAAAGCCTGAAGGCCCAGGTCACCATTGAACGTACGCGTGGCCGTGTTTTTCATGTGAGTGGAAAACTTACGGCTGAGGTCGTGCAGGCGTGTGTCTTGACGGGTGAGCCGATAGCCGCGACGGTCAAAGACAACTTTGAAGCCTGGTACGCCGACCCTGCGCAGGCGGTTTCCCTGTCAAAGGCCCGCCGGGAGCGGGACATAGCCAAGGGGAATGTCGAAATGCCCTTGTTGGAGGAGGCAGAAGATCCCGAGCCTCTGGTTGAAGGAAACATTGATCTGGGCGAGATGGTCACCCAGTTTCTCTCGCTGGCCATCGACCCCTATCCGCATGCCAAGGGGGCCAAGCTTCTACAATCTGGAAAATCAAAGAAAGCGGCGGCAGATGAAGACTTTGCCAATCCCTTTGCCGGGCTTAAGGCCTGGAAAGCGAAGATGCAAAGCGAATAAGGAATTTGCTTGCAAAAGCGTGATATTTTCGTTAAACATCCCGCTGAATTTAAAAAAAAGAGAAGGATTGCCGACATGGCCGTACCAAAGCGAAAAACATCGAAATCCAAGCGGAACATGCGCCGTTCCCACGATTCCATCAAGGCGACGAACTGGATCGAAGATTCGGAGACAGGCGAGGCTGTTCGTCCGCATCACATCGATCTGAAGACCGGTATGTATAAAGGCCGTCAGGTGATCAAAGGGCGTTCATAAGCCTTTTTTGTCTCTTTATCTTTCTTGCCTTTTCTGCGCATTATCCCAGCGTAACAAGCTAGGTTAACCGTGAATACCCCACTCTCTTCCGCCGCACCCTCATTATCGTCCCCTGTGATCGCTCTGGATGCGATGGGTGGTGATTTTGGTCCTAGTGTTGTTATTCCCGGTGCGGCGTTGGCGTTGGCGCAGGACCCGGCCTTGCAATTTATTTTCTTTGGCGAGGAAGGACCGATCCGGCAGATGATCGCCACGCATGCGTTGCCCGCGCCGTCTTATCACATCGTTCATGCCGAGCGCGTTATTCGCGGCGATGACAAACCCTCGGCCGCGCTGCGCGCCAGCAAGGGCACCAGCATGCGCGCCGCGATCGAGGCCGTGGATACGGGCCGGGCGCAGGCGGTGGTTTCGGCTGGGAATACTGGTGCGCTGATGGCGCTGTCGATGGCGGTGCTGAAAACGTTACCTGGTGTTCATCGCCCTGCTTTGGCCAGTGTTTTCCCGGGCGAGCGCTGTGACACGCTGGTTCTCGATCTAGGCGCGAATGTGCTGGTGGATTCAGAAAACCTGGTGCAGTTTGCGATTTTGGGCGCTGTCTATGCGAAGCTAATCAAGAATGTGCCGACGCCGCGTGTGGGGTTGCTGAATGTGGGCACGGAAGAGACCAAAGGCCCCGACCACGTGCGCGCCGCCGCCGCGACTCTTGCCCATCTTAATTTTCATGGTGTATATGCCGGTTTTGTTGAAGGCACAGATTTGCTCCGCAGCGCGGTGGACGTGATTGTCTGCGACGGTTATGCAGGCAATATTGCGCTGAAAACCGCCGAAGGGGTAAGCAAATTTACCATCGAAGGCATCAAGGCCGCGATTAATTCTGATCTGATGGCCAAGCTAGGCGGCTTGCTGGCGGCGCCCGCACTGCGCCGTTTCAAAAAGAAAATCGATCCACGTTTGTATAATGGGGCTCTGTTATTGGGACTCGGCGGCGTGGCGGTTAAAAGCCATGGTGGTGCGGATGCGCTGGCGTTTTCATCGGCGGTTTTGGCCGCTGCACGTTTGGCGCGGGCTGGATATGTCGAAAGCGTTGCGCGGGAGATGAATATCATTTTGGAATCCGGGGCGCAGATATGACCACCGCGATGTTTTCCCGCGCTGTAATCCGCGCTACGGGCGCTTATTTGCCCGCAAAAATCCTGACCAATGCTGATCTGGCGCAGATGGTGGACACGTCCGATGAATGGATCGTGCAGCGCAGTGGCATCAAGTCACGTCATATCGCGGCCAAAGATGAAACCACAGGCGATATGGCTACGGCGGCGGGGCGCATGGCGCTGGAGCGGGGCGGCTTGAATGCAGGTGATATCGACACCGTGATTGTCGCCACTACAACGCCCGATCAGACTTTCCCCGCCGTGGCAGTGCAGGTGCAAGACAGGCTGGGTATTCCCGCCGGCGCGGCGTTTGATGTTCAGGCGGTGTGTTCAGGCTTCATTTATGGCCTGGGTGTGGCCAACAGCTTTATCCGCACAGGGCAGGCGCGCCGCGTCTTGTTGATCGGGGCTGAGAAAATGTCTTCCATTGTGGATTGGACGGACCGCACCACCTGCGTTTTGTTTGCCGACGGCGCCGGAGCGGTTGTTTTGGAAGCTGGTGAAGAGGGGGATCGCGGCGTACATTCCGTGCATCTGCATGCCAAGGGCGCGCAGCGCGAGATGCTCTATACCAACGGTGGTCCATCAACGACGAGGACAAGCGGCCATATCGTCATGCACGGGCGCGAGGTGTTTAAATACGCCGTGAACTACATGGCCGAGGTCGTGAACGAAGCGCTGGCGCATAATAAGGTGAAGGCGCAGGATATCGACTGGCTCGTGCCGCATCAGGCCAATATTCGCATCATCGAAGCCACGGCGGAAAAACTACATCTGCCCCTGAGCAAAGTGGTGGTGACGGTGGAACGGCATGGCAATACTTCGGCTGCGTCGATCCCGCTGGCGTTGCACGAAGCCGTGGCTGATGGACGCATTAAACCGGGCCATCTGGTTTTGCTGGAAGCCATGGGCGGCGGGTTCACCTGGGGCGCAGCGCTGGTGCGGATGTAGGGCTTTGCGGCGCATTGTTTAACGTCACGTTCTAATCCTTTGAACTTATGCCTATTTTTCCTGTGGACAGTGCTGCAACTTTGTTGACCGGGGGGCGTTAGACTTATAGAATTTCTAATATTGCTGTGAATTAAAGGGGTTGCATATGGATGAACCAAAAACAATGACCCGTGCCGATCTGGCCGAAGCGGTATATGAGCAGGTGGGGCTCTCGCGTAATGAGTCTTCGGCGCTGGTGGAAGCTGTCTTGGATGAAATGACGGATGAGCTGGCGCGCGGCAATTCCGTGAAGATCTCGTCCTTCGCAAGTTTCGATATCCGTGAGAAGCAGGAGCGAATCGGCCGTAATCCCAAGACGGGGGTAGAAGTGCCGATCTCGCCGCGTAAGGTTATTGTCTTCCGTGCGTCGCAGGTCCTCAAGGACCGTGTCAATAAAGGTGCGTGAGCATGAATTTGGCCCCGCCGCGCATATCGGGCTCTGCTCCTTCCAATGCACCGCCATCGCCGGGCAAGGCGCCGGGCGCCTTTCGCACGATCAGCGAAGTCGCGGATTTTCTGGGCGTGCAGCAGCATGTGCTGCGCTTTTGGGAAACGAAATTTTCACAAGTGCGCCCGCTCAAGCGCGGCGGCGGCCGGCGTTACTATCGTCCTGAGGATGTGGCGTTGCTACGCACTATTCATCAGCTTCTCTATACCGAGAAATACACCATCAAGGGCGTGCAGAAACTGCTCAAGGAAAAAGGCCGCACTGGGTTGATGGTCATCAGCCCGGCGACGGCGTTGACAGCGCCGGCATCTTCAGGCCTTCCGCTGAATGCCGCCCAGCGTCGTGTTTTACAGGGCGTGCTCTCCGAATTGCGTGATTTGCGCAACATGATTGATGGCTAGTTTTGCGCCGCTTTATTCTTCAGTTAATTCAAGAATTTCTAGAAATTTTTTCTGAACGACAGGTGGTGCGTTTCTGAATTTCGCGACAAAGTCGAATGCGCGTATGGCATCTTCGACATTCGAATTAAGCTCTATATTGGCAAGAGTGTTGCTATTTGCGCTGGCGAGATTGAGCGCGATGGAAAGAATGGAATGAAGATGATTGTGGCCTTCATTCATGGCTTCTCGGGCGAGATACTGCAGTGAGAGGAGAAATCCCTCGTCGTTGCCGTAGGCGATAAAATCTGAAAGTTTACCCATTGTTTTTCCTTATGCAGCAAAGCGTTCACGTTCTGTTGTTCCAAAGCTGAGAACTGCTTCAGCGATTCCTGTTTCCTGACGAACATGATTCAACACTTCAGGAGAGACCCTCAGATCGCCCGCAACAATTTTGTGTCCTTCGGCACTTTTGTGGACATCACCCAGCCATTCAACATTCCAACCTGATTTAATAAAAATATTCTTCCAGTAAATCGGATACATCACGCCAATAATACTTTTGATCTCATGAGCAAGTGCAAACTCCAGATAGCCGACGACGATTTCCTGCATCACCCGCTTTCGTTCTACGGGCTCTAGCGTCGTTGAAATGAAAACGCGACTCCCTTCCCAGACAGAGGGATTGACTGGAAGGGGAATTTTATCAACCAGATGCGCAAAGCTTTGTTGCAGCATATAAGGACGATCAGTGGGGTACAGGCGCGAAGATCCCACAGCTCTTCCAGACGCATTTCTTTTGATCAGGTAATACGCAGCCGGATTATCATAGGAATCGTATTCCATCTCTCTGATGACAGGAACGTCCCATTGCTGCCGCTGGATGATGCTTTCATAGCGCAAGCGATGTTGTTCACAAATGGGATTGCCTGCAAAACAGTGATTGGTTGAAAGTGTCACGCATTCAATCATGCTATCCTCACACGGTTAGATCTGTGAGAATGAAAGCAAATGTGAAACGAGAATGTTACCTGACAAGTCTGATAGGGGTGGGTAATTCCGAGACATAACTGGGCAGAATCAGCCCGTTGCGTATGGCCTTCACTACGGCAAAAGTACGTTCATTGGCCTGCAGTTTTCTGAATACATTGTTCATGTGATAGCGGACAGTCGGATAGGAAATACCCATGATTTCAGCAATCGCAGGATCGCTTTTACCTTCTGCAGCCCAGAGCAAAATTTCCTTTTCGCGATTGGTCAGTCGAACGTTCTTAAGATTGCCCTCACTGGCTTCTTTTTCGGTGTATGCGAGATGAAATTGATACGCCAGTGCCCGGATCACACATAACATGTTTTTATTGACTTCTGTACCTCCGGCGCTGCTAGCCAGGCCGACGCCTGCCAGTTCGCCATTAACGCCATACATCGGGACGGCAATGCCATCGTAGAGCTTGGCTTCATGAGCTTCGTTCATGACAAGTTGTGCATCGTTAGAAAGAATCTGAGACTGAACCACCCAATCCCAGGTAAAGGGTTTGTTGGTCGAGAAACAATATTTAGGGACAGGATCAATTTTCTCGTATCCCTTGCTGACGTAATGTTTCATCCAGTCTTCGGAATAGTTTCTCAGAACGCCGTGTCCAGCCTTCAAACCAAGAGAGGGATGATCCGTGATTAAACTGTAGCAGATACGGTCGTAGCCCAGTTTCTGCAATGCGCTTTCGAAAAGTAAAAAAATCTCCTCGGAGGTGGCCGCTCGATTTGTCTTTTGTATAAATTCTTCCAATGCAATCATGGTTCGTTCTTAAATATCTTTGGGCGCGCCCTGTTTGTTTTTCTCATAATTTCTTAAAAGGCTCAGTAATGCCTTTTGCGTAGTTTTGTTAGGAATTTTCTGAAAGATGGCAAGCAGCTCAATGGTGTCCCTGTCCAACGCATAAAGGGATTCGGCAATATGCCTTTGCTGTTGGGTTTTCTGTTCAATCCCTTTATAAAAATGACTGATGGGTATTTTAAAAAATTGAGAGAGGCGATAAATGGCAGAGGCACTGATTTTATTCTTGCCAAGTTCGTACTTCTGGATCTGCTGAAAGGTCATCTCAAGCGCGGTGCCGACATCTTCTTGTGACAATCCCAAAAATGTTCTAAACGTTCTGAGGTTGCGCCCAACCTGAAGATCGATGTGGTCAGCTTTGGTTCTGGTTTTTCTTTTTTCAAGCATTTTACAATTCAACGGCGAGACATAAATTGTGATACAATTATAAATCTATAATATTGGTGAAGAATTGTCTTCAGGAATCGTCAAGGGAGATTGTTTTTATGGTAAGTATAATGTCTGTGTATCTATATCCTGCAATCGCTCCGGCGAACGATAATTATCCTGAAGATATGTTAGATGCTGATTTCTGGCATGAGGCTCTGCCTTAAGCGAGCTATGATGATCTCTGAAAGTCATCGCAAATGGTCGGAGCGACAGGATTTGAACCTGCGACCCCTTGCACCCCATGCAAGTGCGCTACCAGGCTGCGCCACGCTCCGTCCGGTGATAGGATTAGGCGATAGACCGCGCAAAGACAAGAGAAAAACACTATGACCCTCACAATCTACGCGACTTTCGCCACGGCCGAGGAGGCTCAGACCATCGCCCGGGCACTGCTCGAGGAACGGCTGGTGGCGTGCGCGAACATCATGGCGGCCCATGAATCACTGTATTGGTGGGAGGGCGAGATCCAATCAGGACGCGAGACAGGTGTGCTCTTCAAAACCCGGGCGGATTTGTTCGATCAAGTGACTGATTTTATCAAAGCCCGCCATAGCTATGCCGTGCCGTGCATTGTCGCCTGGCCGGTCGAGCAGGGCCACGGGCCTTTTCTGCAATGGATTATGCAGGAGACAGAGAAATAGGGTATTTTAATACCATTCGTTAATCTTCTCAAATCATTGCATTTTTTGATTGACAGGGCGCATCAAATCGCGCCATAAAGCCCCACACAAACAATAAAGGAAGCGCATATGACGTCCCTGACAAATACAACCAAATCGGCTAAGGGTGCCGAAGTGAACAAGAAATGGGTGCTGATCGACGCCAAGGGCCTGGTTCTGGGCCGTTTGGCTTCGCTGGTGGCGCTGCGCCTGCGCGGTAAGCACCGCCCTGGCTTTACGCCCCATGTCGATACCGGCGATAATGTGATTGTCATCAATGCCGCCGAAGTCGCCTTGACCGGCAAAAAGGGCAAGAATGATATATTCTATTGGCACACCGGTTATCCCGGCGGGATCAAAGGCCGCAGCAAGGGCGAGATCCTGCGCGGCGCGCATCCCGAGCGTGTCATCGAAAAGGCCGTGCAGCGCATGCTGCCGCACGGGCCGCTCGGTCGTCAGGTTTTTGGCAATCTGCGCGTTTATCCGGGCGCGGCGCATCCGCACGAAGCGCAACAGCCCGAAGTTCTGGATATCGCCTCCCTCAACCGCAAGAATAAGAGAGCATAATCACCATGGCCGACAAGAAATCAGATTCCAAAAAGCCCGCAAAAGCGACGGAAAAAAAAGACAAAAAGCCGAAGAAGGAAACGGCTGTTCATGATCTGAAAGATCTGAAAAAGGAAGTTCAGAAGGCCGAAGCACAGGCCGCGCCCGCCGCAACGGAATTTGTCGCCATGCCGCTACAGCCTCGCAAAAGCGATGAGCCAATCGTCCGCGTTGTCGTGCGCGATGCTAAGGGCCGTTCCTATGGCACAGGCCGCCGCAAGGATGCTGTTGCACGCGTGTGGCTGCAGCCTGGTTCCGGCAAGGTGATCGTCAATGGCCGCGACCAGTCGAAATATTTCGCGCGCCATACCCAGCGTCTGATCTTGAACCAGCCTTTCCTGATAGTGAATTCTGTCGGGCATTTCGATGTGATGTGCACGGTGAAGGGCGGCGGTTTGTCCGGTCAGGCTGGCGCGGTGCGTCACGGCATTTCCCGCGCGCTGGAGAAATTCGATCCGCAATACCGCCCGGCGTTGAAAAAAGCCGGTCTGCTGACGCGCGACTCGCGTATCGTCGAGCGTAAGAAAGTCGGCAAGCACGGCGCCCGTCGTACCAAGCAGTGGGCGAAGAGATAAGATGATAGATAAAAGAGGATGAGAGGAATAGCTAAGCTAAGAATATCTGTTTCTCTATTCTCTATTCCTCTATCATGCGCTTATGGCCCTCATCCTCCCCTATAAAAACATTCTTCCTAAAATTGACCCCGGCGTGTTCATTGCGCCCAACGCCACTGTTATCGGCGATGTTACAATCGGCGCGGAGAGTTCCGTGTGGTTCGGCGCGGTGCTGCGCGGCGATGTCAACGACATCACTATCGGCGCGCGCACGAATATCCAGGACGGCAGCGTCATTCATGTCACGTATCAATTGCAGGGAACTTATATTGGTGACGATGTGACGGTCGGGCATATGGCCTTGCTGCATGCCTGCCGCGTCGGCAATCGCTGCCTGATTGGTATGGGCTCGATCATTCTTGACGGCGCTGTGGTTGAAGATGATGCGATGGTGGCGGCTGGTTCTCTGGTGACACCGAACAAGGTGGTGAAGACGGGCCAGCTTTGGGGCGGGCGTCCGGCGCGTTACATGCGTGACCTTACGCCGCAGGAGCTGGACCACCTGAAGTGGTCGGCGAACCACTATGTGGGGCTGAGCCGGGCTTATCTTTAGCAATCCGCCTTGCGCTTCACGTAGCTGCCTGGCGCATCTTCTAATGACTTGCCGATTTTGCGTGCGGCGATCATTTTGCCACCGAAGGGTTTGATCCATTTCGCCCAATCCGGCCACCAGGAGCCGGGATGTTCCTTGGCTGTTTTCAGCCAATCATCGGGCGTGTCCGCCTTGGCTTCGCGCACCCAGTGGCAGTATTTGCCTGAATCCGGTGGGTTGATAACACCCGCGATATGACCGGAAGCGGCGAGGGTGAAGGTTACCTTGCCGCCCAGCAAATGCGCGCCGGCATAAGTGGCTTTCCACGGCGCGATATGGTCTTCGCGCGTCGAGAGAAAATAGGCAGGCGTTTTGATACTGCGTACATCGATCGGCACACCCAGCATGTTCAGGCCATTGGCCTTGGCCAGTAAATTCTCGCGATACATCTTGCGCAGATAAAATCGCTGCATCGCGGCGGGCATGTTTGTAGAATCATCATTCCAGTAGAGCAAGTCGAAGGGGAAGGGCTCCTTACCCATCAGGTAATTATTCACCACGAACGACCAGATCAAATCGTTAGCGCGCAGCAATGAGAACGTTTTTTGCAGCGCTCGGGCCTCGAGCACGCCTTTTTCGGCCATGTCCTCATCCATTGCCGCAAGCTGCGTGTCATCCATAAATAATTTCAGATCGCCTGAGTCCTCAAAATCAATCAGTGTTGTCAGAAACGTCGCGCTTTTAACGCGCCCGGCTTGCCCCTTGGCTGTCAGATAGCTCAGCGCGATCGACAACAATGTGCCGCCAAGGCAATAGCCGATCACATTCGTTTGCTTCTGGTTCGTGACTTTCTCGACATGCGCGAGAATTTCAAGCACGCCTTCTTGAAGATAATCTTCAAACCCCTTGTTCGACAGCGACGCATCAGGATTAACCCAGGAAATAACGAAAACGCTGTGGCCCTGTTCCACACAGTATTTGATCAAGGAATTATCGGGCCGCAGGTCGAGAATATAATATTTGTTGATCCAAGGCGGGATGATCAGCAGCGGTGTTTCATGGACCGTTTCGGTTTGCGGTGCGTACTGGATAAGCTGTACCAACTCGTTCTGATAGATGATTTTACCGGGCGTGGTGGCGATGTTCTTGCCCAATTCGAACGCGCTATAATCGGTGGTGCTGATTTTCAGCTCGCCGCCGCCGCGCTCCAGATCTTCCATCAGGTTCTGAAAACCTTTGACCAGATTATCGCCGCCCGTGCGTAAAGTTTCTTTCAACACTTCCGGATTGGTCAGCAGGAAATTCGAAGGCGATAACGCATCGGCATATAGCTTGGCCGCGAAGGCAAGCTTCTGCCGCTTCTCCGCATCCAGCGGAGCGCCCTCGCGCACGGCGCGTTCCAACCATTGACAGGTCAGAAGATAGGATTGCTTGATAAAATCAAAGATCGCATTCTCGTTCCATTCTGGCGCTTTGAAACGGCGGTCGGATTTTTCCGGGATAATGATTGGCTGCGCTTGTTCCCCCAACCAGCGGCGCGTGCTCTCATTCCACAACGCTATCCAGTTTTTCCAGTAATCTTGATGCAGGGCGATAAATTTTTCTGGATTCTCCGCAATTTTCTCCCAATACTCCATCGCGGCCTGGTTCACATTCAGGGGATCAAAACTTTGCCGCGCCAGATTTTCTGTCATTTTCTGTGCAAAAGCCTGCAATGCGGGCTGCGCCTTTTCATAGGCATGCGCCATCGCCTGCGTCAGAGCAACGGGGTCCAGCGGTTTCATGCTATCGTCTGTCGCTGCGGGAGACCGTTTTGGGGATGGTTTTGTTTTTTGTGAATTCATGGTCTTGTGAGTATAGGGTTTTCCTGCTTATGTTTTGAATGATTTGGGTGTAAAAGGAAAGACGCCAATGGTCCTGATGCGTATATTTATTTCCACACTTGCCTTGTGCATGCTTTTGAATGCATGCGCGACACCATCTTCGCAGCCATCGCCTGTGCCTGTGAACACTGGCGCCTTTGATACTGATTATGCGCAAATGGTGACGCAGGATTCTCAAGGCCAGATTGAAGTTTATCCGTTTGATAACGGGCGCCAGGCCGATTCATACATGCCTGCGCTTGATAATGTTACCACATCAGGAACAAGCTTAAGCACCGATCCTTCTGTCGAGATTTATACCTTTGATGATGCGGATTCTATCATGCCTGGGCCAGATCTGGCGCAAGTCGGGCGGGAGATTATCGCCACTGTCGAGGGCGTGTCCAATGATGGTATGATGTTCGCGGACGGTCTCATTGTGTATTTCGGCGATGGGCAGACGAGCCTGGATCAGGCAGACCGCCGCGCGCTGCGAGATTACGCCCAGCGCTATAAAGATAGCGGCCTGGGGCAAATTGTCGTTGAAGGCCATGCCAGCGCCATGGGCAAGAAGGGCAAGAGCACCGAGATCGCCAATATAAAATTCTCCCTTGAACGTGCCTATCATGTAACCAAGCGTTTGATCGAGGAAGGTATCCCGGCAGCGCAAATCATCACCAAGGGCTATGGCGCGAATATTCCTGCGCTGCCGCAGGATGGCATGAGCGAAGCCGACGCCAGCCGCCGCGTAGAAATACATGCCATCCCCTGATATGCGTCAGAGCTTACGTATTGGCCTTGCAGGGCTGGGCACGGTGGGTGTCGGCGTTTTTAATCTTTTGCAGGAAAATGCGGACATCATCGCTGCGCGCGCCGGGCGACCCTTGCAGATTGTTGCCGTGAACGCACGCGATGCCAATCGCGCGCGGGGTGTCGATCTCAAAAATTGTGTCTGGGCTGCACGACCGCAGGATTTGCTCTCCATTGAAAATCTGGATGCGGTTGTCGAGGTCATCGGCGGGGCCGATGGCGATGCGCTCGCCCTGGCGGAAGGGGCATTGAGGCGCGGCCGTCATTTTGTCACGGCGAATAAAGCGTTGATTGCGCATCACGGCGCAGAACTGGCAAAGCTGGCGGAGGCCCATAACGCCGGTCTGGGGTTCGAGGCCGCCGTGGCCGGGTGCGTGCCAGTGGTGCGCGCGTTGCGCGACGGTCTGGCCGCCAGCCGGATAACGGCGCTGCATGGCATTCTTAATGGCACCTGCAATTATATCCTTACGCAGATGCGCGAAACGGGGCAGAGCTTCGCTACGATTTTAAAACAGGCGCAGCAAAAAGGTTATGCTGAGGCCGATCCGGCCCTCGATGTCGAAGGCACGGATACAGCGCATAAAATAGCCATTCTGGCGGCATTGGCTTTTGGCAAGGCCCCTGTGCTCACCAAAGGCAATACGACCGGCATCGGCCATATCACACCGACCGATATCCGCTTTGCGGGTGAATTGGGCTACCGCATTAAATTGCTGGGCATCGGCCGCGAGCAGGATGGAAAGATTTCGCAAAGCGTAGAGCCTTGCCTTGTGCCAGCCTCCAGTCCGCTGGGAATGGTGGAGGATGTTTATAATGCGCTGTTTATTACCGGCAATTACGTGGAAACGCCGTTTCTTTCGGGTCGTGGCGCGGGGCGGGAGCCAACAGCAGCGGCGGTGGTGTCAGATCTGATTGATCTGGCGCGGGGGCGGATAGGACCTGCTTTTGGAATTCCAGCTTCGCAGCTGCGCGCGCCGATGCTAGCGGATACGGGCGATGACGTTTGCGGGTTTTATCTGCGCCTGAATGTGATTGACAAGCCCGGTGTGATTGCCGATCTTTCCGCCATTCTGCGCGACCGCATGATTTCGATCGAGGCGTTGCTGCAGCGCGGGCGTGATCCGGGACAGCCGGTGCCCATCGTCATGAAGATGCATCCCTGCCGGGCACGTGATATGCGCGAGGCGGCAGCGCGGATGGCGAAGCTGGAGGCTTGTGCCGAAACGCCCTGTCTCTTAAGAATTGAGGAGGATTTATAAAATGATGGATCGTAATCTGGCGCTGGAAGTTGTGCGTGTGACCGAAGCGGCTGCGCTGTCGGCGTCGCGCCTTGTGGGACGCGGCGATGAGAAAGCTGCCGATGCCGCAGCCGTCGATGCGATGCGCGATGCGCTCAATTCCCTGAACATCAAAGGCCGTGTTGTCATCGGCGAGGGCGAGCGCGACGAAGCGCCGATGCTGTATATCGGGGAAGAAGTCGGCACCGGCACCGGCCCGAAAATCGATATCGCGCTCGACCCGCTGGAAGGCACAACCATCACCGCGCATGGCGGGCCGAACGCGCTGGCCGTAGTGGCGATGGCGGATGCGGGCGGATTTCTCAACGCGCCTGATGTCTATATGCAGAAAATGGCGGTGGGGCCGGGGATCAGTGCCAAGGTGCTGGATCTCGATGCGCCGATCAAGCATGTGCTCTCCGCCATAGCGCGTGAGAAGGGCGGCAAGGTGGAGGAGCTGATGGTCTGTATTCTCGACCGCCCGCGTCATGATGATTTGATCCGCGATGTGCGGTCCGCTGGTGCGCGCATCAATTTGATCCGAGATGGGGACGTGAGTGCCGTCATCGCCACAACCGATCCGGAAACAGGGATTGATCTTTATGTTGGCTCCGGTGGCGCGCCCGAGGGCGTTCTGGCAGCGGCCGCTTTGCAGTGCACGGGCGGCGCGATGTTGGGCCGTTTGATCTTTCGCAAAGATGAGGAAATCGCGCGCGCCGAGCGCATGGGGATTACCGACCGCAACCGCGTTTACGCCACCAACGATCTCGCTCACGGTGACAATGTGATGTTCGCCGCGACGGGGGTGACGGATGGGACGATGCTGCGCGGTGTGCGGCGCTTTCCCGGCGGCGCGCGCACGTCATCGATTGTCATGCGCTCGAAATCCGGCACGGTGCGCCGCATCGAAGCCACACATAATTTCCGTCGCAAAGACTGGATCAGGGTGGATTAAATTCTCAAAGCGCAGCCGCGGGGCCAGAAGCAGCCGGGGCAGGCGGATTGACAACAGTCATTTCGTAATGAAAAGCGCGCATTGATACCCATGATATTGCGGGATCTTCAAGGCTTGTTTTCAACAAATATCCTGGCCCCAGAAGGATATCTTCATCGTCTGATGATCCTGGTTCTACATTCGGATTCATGGCGCTTACTTTAACCGTTGTATTCGCGAATATCGGAATACCCAGAACAGGACGCGGCTTGGATTTGTAATGGTTATCACCTGCAGCCGGGTCTGGCTCAAACTCGTCTTCAAATTCTGCTGTGAGGACAAAAAAATGACGCATCTCTTCTGGATATCGGACAATGTAACCCCCACCCACAGGTGCGTCAAAGCATACCATTGGGTTATAACCGCACTGAATTTTTACAGGAGCGCCCTCCGAAACCTTTTCTGCCATGAGTTTAGTTGTCCTTTGCAGGGTCTTAACTTTCGACCAGTCAAGTGTCGCAAGATCAAGCTTCTGGTGCGACAAGCGGCTTGAGGGGATCGTCAATTCTGGTATTGATTCAAAAGCAGATTCATCCACAGGCACAAATTCTCTAAAAGGGATCATGTAAGCTCCATTCTTTGCAATGGAAGATTTTATAGCAATAAATATGATCTTCTACAAGTTCTTAAAGTAGAGCGGATTAAGCCAAAAATGGCTCCATCGTCGGGGGAACTTGGCAGCGCGGATCATCTGAAGGTAGCCGATCATAAGCATAACCATATGTTTTCTCTGGCAAATCAAAAATCATTCCGTTCGCACCACGAAGCAGCACATCGCCTTTTCTTACGTGATGCGTTCTTCTTCCATGCTGGTGGTGAAGGCCTGAAGCATTACCCCGGGAATGGAAGTCTTTACCAATGCGTAATACTTTGACGGTCGCTCCAGTGGCGGTATGAACAGCTGTTTCCGCTTTGCTCCAATCAAATTTAAGCGGGTTTTGTCGCGGGTGCAGAACGAAGTCTTCTCGAAATTTTTCTTTGGAA
The DNA here is from genome assembly GCA_023150415.1 of Alphaproteobacteria bacterium. Taxonomy (GTDB): domain Bacteria; phylum Pseudomonadota; class Alphaproteobacteria; order Micavibrionales; family Micavibrionaceae; genus JAKLKY01. The sequence goes on along the minus strand of JAKLKY010000015.1, from coordinate 26,682 downwards.
ACAGCAAAATAAACCACTTCGTCATGCGCCCGCGTTTCACGAACGAGAACATCGCCGACATTTAATTCTTTGTATTCAGTTTTTGTCGGGTCGTACCATTCACACCCATCAACAGGCAGTCTGCAAGGTATTGTGACCCGAATGAATTCCACATTTTCCTGAATTTCAACCCAAAATGCACCATTTGCGCGATTCCAGTCAAAATCTTTCCATGGTTCAATAATGCGAAGTTCTTGCTTTTTTTGTGTCTTAAGTGCCATTTTATTCTCCCTGTATTCTTATAATAGCGCTATTTTATAGACAATAATCACTAAAAAGTAAAGCATAAAATGTATTATCATTATTCTGTGAATCGCTCTATCCTGCCGGGATGGACGCATTTTTAGGGGTAGAGCGGTCGCTGAGCGGGGCGCGATGGGTGATGCCAGGCGCGGATTTGCTGCAAATCGGGCAGCTGGCGCAGCGCTTTAACTTGCCAGAGGCTATTGCCCGCCTGCTGCACACACGGGGGATTACGGAGACGGGGGTGGAGCAGTTCCTGCGCCCGACACTGCGCGATCATTTGCCCGATCCCTGCACCCTGCAGGGCATGGCAGAAATGGCGGCTTTTGCCGCGCAGGCGATCATCGACCAAAAGAAATTTGCGATCTTTGGCGATTTCGATGTGGACGGCGCGACATCGTCGGCGCTGCTCTATCGTTTTCTCAGAGCCTGTGGGATTGAGGCGACGGTTTATATCCCCGAGCGCCTGACCGAAGGCTACGGCCCCAACACGGCGGCCCTGCAAACGCTCCGGAATAATGGCGCGGAGATTTTGTTCCTGCTTGATTGCGGCACCACCGCGCATGAGACCGTGGCGGCGGGGCAGGCGATGGGGCTGGAGATTATTATTCTTGATCACCACGAACCGGAAGACCAGCTTGCCCCCGCCACGCATGTCATCAATCCCAAACGTCGCGACGATAATTCCGGCCTCAGTATGCTGGCGGCAGTGGGGGTAACGTTTATGGCCTGCGTTGCCATCAATAAAGTTTTGCGCGAGCACGGATTTTTTGAATCACGTCCGGCACCATCGCTCAAAGACTTTCTGGATCTTGTTGCGCTGGGTACCGTGTGCGACATGGTGCCGTTGACGGGTGTGAACCGTTTGTTGGTGCGGCAGGGTTTTGCGGTGATGAACAGGCTGCTCAATCCTGGCATCAAGGCGCTGGCGCAGGTGAGCAGTATCGAACCGCCCTTCACGCCGTATCATCTGGGCTTCATGCTGGGGCCGCGCATCAATGCAGGATCGCGCGTGCATGAATCGGATTTGGGCGCGAAGCTGTTATGCACCGATGATGAAGCAGAGGCACAGCAAATTGCCTGGCTTTTGCATGACTGCAATGAAAAGCGCAAAGCCCTGCAGGCGCAGATGGAGCGCGAAGCGCTGGCGATGGTGGAAACGCAGAATCTGGCGCAAGAGCCAATCATCATTGTGGATCATCCCGATTGGCATACGGGCCTTGCCGGCTTGGTGGCGGGAAAAATCAAGGATCAGTTTGGCCGTCCTGCGGTCGTGATCGCCTATGCGGAGAATGCGCAAGGTGTGCGAGAGGGCCGCGGATCGGGTCGCTCGGTGCCGGGGGTCAGCATGGCCGATGCATTTTCTGCCGCTGTGGCGGAGGGGTTGTTGGTAAAAGGCGGTGGCCATGCGATGGCAGGCGGATTTACCGTCTTGCCGCAACACATCGAAAATCTGCGTGCCTTCCTGCGCGCGCATGTGTTGCGCCAATCAAACGGTGCACCCGTGGTTGCCGAATGCTGTGTCGATGGTGTTCTGAGCGTGCGGGGCGTTCAGGTAACGCTGGTGCAAATGTTGGAAAATTTTATTGGCCCTTTCGGCCAGGGGTTTGAAGAACCTGTGTTCGCGCTCGGCCCGGTGCGCGTTCACGCCGCCGATGTGCTGGGCAGCGGCGGGCATGTGCGCGTCATGATCAGCGACTGGGAAGGCGGGCCGCGCATCAAAGCGATGGCCTTTGGCGGGACAAAAAACGTGGTGGGGCAGGCGCTTTTGAAACAGGGGCGTGATCCGTTTTACCTGTTGGGGCATCTGAAGCTCAACCGCTGGCAGGGCCGCGAAAGCGCCGAGTTTCACATCAAGGACGCCGCGCCGGTGATGGGTATTCAGTCGCTGCAAATGGGGACACAATAATTATTGTGTCCCCTGTGTTGTGCGCGGTGCAGACATGATAGCGCTTGCTTTCTGTTACAAAATAACGCATATAACAGGACATGCCGCATAAGAAAGCCATCCTTTGGGCCGTGATCCTGTCTGAGACCAGCCATATTTTCTGCTGTGTGTTGCCGACGCTGTTTTCCGTTCTAAGCCTATTGGCAGGCCTGGGGATGGTGTCGCTGATGCCGCCGGTATTCGTGGAAATGCATGAAATGCTTCACGCCTACGAAGTGCCCATCATTGCTGCCTCCGGTTTGGTTTTGCTGCTGGGTTGGGTTTTGCATCGTCATGCGCAGAAGGTCGATTGCCATGATACCGGCTGTCATCACGGGCCTTGTGGCACACAAAAAGGCCTCAGCCATCGCATCCTCCTGATTGCCACACTGCTGTTTGTGGTGAATGTTAGTGTCTATCTGATCTTCCATCGCGGGATGGGGGTTGTTCCGCACCTACCGCATTAACGCGCATAATTTATTCACATAATTGACAAATTATTACGGATGCTTTAGGCTGGCAAAATAGCAAAGGAAAAGCCATGACCAAAAAGATCGAACTCTCTGCCGCAGATCGCGACCGCGTTGATGAGGCGCTGCGCGAATATATGAAGGTTGAAAGTGCAGCAGACCGTGAGGAGATCATCGATACCATGGAACAGGAGGGCGCACTTTATTCCTTCGGCTTCGGTTCGCTGATTAAAGACCCGCATGTGTCAGGATTAAAGCGCTACAACGATTTTGTGCTCAAGGGGCAGGTGGCGCGTTTCAACTGCGCTTTCACATTCTACGGAGGCACCAAAAATTTGCCTTCTTTGATGTATGGGCTGGAGCCGGATGAAAATGGATTGACGCCGGGCGTGGTGGATGAAAAGCCGTTAATCGAAGACGGCAAGCCAATGTCTGTTGATGGAATCGTCACGTTTATCAGAGAATTTGGCGTACGTGAAAACCCGCCGGGCAATCCTATTTATAAAATCCGTTTCGTGCGCGTTGAGAATCCGGAAGGTATGACAAAATTGGCGGTGGCCTGTGTCACCGATCCTGATGGCCCTTTATTCGTTGGCGACAAGTTAACGATTGATCAAAAGGCTATCCTGATTGCGAATGAATGGGGGACGCAACTGAACCCGCGTGACAAATCGGCGCAGAATAAACCGGGCCAGCGCACGATCGCGTCTTATCTTTATGATGTGATCGACGCCCGTTTGAAATGCGGTTTTCCCGTGGAAGCGCCGCTGTGGGAATTGCTGCGTAAGGTGAATTATTACCGCGCGCAGATGCATCCGGATAAGCGTGAATTTCTGGAGTTGATGGAAAGCGGTATTGGCCAGAATGAGCCTGGAAAGGCGCAGCGGCAGAATGATGAACTGATCGAAGGGTTTAAAGGAAAATCTCTGCAAGGCATTTACCGGACATTGTATCAGCGTCATAGAAATTTCAGAAAAGAGGTTTATGGGGCCGCAGAAGGCAAACAACTCAGTGCAGAGAGATACGCAACGCTTTTATGGAGCGCGCGTGCTGGTTTGCAGGATGCTTTGGGTGTTAAACCGGATGATATGGTGCTGGCCTCTGTTGATCGTTTCAAAGGCTTGATGCCGGAACTGCTCAGCGGGTTTGTGCCCGATCCCGCTTAAACGCTGCGATTTTGTCTTCGAAGCAGTCCCATAATTCAGATTGAATTTTTCTATTGTCCAGCCTATTTGCAGTCGGTATGCCAGTCGGCGACGTTACATTGATCTCTGTAACAAATCTGCCAATCACATCAAGACCCACAAAAATCAAATTCATTTTCGAAAGTATCGGCCCGAAGCGAGCGCAGATGTCGCGATCGCGCTCTGTAAGGACCAGTTTTTCGGGTCTGGCGCCTAAGGCCAGTGTTGCACGGGCTTCATGATCCTGAGGAATTCGAACCAAACCTCCTGAAGGTTTGCCATCGATCAGAAT
>JAKLKY010000015.1:19906-22517 GCA_023150415.1 Alphaproteobacteria bacterium | reverse complement strand
GGTATTTCTGCGCTATGATCGGTTCACGATACATATCCTGAAAAATTTTGATCGCGCCGTTGAGATTGTCAGACTCCGGACCGATATGCAGGACATGCAGTCCCGCATTGCCGTATAAGGGTTTGAGGACGATATCGCCATGCTCTTGATAAAACGCGCGGATTTCATCCGCATCACTGGTAATCACTGTCGGTGGCATGAGGTCGGGGAAGTGCGTGACCAGTAATTTTTCGGGCGCATTGCGGACGCTGACAGGATCGTTGAGCACCAGCACGTCCTTCATCACATGCTCCAGCAGATGCGTGGCGGTGATATAGGCCATGTCGAAGGGGGGATCCTGACGCATCAGGATCAAATCAAATTCCTGCAGATTGGCGCGTTCGGGCGCGCCGCTGCGCCAGGGCGGACTGGCGGCGCGGTCAATGTCCAAAGATTTCACTAGCGCCGTGAGGGTCGCGCCGCGCAGCGCCATGGTGTCCGGCGTGTAGTAAAAGACGCTGTGGCCGCGGCGCTGGGCCTCCTCGGCCAACAGGATGGTGCTGTCCGTCTCGAATTTCAGCCGCTCCACAGGGTCCATCTGGATGGCGATTTTTAGGGGCATAAATCCTCACAACGCTTGCTTTTCTTTGTTTTTTGTAATATTGCATGACCATTCGAAAAAACAATGATGAATTTTGTCTTTCCATGTCCTTTGAAGATTTAGGTCTGGGTCCCGATACCCTCAAGGCCCTGGCCGATTGCGGCTACACCACGCCCACGCCGATTCAGGCGCAGGCCATCCCGCAAATCCTGATGGCACGCGACCTGGTGGGTTTAGCACAGACGGGCACCGGCAAAACCGCGAGCTTTACCCTGCCGATGATTGAGATCCTGAGCACAGGCCGTGCGCGGGCGCGGATGCCGCGTTCGTTAATTCTTTCTCCGACGCGGGAGCTGGCGGCACAGATCGCTGAGAATTTCGACATCTACGGCAAATATCATCCTTTGAGCAAAGCCTTGCTGGTGGGCGGCACTTCGATGGAGGAACAGATTAAAAATCTGGAACGCGGCGTTGATGTGCTGATCGCCACGCCGGGGCGTTTGCTCGATCTGTTTGAACGCGGCCGTATTCTGCTGAGCGATATAAAAATCTTCGTGATCGACGAGGCCGACCGTATGCTGGATATGGGCTTTATTCCTGATATCGAGAAAATCGCAAGCAAGCTCCCCGCCATTCGCCAGACGTTGTTATTCTCTGCCACCATGCCGCCGGAGATTAAAAAACTGACAGCGAAATTTCTCAGCAATCCGCGTGAAGTATCCGTCGCGCCGCCGGCGACAACAGCCGCAAACGTCGAGCAGTTTCTGGTCTGGACGTCGCAGCGAAACAAGCCGCGCGTGCTTGCGCGGTTGATTGCGCAGGAAAATGTACAAAGCGCCCTGATATTCTGCAACCGCAAACGCGATATTGACGGTGTCTGCCGTTTGTTGCAAAGCGAGGGCTACGCCGCCAAACCCATGCACGGCGACATGGTGCAGAAGGTGCGCACGGAAACGCTGCAGGCATTTAAGGACAGCAAAATTCAGCTCATGGTTTGTAGCGACGTCGCGGCACGCGGCATCGACATCGACGATCTCTCGCATGTGTTTAATTATGATGTGCCGGCCAACCCTGATGATTATGTGCACCGCATCGGACGCACTGGACGCGCCGGCAAGACGGGCCGCGCCTGGACGCTGGCACTTGCCGAGCATGATGACAAACTGGTGCAGGCGATTGAAAAGCGGATCAACAAACCCGTGCCGGTTTACAAACTTGAGGGCGCGGATTTGCCAGGCAAGCAGCACCAGCCGCAAGATTCTCGCCTTAACACTGCCCGTCCTTCGCGCCCCGGCGTGAAAGCGGCACCGCGCAAGGCTCACGCTCCTGCGCCTATGCGCCAACCCGTTCCAGAGGCCGCACACGCGAACCCCGGCGCCAAGGGCTTTGGCGATGGTATGCCGGATTTCTTCAAGGTAAAGGGTTGACCCGCCAGCTTGGTCGTCGCAGGATGGGGGATGCGCCTGTTTCTGCGTTGTTGTGCCGTTTTTCTGCTTTGTCTGGGCTGTGCGGCCCCTGAGGCAAGGGCGCAAATTTTGACTGGTTATGGCGATCCAACGCCGATGACAGAGGCCCTGCCGGAAGAGCACCTAGACCCTGTGCCCGCTTTGCCGCCCGCTGCGCAGCCTTCCTATCAACCAGTGCTGACCGGTTATAATAGTGTGGAGCAGGGCGCGCCCGTGGATTTCGAGGCGGATCGTCTGGATTATAATCAGGATTCCAAAACCATCACCGCGACGGGGAATGTTGTGCTGCGGCAATCGGGCCGCATCTTGAAGGCGGATACTATTACTTATGCACAACCGACAGATACGGTCACGGCCAAAGGTCATGTCACGCTGCAAGAAACAAATGGCGATATTCATACTGCCGATTCTCTTGTTTTGCATGATCAGATGAAGAATGGCGTTGTCGACAGGCTGTACAGCATTTTGCGCGATGGCGCGCGCTTTACCGCACAAAAGGGCGAGCGGATCAAGGGTCAGAAGGTTGTAATGCAGGACGCGGATTATTCGCCCTGTCCCTTGTGCG
>JAKLKY010000015.1:267-19896 GCA_023150415.1 Alphaproteobacteria bacterium | reverse complement strand
TGGCAGATCAATGCCCGAACGGTCACGCATGATACCCAAGAGCGTAAGGTGGAATATGATGATGCATGGTTTGAGGTCTACGGCGTGCCGGTGGCCTACACGCCTTATTTCTCTCATCCTGACGGGACTGTAAAGCGCAAGAGCGGTCTTGTATCGCCGAGCGCGGGGTACAAGAGCAATCTCGGGATGTTCGTCGGTGCGAATTACTATTACGATCTCGCACCCGATCGCGATATGACGGTGGGGGCGATTTTATACTCCGAGGAAACCCCCATTCTTACAGGCGAGTATCGCCAGCGTTGGTCCGATGCGCGACTGGAAGTGGAGGGGGGGGTAACCAAATCCGAACGCGACGACCGCATCGCCGGTGTGACCCAGACCGTTGATGACGAGGTGCGCGGCCATATCCTGGGCGAAGGGTTGTGGGAGTTAAATGAAAAATGGCGCGCGGGCACAAACATCGCCTGGGCTTCGGATGATCAATATATGCGCCAGTACGATTTCGTGAATGATGACGTGTTAGAAAACGAACTGTATGCCGAGCGTTTCTCAGGGCGCGATTATTTCGTGGGCCGCTTTCTGACATTCCAGGACATCCGCGTGCGGGAAGAGCGTGTTGAAGACCAGCCGGAAGTCCTGCCCGAGATGGTCGCCAGTTTCATGGGTGAGCCGGGGCAGATCCCTCTCATCGGTGGGCGATGGAATCTGGACGCATCGTTTCTGGGCCTGCGCCGCGCCGGCAGTGATCAGGACATGAATCGCTTCAGTATCGGCGGCGGCTGGCAGCGTCGCTTGATATCCGATTACGGGCTCGTGGCGAAGGCCGAGGCGAATATGCGCGCCGATATTTACAACACCCGAGACAGCAATATTTCAGAAATCTATCCCAGCCGAGCAGAAACACAGACCGAATCACGATTATTTCCGCAGGTGAACACAGAAGTGAGTTATCCTCTCCAGCGGCCATTTGAGAATTTCCAGGCCGTGGTCGAGCCTGTAGCGGGTTTGACCGTTGCACCAAACATCGACATGACTCGCAACATCCCCAATGAAGACAGCCAGGACGCGCAGATCGACTACAGCAATCTCTTCGAACCCAACCGCTTTCCAGGCTATGATCGCGTCGAAGATCAATCGCGCGTAACCTATGGCCTGCGCAGCGGGCTCTACGGCTATAACGGCAATTACGGCAACGTATTCTTTGGTCAGAGTTACCGTCTGCAGGAGGATGACAATCCTTTCCCGCGTGGGTCGGGGTTGGATCGCCAGACCTCCGATTTTGTCGGCCAGGCCGCGTTTTTGCTGGGCGATACCAACTTTGATTACCAATTCCAGCTGGCGGGCGACAATCTCAGTTCGCAGCGCCATGAGGTGGATTTTTACACCGTGATTGACCGCTTCGATCTTTCCAGCCGCTATCTGTTCGCCAAAGCGCTGGAAGGAACAGACATCAACGAAAGCCGGGAGCAAGTGCAAGCCGCTGCCGGATTTTACGTCAGCCCCGAATGGCGTATTCGCCTAGGCGGAACCCGTGATTTAGGGGGGGAAGATTCCGGCCTGCGCGAGGCGGATGTAGGGCTGGATTTCTTTGGGCCTTGTGTTTCATGGGCGCTCACCGGCCGGCGTAGCTTGACTGATGACGCCTCAGGTGAAAGCGATACCGAGGTTCTCTTCACCATTGGGCTGAAGAATTTGGGCGAATTCCGCCAGAGCGGCTATCCGCGCCGTTAGTTCCATAACCTCAGATACAGGGTAAAAAAAAGTCCGGAGACTTTTTGGAAGCTCCGGACAAACGGCGGTAATAGAGGGTGTGTATGAGTATGTTGTAACCCACATCCGAACCTATTGCAAGCAAAAAGATACAATTTTTTTAAAATTTTTTTCAAAACCGGAACCATCTCCAAAAATCATGAATATATCTATTAATTTGTAAATAATACTAAGTAATTCTAAGTTAAAATTAAATTCATTTGACTATTAATATAGTTGTAAATGAACAAATACATAGGAATTTATACTCTGTTCTTTTATATTTTGTTAATAAAGCAATATTATTTACATGAAATAATTGCAAATTTGAGAGTAAATAAAGAGTGACAAAAACGCTGTTCGGGTATATAAAATGAAAAAAATTGAAATTTTCTTAAGGGATTTTGGAGAGACTGGGAGAGATGGAAGCAAAAAGACCAGAAATCAGTATTAGGCAATTCATCGCCGGTGATGATTCGACTTTTGCGCTCATTGTTGATGAGCCTTTGATTTTACGCGATGCATTTGTAGGGCATGTAAAATCAGGGGGGCTAGTTGGTAATCCTGAAGTAGACGCACTGAAACGTTTATTAGATTATATTAATAACAGGGCCGATTTAATAAATAAGGATACTTATCACCAACGGATATTAAGAGCCTTGAAACCACCCCAAAGCAATTTGAAAAAAGGACAGTCCCGTCGGCGTTCTTATTCCGAAGATGAATTAAGCGAGCTGTCTGCGGGTGGTGTTGCACTGGATATAGCTTTTGCGAAGATATTGAAAGTTGTTGAATCTACTTCCTGTGAAGAACTCTTAAGCGAACAAATTTTGTGGCGTGCGCATAATTGTTATGAAGTTGAATTAAATAACCATAAAAAAGAATTAAAGTTCCAGACGCCTGAGCAGCTTACTCACACCCCAAAATAACGCGCCGCGTTGGCGAAGATGTGCAGACCGTCGCTGTGCTCGGGCAGGGGGGTGCCGTTGCGTCGGGCGCGATCTTTGAGTTCCATGTAATCGTCGCGCTGCCAGGTGAACATGCCGCGCTCGGGGTGCGGCATCAGAGCCAGCACACGGCCCGAGGGGTCGGTCACACCGGCGATATCGGCCATCGAGCCATTGGGGTTATAGGGGAATTGGCCATTGGCGGGCTGGCCATCGGGCGCGATATATTCAAGCGCAATCTGTCCCGATTGTTGCAAGTCTTGTAGCACGACCTCATCCATCATGAACCGGCCTTCGCCATGCGCGACGGGAATGCGCATCCGGCTGATTCCTTTTAGCCAGGGTGAGGTATTGGCTGCTTGCGCCTGAACATCCACCCAGCGGCAGCCATAACGCGCCGTGAGGTTATACGTCACCGCCACCAGACGTTCGCCGTAATCATGCCCCTTGGGCGGCAGCAGGCCGAGATTTGTGAGGATTTGGCAGCCATTGCATATGCCGATGGTCAGAGTATCGCGCGCCACGAATGTCTGTAACTTCTCCCACAGCCCCAGCTTCATCTTCTGCGCGAAGGCATTGCCTGAACCCGTATCATCGCCATAAGAAAATCCGCCCGGCACGGCCAAAATCTGCACTTCATCCAGTGCATTAGGATTTTCTGATAGATCATTGATATGGATAATTTTTCCCGCAACACCAACGGTTTCAAAGGCATGTCGGGTTTCCTCTTCACAATTGAGGCCATAACCAGCGAGGATGAGGGCTTGCGCTTTCATGACTAATAATCCTTGAATGTCCCCTTATACGCTTCATCCAGTTTTTGAATATCGGCTTGTAAGATATTCTTGATATTCAGTTTATTACTATAGGCAACATGGCCCAGCATCAGAGTGGGCAGGCCCTTGAACATTTTCTCAAACGCCTTGCGATGGGCGGGCGCGACAGTGACGAGAATGCGCCCGGCACTTTCCGAGAACATGGCCTTGTCTGCAGGCAAATCAAGGCCGGAGAGATCAATATCCAGTCCTCTTTGACCGGCAATCGCTTTCTTCGCCAGCGCTGCGCCCAGACCGCCATAATCCACGCCCAGCGCCGAGGCGATGAGATAATCCCGCGCGGCGCGGCTGTACTGGCGGTAAATCTTGTGGTTCAGCGCGGCATCGACCACCGGCGCGTTACGGCCCGTTACGTTGTGCATATCATAGTATTCACCAGCGCCCAGCTCATCCTTCGTCACGCCGATCAGATAGACGATATCGCCTACTTCTTTGGGGGCAAGGGAAATCGCCTGATCGACATGCGGAATCACACCAATGCTGGAGATCAGAACCGTGGGCGGGGCGGAGATTTTGATCGGCTTTCCGGTGGCGTCATAGCCTTTGAAATCGTTGAACATCGAATCCTTGCCGCTGATGAACGGCGTGCCGTAGAACACGGCCAGGTCGTAAATGGCCTGGGCGGCGCGCTTGAGCTGGCCCAGGCGTTCCGGTTCATCCGACGAACACCAGCAGAAATTATCCAGCAGCGCCAGATGGTCGTAATCGACGCCTGCCGCGACGGCGTTACGCACAGCCATATCCAGCGCGTTGGCGGCCATTGCGTATGTATCAATATCTGACATGCGCGGGCACAGGCCTTGCGAAAGTACGACGCCACGCGGTGATGTCAGTACCGGTTTTGTGATAGTGGCGTTCGCATACACGCGGCCGGGGCCTTGCAGCGGTTTGAGCACTGCGCCGCCCTGAACCTCGTGGTCATACTGCACGGCGATGAATTCCTTGGAGGCGATATTGGGCCGGGCGAGGAGGGTATTTAAAAGTGGTGCATAATCAGACGGGGTTTTGAGATCCGGCTCATTTTCCAATTGCGGCGCGTATGTCGTCGTCAGCGGTGTTTTTGGCACACCGTCATGGATGAAATCGAGGTCGAGATCCAAAATGGTTTCGCCCTGCCACTGCACCACGGCGTGGCCGGAATCGGTGAAGGTGCCGATGACGGTGGCTTCGCTGCCGCGCTTGGCCAGATGCGCGATGAGTTTGTCGGCATGTTCGGGCGGCACGGCGAGCGTCATGCGCTCCTGACTTTCGGAGATCCAGATTTCCCACGGGCTCATGCCCGGGTATTTCAGAGGAACTTTATCGAGATCGACCACGAACCCACCCGATCCCTGCGCCATTTCCCCTACGGATGATGACAGGCCGCCTGCGCCGTTGTCGGTGATCGCGCTATACCAACCCTTATCACGCAGTTCCTTGACGATGGCGTCTGAGAATTTCTTTTGCGTGATGGGGTCGCCAATCTGCACGGCGGTGGCGGGGGAGCCTTCATCCAGCGCCACGGAGGAGAATGTGGCACCATGAATGCCATCGCGCCCGACGCGGCCGCCGACCATGACGATCAAATCGCCTGCGCGGGCGGATTTCTCATGCCCCGGCTTGCCGTTGATGATGCGCGGGATCAGGCCAATCGTGCCGGCGAAGACCAGCGGCTTGCCGACATAACGCTCATCGAAGTAGACAAAACCCTGCGGCGTGGGAATGCCTGAGCAATTGCCACCGTGATTCACGCCGGCAATCACGCCATCCATAATCGTGCGGGGTTGAAGGATCGGCTGGGTGCGGGCGGCGTCGCGGTAATAATCGACCTGCTTGCGTGGATCGGCCAGACAAAACCCGTAGCGGTTCATCACCGGCTTGGCGCCCTGACCGAAGCCAAGGCAATCGCGGTTGACGCCGACGATGCCGGTGATCGCGCCGCCGAAGGGGTCGAGCGCGGAGGGGGAATTGTGTGTCTCCACCTTGTCGGTGATCAGCCAGTTTTCGTCGAAAATAATCCCGCCGGCATTGTCGGAGAAGACGGAGACACAGAAATCCTTGTCGCCGCGCCGCGCGCGGATTTCATTGGTAGCGCGCTTGATGTAGTGGCGATAGATGCCGTCTTTGATTGCGTCGATGGGCGAGGCGAAGATGGTGTGTTTGCAGTGTTCGGACCAGCTCTGCGCCAGCATTTCAATTTCGATGTCGCGCGGCGCGCGGCCTTTCTTTTTAAAGTAATCGCGGATCGCCTGCACATAGAGCAGTGACAGGCCCAGTGGCCCGCGGCGTGTTCCATCTGCGTTGGGAATTCCGTCCTGGCCGAGTTTTTTAAGCTCAGCGTCGCTGCCGCCCAGATCGACTTCGTCCGCCACCGCGCCACGATTGTTCAGCACGACTTTCGGCACCACCATGTCCATGCCGCCGTCATTTTGGAATTGTGCAGCGGATTTGACGTGGATGCGGTTGATCAGCGGATTGGCGAGTTGGTGAGAGAGGGTGGTAATGTCCGATTCTTTTACATCGCCGCTTATGAGATAAAGGCGCGATGAATAGGCTTGCGCCTGTGGCGCACTGAGCAAAGACAACAATTCTTGTACTGTATGGCCCACATTGTCGGTCACACCAGGCAGGAAGCCGATTTCGAGGGCGTAGGTGAAAACATTCTTCAATGCAGGTTGAGGCGGGATTATGTGCGCTTTCTGCGTCACGGGGTTATGTAGTGCCTGCGCCAGTGATTCCAGAACGGCCGGATTATCAACGCCGTCGATGGTATAGACATCAAGCACCTGCACGGATGCTTTACGCCCGCCCCGGGCCAGCATGGCCTGGATCTGCAGCGCGCGGCCGTCTTGCGGATGGGCGAGGATTTCAATGCGGTGTGCCATGCGATTTTGTCCAAATCTTATATACAAAATCGCGCGCCAAAAGATATTAAAAAGTTCCGTTTTCCGCAGAAAATTTAAGACGAAGGGCAGCAAAGCCTGAAATTAAGACAGCATTACCCCTGTACTCGCGCTCGCGCGTGGTTTAGATTAGGGCGAATATCAACAAGATCCCTGCTTTCGCGGGGATGACGAGATTTCGCAATGCCCAAACTCACGATCGATAATCAGGATATTGAAGTCCCCGCCGGCACCAGCATTTTGCAGGCGGCGGAAACGCTGGGGATTGAGATCCCGCGCTTTTGCTATCACGACAGGCTTTCGGTTCCGGCCAATTGCCGTATGTGTCTGGTGGAGGTGCAGGGCGGCCCGCCAAAGCCTGTGGCATCCTGCGCCATGGCCTGCGGCGACAATATGGTGGTCAAGACCGATTCGGAGATGGTGAAGAAGGCGCGCAAGGGCGTGATGGAAATGCTGCTGATCAACCATCCGCTGGACTGCCCGATCTGCGATCAGGGCGGGGAGTGCGATTTGCAGGATCAGGCCGTGGCGTACGGGTTCGACCGCTCCCGCTTTTACGAGAACAAGCGCGCCGTGCCGGACAAGGAGCTGGGGCCGCTGATTAAAACCTCGATGAATCGCTGCATCAACTGCACGCGCTGTGTCCGTTTTGCCGAGGAGGTCGCGGGCACGCCGGTGCTGGGCCAGTTGAACCGCGGCGAGGATGCAGAGATCAGCACGTTCATCGGCGAACTGGTGCGCACGGAATTGTCCGGGAATCTGATCGACGTGTGCCCGGTCGGCGCGCTGCTGTCCAAGCCTTATAACTTCAAGGCGCGCCCCTGGGAGCTGCGCAAGACCGAGACCATCGACGTACATGACGCGCTGGGCTGCAACATCCGCGTCGATGCGCGTGGGCGCGAGGTGATGCGCGTTCTGCCGCGCCTGCATGAAGGCATTAATGAGGAATGGATCAACGATCGCACGCGCTTTGCCTATGATGGCTTGAATTATAAACGCCTCGACCGACCCTATATCCGCGATGAGAAAACCGGCAAGCTGCGCGAAGTCGAATGGGCGCAGGCCTTTGCCTATACTGCGCGGCGGTTGCAGGGTGTGAAGGGGCAGGAAATGGCCGGCCTCGTAGGCGATTTGCCTGATCTCGAATCGATCGTGGCGCTGGGTGATCTGCTCGACCGCTTCGAATCCCCGCATCGCGATTGCCGCACAGATGGATCTGTGTTTGATACATCGGCGGCGTTCGGCTATCTCTTCAATTCCACCATCGCCGGGATTGATCAGGCAGACGCTATTTTGCTGATCGGCACCAATCCGCGCTGGGAGGGAACGCTGGTCAATGCCCGCATCCTGCGCAATGTGAACGAACGGCGGATTAAAGTCGGTGTAATCGGGCCGCAGGTTGATCTGACGTATCCTTATGCCCATCTGGGTTCGGGGCCAAAGGACATTGAGAAATTCAGCAAGTCAAAAGACGGTTTTGCGGAGCGTTTTAGAAACGCCAAAAACCCGATGATCATCGTCGGCACCGGCGCGTTCCAGCGTGAGAATGGGCTGGCCGTGCATGCGTTGCTGAGTGATCTGTGCAGGGCGTTTAATGTGGTACGTGAAGATTGGAATGGCTTTAACGTGCTGCACGGCGCGGCGTCGCGCGTGGGCGCGTTGTCGGTTGGATTCACGCCGGGGCAGGGAGGCCGCGATTTCCGCGCTATTTTGGAGGGCACGCGCGACGGCAATATCAAGGCGCTTTATCTGCTGGGCGCGGATGAATTCGATGCACGCGCCGCGATCGGCTGGCAGACCTTTGTCATTTATCAGGGACATCACGGCGATGCGGGCGCGGCGCGCGCGGATGTGATTTTCCCCGGTGCGGCCTATACCGAGAAAGACGGCATCTACGTCAACACCGAAGGCCGTCCGCAGCTGGCGAAACGTGCCAGCTTTCCGCTCGGGCATGCGCGGGAGGATTGGAAAATTCTGCGCGCGCTGTCAGAAGTTCTAGGCCGCACCTTGCCCTATAATACAGAGGTCGAGTTGCGCCAGCGCATCACTGCGCAATGGCCGCATCTGACGGATTTTGATGTGCCGATGGAGGCTGCGCCGTCGGATTTCGGGGTGAAGGGTCCGGTTGAAGCCGCGCCGTTCGTTCTGCCTGTGAAAGATTTCTACAACACGAATGTGATATGCCGCGCGTCCAAAACTATGAAGGCCTGCGCGCAGGCTTTTGCCGTTCCCGCGCGTTCTGAAATGATGGAGGCGGCGGAGTGAGCGACTTCATGAGCATTGACCGTGAGATCGAGATGTTCCTGGCCTTTGCTTGGATGCTGGGGCATATCATCGTACTGATCGTCGGCGTATTGCTGGGCGTGGCGTATCTGACCTATGCCGAGCGCAAGGTTCTGGGCGCGATGCAGCGCCGTCAGGGGCCGATGACGGTGGGACCGTGGGGCTTGCTGCAGCCGATTGCCGATGGCGTGAAGCTGTTCTCGAAAGAAACCATCATCCCCAGCCAGGCCAATAAAATCGTGTTTCTGCTGGCGCCGGTGATTTTATTCGCGCTGGCGCTGGTGGCGTGGGCGGTGATTCCGGTGGATAAGGACTGGGTGCTGGCAAATATCAATGTCGGGATTTTGTACCTGTTTGCGATTTCATCGCTGGGCGTTTACGGCATTATCATGGCCGGGTGGGCGTCGAATTCGCGCTATGCTTTCTTGGGCGGGTTGCGCTCGGCTTCGCAGATGGTGTCCTACGAAGTGTCGATGGGTTTGATTATCGTCTGTGTGATTTTATGCACGGGTTCGCTGAACTTGCAGGAAATTGTTCTCGCCCCGCGGCCGATCTGGATGCAGATCTGGCTGTTTCCTATGTTCATCGTATTTCTAATTTCTATTTTAGCGGAATGTAACCGTGCGCCGTTCGACTTGCCTGAAGGCGAGTCGGAAAT
The DNA here is from genome assembly GCA_023150415.1 of Alphaproteobacteria bacterium. Classification (GTDB taxonomy): domain Bacteria; phylum Pseudomonadota; class Alphaproteobacteria; order Micavibrionales; family Micavibrionaceae; genus JAKLKY01. The sequence continues at coordinate 10,541 of JAKLKY010000015.1, read as the reverse complement.
AACCGGTGGGTTCATGGTGGAATATTCGGCCATGACTTTCGCTCTGTTTTTCCTGGGTGAATACGCGAATATGATTTTGATGAGCGCTATGGCCACGACGCTGTTCCTGGGCGGGTGGCTGCCGCCGTTTGGTATGTGGTTTCTGGATTTCGTGCCGGGAATTGTGTGGTTTGGGCTTAAGACCTGCGCGATTTTGTTCTTCTTCTTGTGGGCGCGGGCGACTTTGCCGCGTTTCCGCTATGATCAATTGATGCGTTTGGGCTGGAAGATTTTTCTGCCGCTGACGCTGCTGTGGGTTGTTGGAACGGCGGGGTTGCTGCTGGCGTTTGACGCGTTGCCTTAACGAGGATTTATGAAACGGTTTTTAAATTCATTCCTGCTGGTTGAAATCGTCAAGGGCTTTGCCCTGACGCTGCGCTACATGTTCTTTGTGCCGCGGGTGACGATCAATTACCCGCATGAGAAGGGGCCGCTTAGCCCGCGTTTCCGGGGCGAGCACGCGCTGCGCCGCTATCCCAACGGGGAGGAGCGCTGCATCGCCTGTAAATTGTGCGAAGCCGTCTGCCCGGCGCAGGCCATTACCATCGAGGCCGAGCCGCGCGAGGACGGATCACGCCGCACCACGCGCTACGATATCGACATGACGAAATGCATCTATTGTGGCCTGTGCCAGGAAGCCTGCCCGGTGGATGCCATTGTGCAGGGCCCGAATTTTGAATTTTCCACCGAGACGCGGGAGGAGCTGTACTACAACAAAGACCGCCTGCTGGCCAATGGCGACCGGTGGGAAGCGCAGCTCGCCGCCAATCTTCTGGCCGATCAGCCGTATCGGTAGACAGTCCCATGACAGACATGATTATTTTAGGATTTGTTGTTGCGGTCTTATCGGCAGCAATGATTGCTCTTTTTTATCATCGCAAGACATTGTCATGGCGCCTGTATGCATCTGGCGCAATTGCCATCTCTGTTATTTTGAATGCCATTCTTTTTCTTTTATGCATAGGGTTAGTTGTTTATCTCAGTTATACGAGCGACGCTCATAAGGCATATCAGCAATCATTTCACGATCTTGCGCAGCTTTACCCAAAGACTATGACCAGAAAAGAGCTGGAGGCCCTGCATGGCCGGACTTTTCCAGTTTACAAAGACACGTTCTCTGCCGGCGAACCGGAAGGGATAAAAGCCGGAAACGTTATTTTTTATTTCAGGAGAACTGACGGAACAATACTGGCCATCAGGCCTGCCCGTAAGCCGTGGCTTGAATCCGTAGAATGAAGCAGATTAATACGGAATATGCCAGTACAGGTTCAGGATTTCCGTGCCGGGGTTGTGGTCGCCTAAAGAAGCATTGGAAATATGCCCAAAAGCAACGCCGGCGCGCTGGCCGTTATCGTATTCGTAGGCGACTTCAAGCTGCGAGCGGAATTCGATTGGAAAATCAAGGTCCTTATTGCTGTCGCCTTCGGTATACAGGCCGACACCGAAGTTCGGGATTACATGCCATTGCGGGTTGAACTCATAGTCCAGTAAAATACCACCACCGGCCCAGATGCTGGTATCGGAGGTGACTTCCACGCCAGCCCAGGGATGCAGATCTTGGATGAGCAGGGATTCGCCGGAACGGTATTCTGCGCGAAAATCGGCGGCTTCATCCTCATCAAGAATGTCATAAACGCCAAGGCCAAGGCTGATGAAATCCTGCTGTGCTTGCGCCAAAGGCGGCAGAACCAGAAGGCAAAATGAAGCAAGGGCAAGACTGCGGATCAAATTCATGGTGTCATCCTGTCGATAAGTGCTGAGGCCGTGAAGGTCGAAAACAAATCTTCTTCATTCTGTGCGTCTTGCCGTTAAAATGCAATCAGAAAAAGTAAACGGAAAATTGGGGATGGCATGAAATAAATTATGCCCTCTGGCCTTGTCCCTGTGCGAAGAAAGGTTTAGTAAGGAGGAGTAAATTTTTTTAATCGAACCCCATGATCCTCGCCGCTGTTTTTTACTTATTTGCATTTATCTTGCTGTTGTCCGGGTTTTTGGTCATAACGGCGCGAAATCCTGTGCATTCCGTACTCTTTTTGATTTTGGCATTCTTTAATGCGGCGGGTTTGTTTGTGCTGCTGGGGGCTGAGTTCATAGCCATGATTTTAGTGATTGTTTATGTGGGCGCGGTCGCGGTTTTATTCCTGTTCGTGGTGATGATGCTGGATATTGATTTTGCCCATCTGCGCAAGGGCGCGATGCAATATGTGCCGCTGGGTTTGCTGGTGGGGGTGATTTTATTGACCGAATTGGTCATCAGCGTTTCGGCATGGCAGTTCAACAGCCTGAGCCAGCAAAATCTTGCTGTCCCCGAGATTGGTCTCAATGCCGCGACGAATACGCAGGCGCTGGGCGCGGTTCTTTATACCCAGTATGTCTATGCGTTTCAGCTCGCCGGGTTGATTTTGCTGGTGGCGATGATCGGCGCAATTGTCCTGACGCATCGTGTGCGCCCCGGCGTGCGCAAGCAAAGCATTGAATCGCAGAACGCGCGCCGCCCGGAAGAGGCGATGGAAATTTTGAAAGTCCAAAGCGGAGCGGGAATCTCATGATGATCATCGGCATTAACCATTATCTCACGCTTGCGGCTTTGCTGTTCACCATCGGCATGTTTGGAATTTTTCTCAACCGCAAGAACATGATCGTGATTTTGATGTGTATCGAACTGATGCTGCTGGCGGTGAATATCAATTTTGTAACCTTCTCTGTCTATCTCGGCGATCTGGCGGGGCAGGTATTCAGCATGTTTGTGTTGACGGTCGCGGCGGCCGAGGCTGCCATCGGCTTAGCGATTTTGGTGGTCTTCTTCCGCAATAAGAATTCTATTGCGGTGGAGGATATTGCGGCAATGAAGGGATGATGTTGATGGATGTTATTGCTGTCTTCGCGCCGTTTTTTGCTTTCGTGCTAGCCGGGTTGTTAAACCGTCAAATCGGCGATCGTGGCTGTCAGATTGTGACCTGTGTGGGGTTGTTGATCGCCGCAGCTGCCTCCATCAAGCTGTTCTTGGATTTCGCATTGGGCGATCAGATGCCTTATGTCCGTGTGCTGGCGGAATGGGTTGCGGTGGGCGATTTTAAAGTAAGCTGGGCCTTGCGCGTGGATATGCTCTCGGTGGTGATGATGAACGTCATCACGATTGTCTCCAGCTGCGTTCACATCTATTCCGTGGGCTATATGAGCCATGACGAAGCCAAAGGCCGTTTCATGGCGTATCTCAGCCTGTTCACCTTCGCGATGTTGATGCTGGTGAGCGCAGATAATCTGCTCCAGCTCTTCTTCGGGTGGGAAGGTGTGGGGCTAGCCTCATATCTGTTGATCGGGTTTTGGAATGAAAAGCATTCCGCCAATGCCGCCGCGCAGAAGGCCTTTATCGTGAACCGCATTGGTGATTTTGGTTTGACCCTGGGCATTTTCACGATCTTTCTTGTTTTTGGCTCTATCGAGTTTGAGACGATTTTTGCGAATGTCGCTGATCAGGCCGAAACAGCCTTCGTGTTTTTCGGCCATGAGTTTCATGCGCTGACGCTGATTGGCTTGCTGCTGTTTATTGGCGCGACGGGCAAGTCGGCGCAGCTGGGGCTACATGTCTGGCTGCCCGACGCGATGGAGGGACCAACGCCCGTTTCTGCGCTTATTCACGCAGCAACGATGGTGACGGCGGGCGTGTTCTTGCTGGCACGATTTTCGCCGGTCTACGAATACGCACCCTTTGCCCTGGCTGTTGTAACCGTGGTAGGCGCGCTGACGGCGTTTATCGCTGCGACCATCGGCTTGACGCAGTTTGATATCAAGCGTGTGATCGCCTATTCCACCATGTCGCAGCTGGGCTATATGTTCTTCGCGCTGGGTGTTTCGGCCTATGGCGCAGCGATGTTCCATTTGATGACCCATGCGTTTTTCAAGGCGTTGTTGTTCCTGGGCGCGGGCAGCGTTATTCATGCGCTATCGGGTGAGCAGGACATGCGCAAAATGGGTGGGATCTGGAAGAAGATTCCGGTGACGTATGTGCTGATGTGGATTGGCTCTTTGGCGCTGGCAGGGGTGCCATTTTTCGCAGGCTATTATTCCAAGGACATCATGCTCGAAGCCGCCTGGGCACGCGATACGGGCGTTGCGCATTTTGCCTATTGGCTGGGCATTGCCGCCGCATTCATGACGGCGTTTTATTCCTGGCGTCTGCTGTTTATGACGTTCCATGGAAAACCGCGCGCCAGCGCAGAAGTGATGCACCATGTGCATGAAAGCCCGCCTGTGATGCTCGTGCCGCTGTTTGTTCTGGCGCTGGGCGCGCTGATGGCAGGGGCTGTTTTCTATCAGCCATTCGTAGGCAGCGCCGGTGGTCATGAGGCTTCGGCCGCCCACCACACCGAGCCTGCGCATGAAAGTCCTGAGCGCTGGAACCGGCAGGCGTTCTGGGGTCCGGCCATACAGGTTCGGCCCGGCAACGATACGCTTGAGGTCGCGCATAATGTCGCTGATTGGGTCAAACGCATGCCGACTGTAGTGGGCGTTCTCGGGATTGTTTTGGCATTCGTGATGTATATTCTTCAGCCGCGCTTGCCCGGACGTATGAAAGAAATTTTTTCAGCGCCCCATACGCTGTTCTACAACAAGTGGTTCTGGGATGAAATTTATCAGTTTGTCCTTGTTCGGCCGGCGTTGCTTTTGGGCCGCATGCTGAGCCTTGGCGACCGCAAGGTGATTGATGCTGTTGGCCCTGATGGCGGTGCGCGCGCGAGCGGTAAAATCGCAACCGCGCTCAGCCACTTCCAAAGCGGTTATATCTTCCAGTACGCATTTGTCATGATGATGGCGCTGGTGGCGGTGCTCAGCTGGTTTGCATTCCGGATGGGGTAAAAACGAATGATTTCCTTTCCCATTTTAACGATCCTGACATTCCTGCCGCTGGTGGGGGCGCTGGTTATTCTTCTGTTCCTGCGCAATGATGAAACAGGAGCGGGTAGCGCGCGCAGCATGGCGCTGGTTACAAGCCTCATGACCTTGGCGGGCGCGCTGATTTTGATGCTCGTTTTTGATCCCGCCAATCCGGATTTCCAGTTCAAGGAGAAGATGATCTGGCTGGCGCCCCTGGGCATTGCGTATCATCTGGGTGTCGATGGCATTTCGTTATATTTCGTGTTGTTGACGGCGTTGTTGGTGCCCATCTGTATCATTGCCTCATGGCGCAGCGTCGAGACCCGCGTGCGGGAATATATGATCGCCTTCCTGGTGCTGGAAACCTTCATGATTGGGACATTCTGCGCGCTCGATGCGATCTTGTTCTATGTGTTTTTTGAAGGCGGGCTGATCCCCATGTTCCTGATCATCGGCATCTGGGGCGGCAAGCGGCGGGTTTATTCGGCCTATAAGTTCTTTCTTTATACGTTCTTGGGTTCTGTGTTCATGCTGCTCGCGCTCATGGTTTTGTACATGCAGGCCGGCACAACGGATATGACCGTTCTCATGGCGAATCCGGTTGCGCCGTCGATCCAGACCTGGTTGTGGTGGGCGATGTTCGCCAGCTTTGCCGTCAAGATGCCGATGTGGCCCGTGCATACCTGGCTGCCCGATGCGCATGTCGAGGCCCCGACGGCCGGTTCGGTGATTTTGGCGGGTGTGTTGTTGAAGATGGGTGGATATGGTTTTCTGCGTTTCTCCTTGCCCATGTTCCCCGAGGCGAGCGCCGCTTTTGCACCTGTGGTGTTCTGGCTGAGCGTTATTGCCATTATCTACACATCGCTGGTGGCGCTGGTGCAGGAAGACATGAAAAAACTGATCGCCTATTCCTCCGTAGCACATATGGGTTTTGTTACGCTGGGTCTGTTCACGGCGACATTAGAAGGGATCAGCGGTGCCATCTTCCAGATGATCAGCCATGGCCTGATCTCCGGCGCGTTGTTCCTGTGCGTCGGGGTGGTTTATGACCGTTTGCACACGCGTGACATCGCGCGATACGGCGGCATCGTAAAAAACATGCCGCGTTTTGCCACGTTGTTCATGCTGTTTATGCTCGGTTCGGTGGGGCTTCCCGGAACATCAGGATTCGTGGGCGAGTTTTTGACGCTGTTGGGTGCGTATCAGGTGGATACGCTGATCGCCGCGCTGGCGGCAAGCGGCATGGTTTTGGGCGCGGCGTATATGCTAGTGCTCTACCGTCGCGTGATATTCGGGCCGCCGGCGCATGCTGATGCCACCGCAATGCCCGATGTCGATGGCCGCGAATTTGCGGTGTTGGCTTTGCTGGCGGCGCTGGTGCTGTGGCTGGGCGTGTTTCCGGGCATGATCACCCGCTCGATGACGCCATCTGTAGAAAAGCTTGTTACGCACATCACCCAGCATCATTCAGAACAGGAGCAAGCCCCATGAGCGAGTTTGGCTTTCTCGATTTTAATCTGGTGCCTTTGCTGCCCGAAGTTTTTCTGGCGCTGTCGGCTATGGGTTTCCTCCTGATCGGCGTTAGTTTCGGTGATGAAGCTAGGCGCGTTATTCCCTGGTATGCGCTGCTGGCGTTGCTGATGACCGGTGTGCTGGTATCGCAGGTCAGCTTCGATGATGCAATCGTACTGGGCGGCATGTTCAAGGCCGATGCCTATTCTGGTTTTGTGAAGCTGCTGATTATCGGCGGCGTGATGGCAACCCTTGGCTTGTCGATGCGCTATCTGGAGCAGGAGCATATCGACCAGATGGAATTTTATGTGCTGGTACTGCTGGCGTCGGTTGGGATGATGTTCATGGTCTCGGCCGTGAATTTGCTGAGCCTCTACATGGCCTTGGAACTGCAATCGCTCAGCCTTTATGTGCTGGCTGCCTTTAACCGCCAATCACCGCGCGCTGCGGAAGCAGGCGTGAAATATTTCGCGCTGGGCGGTCTGGCTTCGGGCATGATGCTGTTTGGTATATCTTTGATCTACGGGTTTACAGGGTCGCTGGATTTCGGCACGCTCACGGCCTCGATGATGGTGATGCAGCCCGTGCCGTTTGCAGTGATTTTTGGGCTGGTATTCTTGCTGGCAGGGCTGGCGTTCAAGCTTTCGGCGGCGCCGTTTCATATGTGGACGCCTGATGTCTATGAAGGCGCGCCGACGGCCGTGACAGCCCTCTTTGCCATGGTCCCGAAGTTGGCGGCTTTGGCGCTCCTGATGCGCATTTTGTTTGAACCTTTTGCCTATCTTGTGCCGCAATGGGAGCAAATCATCATCTTCCTGGCGGTGATGTCGATGATTGTCGGCGCGTTTGGCGCGATTGCCCAAAGCAACATCAAACGGCTGATCGCTTATAGTTCCATCGGCCATATCGGCTATGCGCTGATTGGCGTGGCCGCTGCGTCTGAAGGCGGTATTAATGCTGTTTTGCTGCATATGCTGATCTACATGGCAATGACGGCCGGAACATTCGCGGTGATTATGGCCATGCGCCGCGGCGGACGCAGCGTCGAGCGCATTGATGATCTGGCGGGCCTGTCGCGCAGCCAACCCATACTGGCCTATGCGTTGGGTATTTTGATGTTTTCCATGGCGGGCGTTCCGCCCTTCGCCGGTTTCTTCGGCAAGCTGATGATTTTTCAAGCAGCCATCGGGGCCGAGCTTTATGCACTGGCCATTTTTGGTGTCGTAGCTTCGGTTGTCGCGGCCTATTACTATCTGCGCATTGTGAAGGTCATGTTCTTTGACGAAGCAGTGCTGATGCTTGATCTAAACGTTCTGAGCGGCCCGCAGCGTTTCATCCTTGCCTGCTCTGTTGCCTTTGTGCTGTTCTTTATTTTAAGCCCAAGCGCCTTTATCGACAGCACCCAGCTTGCGGCTGCAGCTCTTTTCCCGGGCCGTTAACGTGGACTGGCGGCTTGAGGTATTTTCCACGCTTGCCAGTACGCAGGATTTCATCAAAGAAGCAGCACAGACCGGTCAGGATGAGGGCCTGGCCGTACAAGCGCTGCAACAAACGGCGGGACGCGGACGACAGGGCCGCACATGGGAAAGCAGCGCGGGTAATTTATTTCTCTCCGTTTTATTGCGGCCTCAATGTGCGCCGCAGAATATCGGGCAGATTGCCTTGCTGGCAGGTTTGGCGCTGGCCCAGACGGTTCAAAGTCTGATTTCTGTTTGCCCTGTCGTTAAATGGCCGAACGATGTGCTTATCGATGGACGCAAATGTGCGGGCATTCTGGTCGAAACCGGAGGGGTGCGCGAGGGCCGCGTGGAATGGGCGGCGCTGGGGATCGGACTGAATGTGGCCGCCGCGCCGCTGGAAACCGCAACGTGTCTGGATCAATACGGCAACCGTGCGAGGCTTGAGGTGGTTCGCGACAGTGCATTGGAGGCGCTGCGCCGGGCTTATGCTCTCTGGAGAAATCAGGGATTTTCGCCTGTTCTCAGCCTGTTACAGCACTTTTTACCCTTGGCGGGTTCGCCTATACGCGCTCACGACGGGCAGTTTTACCATGAGGGTGGGTTTGCTGGCCTGGACGCAGAAGGTAAGCTTTTGTTGCGCTTTGCGGACGGGACGCTTAAAACAGTCAGCGCAGGAGAGATCTTTATTTAAATGCACCTGATTATCGACATCGGCAACACCAATATCGTTTTTGCGCTTTTTGAAGGCGAGGCCATGATTCAGAGCTGGCGCCAAAGCACATTGCGAACACGCTCCAGCGATGAATACGCCGCGTTTTTGTTGCCGCTGCTCAAGGCCTGCGATCTCGACTGGCAGGCGATGGAAGGCGTGATGGTCGCTTCGGTCGTGCCAGAGTCCGATTTTCAGATCCGCAGTTTCTGCCGCACTTATCTGAAGCAGGATCCGCGCGCTGAAGCTCGACAAGCCGGAGGAAGTCGGAGCAGATCGTCTGGTGAATGCGCTGGCGGTGAAAGCCTTCTATCAGAACCCAGCCATCGTGATTGATTTTGGCACGGCGACGACATTCGATGTGATTGACCAGAACGGCGCTTATTGTGGCGGGGTGATTGCGCCGGGCATTCATCTATCCGTCGACGCGCTGAGCCGCGCGACATCAAAACTACCGCGCGTGGCGATTGAAAAGCCTGAATTCGTGATCGGGGCCAACACCAAGCAGGCCATTCAATCAGGCATTTTCTGGGGTTATCATGGTTTGATCGCGGGCATTTTATCCGGCATTACGAAGGAACTTGGCGCCAGGCCGTTCGTCCTGGCCACGGGCGGACTGGCCACTTTATTTGCCGCGCATATGCCAGCCATCCAAAAGGTGGATGATGCGTTGACGCTCAAAGGCATTAATCTTGTTTATCATTCTCAAAAAAGGAAAAATTAAATCATGCGTAACTTCCCAGCCGATCAGGCTTTGTATTTTGTGCCGCTTGGCGGGTCTGAGCAATTCGGCGTAAATTTGAACGTCTATGTTTGCAACGGGCGCTTGCTGGCGGTTGACTGCGGGCTAGGCTTCGCCGATGAGCGCTTTCCGGGCATCGACTTGCTGCTGCCCGATCCGCAAAGTCTGGAGGATAATAAAGCGCGGCTTGAAGCCTTGATCATCACCCATGCGCATGAAGACCATATCGGCGCGGTGACGCATTTGTGGGAGCGTCTGGGTTGTCCTATTTACACCACGGAATTCACGGCCAAGGTTTTGATCCAGAAATTCAAGGATGCCAATATGCGCCGCATGCCTACGGTCAATGTCATCCCGCCCATGGGTCAGGTGAATCTCGGCCCGTTTGATGTGCAGTTCCTGCGGGTGGCACATTCGGTGCCGGATGCGGCGGCGTTGGTGATTGGTACGCCGTATGGTCGCGTGCTGCACAGCGGTGATTGGAACCTTGACCCCACGCCGATTATGGGCGCGATCACAGATCCCGATTTGTTTCGCGCGGTGGGTGATAAGGGTATTCTGGCTTATATCGGCGATTCCACCAATGCGATGGTTGAGGGGCGTGCAGGGTCGGAGCGCGAAGTTGAAGCCGGGCTCGAAGCAGAATTTCGCAAATGCAAGCAGCGCATCGCCGTCACGATTTTTTCTTCTAACATCGCACGGATGATTGCGATTTCACGCGCGGCGCAGAAATGCGGGCGCCGCGTGGTGCCGGTGGGTCGTTCGATCCACCGAATGATCGGCGCGGCAATTGATTGCGGCTTTCTCAAGGGTGTGCCGGATTTCGCCAGCGAAGACGATTTGCACAACTTGCGTGATGAGGAGGTTTTGCTACTGGTGACGGGCTCACAGGGGGAACAGCGCTCGGCTTTGGCCAAGATATCGCGTGGCGAGTTTC
>JAKLKY010000015.1:0-257 GCA_023150415.1 Alphaproteobacteria bacterium | reverse complement strand
CATGGGCGATACGGTGATATTTTCGGCGCGTGCCATTCCAGGTAATGAGCGTGACATCAGCGCGGTCAAGAATAACCTGATTGGCGCGGGTATCCGTGTTGTAGCGCCTTATAATACGGAGAATAATATCCATGTCTCGGGCCATCCTTGCCGCGATGAAATTCAAGACATGTATCAATGGGTGCGACCGCAGATTGTTATCCCAGTACACGGGGAGCGTATGCAGCTCGAAGCGCAGGCAAAATTCGCACGCGATC
>JAKLKY010000014.1 GCA_023150415.1 Alphaproteobacteria bacterium | reverse complement strand
GACAGGATGATTGTGAAGCTCGCGCAGCTCTTGCAAAATTTCTATGGCTTGGCGGGATAGGGGGACAAGATGCTCTTTATTCATTTTCATGCGGCTGGCGGGGATGAGCCACGTTTTTTCTTTAAAATCAAATTCATTCCATTGCGCCCTAATCATCTCGCCTGTCCGCACAAACGTGAGCATCATGAAATTGACCGCCAGATATGTTTGACGATTTAATTTGGCTTTATGGTCTCGTAAATCCGCCATGAATTGTGGCAAATCTTTGGCTTCGATAGCGGCATAATGGCCTTGCGGCTTGGGTTTAATCATTCCCTTTAAATCTTCGGCAATATTTTTATTGGCGCGGCCCGTGACAATCGCATAGCGATAAATATGCCTACACATTTGAATGATACGCTTGGCCAATTCATTAGCCCCGCGTTGCTTAACCGAATTGGCTAAATCCAGAAGCATCTTGTGCGTGATGATCTTAATCGGGTATTTGCCAATTTCTGGAAAGACATCGCGCTCTAGGCGTTCTATGACGATTTTAGAATTGACTGCCGACCATTCCAGCTCTTTATGCTTGTGCCATTCACGCGCGATAGTTTCAAAAGTATTGCCAGCCTCCTGAATGCGCTCTTGCTTTATTTCCTGCTTCACGGCTGATGGGTCATGCCCATTGGCTAAAAGCCTTTTTGCTTCATCACGATGTTTTCTAGCATCGGCAAGCGTAATGACGGGATATTCCCCAATAGACAGCTTTTTTTCCTTTCCAAGATAGCGGTATTTTAAGCGCCAAAGCTTACTATTTGGGGGCCTCACTTCCAGATAAAGGCCCCCACCATCGAACAGTTTATAGGCTGTTTTACGGGGCTTTGCGGCTTCACAAGCTTTGGCGGTTAACTTCATTTGGGGGCCTCCTGATTTTAGGCTTTCTTAAAAGCCCCCAATAAGGCCCCCATATTTCTTGGACAATATGAGACTATATCGGGTTGCTTAAGGCCCATCATGCCTTAAAACCCTTGTTTTGTCTATGTTTTTTGGATTGTATTGGATCGGGTTATTTTGATAACTGGCGTCCCCTACGGGATTCGAACCCGTGTCGCCTCCGTGAAAGGGAGGTGTCCTAGGCCTCTAGACGAAGGGGACCTGTTTGCCGCCGTGCAAAAAAGCACGACTGCTTAAGACAGAGCTTTATAAGGGCTGCTTGAGATGAAAATCAAGTGTTTCTTTATCTCTTGACGAGAACGGGCAAAATATGGTTAAAACGCTCATTCCCGAAAAGCGGGCATGGCCTGCGTTGAACGCGCATAAAGCAATACAAAAACAGTAAAGCAAAGCGCGGTTTCAATCCTCTCAAGGGCAATCGGGACAACCAAATGGAGAAAACATATGAGCGGAAAACGCAAACAAGCCAAACACAAGATCGACCGTCGGTTGAACTGCAACCTTTGGGGTCGTCCCAAATCCCCCCATAACACACGCCAGACCGGCCCCGGCATGCACGGCGCCCGCCGCCCGAAGCCGACTGATTACGGCACGCAGTTGATGGCAAAACAAAAATTAAAAGGATATTACGGAAACATTGGCGAGCGCCAATTCCGCCGCTATTACTTTGAGGCTGTGCGTCTGCGCGGCGATTCCGGCCAGAATCTGGTGGGGTTGCTGGAGCGCCGTCTGGATGCCGTCGTCTACCGCGCTAAATTCGTGCCTACGGTTTTCGCCGCACGTCAGTTTGTGAATCACAAGCATATTTTGGTGAACGGCAAGGCTGTGAACATTCCTTCCTATCTGGTCAAGGACGGCGATGTGATTACGGTGCGTGAATCATCGCGCCAATTACCAATGGTGATGACAGCCGTACAATCGCCCGAGCGCGATGTGCCAGGCTATCTGGACGTCGATCACGGCGCGATGAAGGCCACGTTCCTGCGCGTACCGAAGCTGGAGGAAGTGCCCTATGCCGTGCAGATGGAGCCGCATCTGGTGGTGGAGTTTTACTCACGCTAATTCTGATTTTAATTTTGCAAGAAGGGGCGCATCAGTATCGGTGCGCCCTTTTTTACTTGTAGGTTTCTGCCACACCTCAACATCCAGCCGCAGTTTCATCGCCGTCTGTATCACCATTATAAACAGCGGATGAAAGGGTCATCACCCGCACACGAAAACAAAGGTTCGACGCCGCGCAGGAAACAGTGGTGTCACTATCAAGGGCAGCCGCGCCATCAATAACATCGGCTTCGCATTCCGAAAATTTTTCATCAAGCTTGTTCAGCGCCGTTTCAAGGAATGCATCTGTTTTGCTGGTTGAAATCCAAAAAAACACGCCGTCAGTGCCATTGTAATATTGCCAATCATTGAAAAGTGCCGGTTGCGGTCCCAGAAACTTTCCGGTCGCCCCGGTAAAGATCATGGCGTGATCATTCTCATTCGCCCCATCTTGGTTCCCGGGGCAACGAATATCACGCGCCAGACGCGTCGCCGTTTTGCCAATGGTCGCCGCCGGGGGTCCGTCATAATGGGTTGAACTGGGCGCGATGGGGTAATTACGCCGCGCGCCGGGATCCGTCCCACCGCCGCTATTGTCGATTGTGGTATCGCCGCGCGGATAGGTTAGAACGCATTCCTGTATGGCCGAGCGAATAACATTGATTTGCGATTCCAGATCAGATTGCACCTGATAGGTATTTTGCGCCGTGGTTTGCTGGCTGGAGGGCTGCATGAACGTGACGGTCAGCGCAGCCAGCAAAGCAATGGCGATGAGGATGTAAACCAAAGCCGAGCCGCGCTGCAGTTGATCGAGAGGGTTCATTATTGTTCGATCAGGACGTGATAATAATAGTTTGCTGCGCCTTGCGTAAAGCACCCAAAGGCCTGCCCATCAAGGGCCGCCACGTCACCGCCAATGGTCCCGCCAGCCGCGCCGCTGACCATGCCAACGCCGTTGGTCATTTGCGTTGTGACGTTGATGTTGGTTTCGGTAGGCGGTGTGCCTGTCCCCAAGCCAAGCTCCCCGTTGATCTTCTTGCAGATCGCTGTTTTGACGTTCGGCAGGAAGGCGATGATTTCTGCTTCGGTGGCACTGGGGTCATCAGCGCCATCACTGGTTCCAAGCAGATTAACTTCATTCTCACCATTAAAAACCCAGGCCTGAGCAGAGCCGCTGTCGGCAACATCCGACGGTCCCAAGGCATAAGTTGCCGCGCCGCCGGAGGGATGGAACACGCAATAAATGCCGGAAGATGTACACGTTCCAAATGTAGAAGGCGTGTTAAATTCCAATTCATCCGCAGAGACATTGTTCGATACGATCATACGAATGATGGAGGTGCGCACACCCGCAGGATATTGCGTGACTTGGGCGCTGTTGATCAGGTTTGTCTCGCTGTTCGCGTCGCCGCCGCCGCTGCGCGACGATTGTGTGACAGCGTAAGAAAGCGCCGCAAACAGAGCCACAGCAATCAGAATAAGAAACAAGACGTTTCCGCATTCGCGGGTATGTTTTGAATATGAGGATAGAATCATCGAAATAAAAACTCCTGTAATTAAGCTATCATATTATGTGGGCTTGTCGACGGAAACCTTATTAATTTTAAAAGATGCCGACAACGGGTTCGGTTTGCATTCCCGGCCGATGCATAACGACTCGATACTCACGCGCCAGCCCGTCCCGCCATTCAAGACATGGCCGATAGCCTCGCGAAACTGGCCAAAAGCGCCCGTAGATTTGGCCGTGACCTGCACCGTGTTGTCACGTCCACTAATTTCCAACCCGGTATAAATTTTCTTTGCTTTATCCACAAAGCTTCTGACATCCTCTGCCTTCACAGCGGTTTCTGTAATAACAGGCACTAATGGCTTTATGGCTTCTGCCTCTTCCAGCTTGGCTTGCAAGTCTGTCATTTTCTGGATTTGCACAGTGGTATACAGGCCGATCGCACCAGCCGCTGCCCAGGCGATCCCGGCAGCTACGAGAACCGTTTTTCCTGCATTCTGCGGCAGCTTTTCCAAAAATCTGTTCAAATCATCCGCAACGCGCGGATTAGCGAATTTCTGCAATGAGCGCCAATCGAACGATTTGAGCGCCTTAAAATCCAGAGCGGCGATGAAACGAGAGGGATTCATGAGGTCTGCCTTACGCTTTTATTATACCATGTAATTTCGCTTGGGTCTTTAGGTAATATTGGTTATATTTCAATACGTTACTTCGAATTTTTGACACGAGCACGCCCATCCGGCGCCAGCCCTTGCGGCTCACCAAAATTCTGGGCGAAAGCGGGCGGAATCAAGGCTTCCCATTCTACACTCTTGCCTTTGACTTCGTAGCGAACCAGCGTGCCGTCTACGGCTGAGAGTTGATCGAGTAATTCCTGAACCCGAACCATGTGCTTGATCGTATCGCTTTGCATGGCCGAATAGGATTTGATCATCAGATCGTTGGAAGCTTCTTCGGTTTGTTGCTTAATCTGCGCAAGATTGCGCTCGGTGAAATTGATTGAAAGATAATTGATGATGAGCACACAGGTGCAGATCAACCCGACCAGCATTCCGCTGAGCAGCAGCATGCGCGCGGTCGCGCGGGAGAGCTTTTCCGTCATCAGCATTCGATTGCGCCAGGGCACGATATCGGCCACATCGGGATTGATGGTGACGAAATTCGCATCCATGGACTGCACACGCGGCAAGATTGTTCGCGAAGCGCCCAGAAAAACCTGCATACGCCCGGTTTCCGGGTCCCAGCGCAAGGCCGAGGCCACCCCTTCCTGTTCAAAGAGATAAACAGTTTCCCGGTCCCAATACTCGCTGTTGCCGGGCAAAGCGGCAGCCAACGGGCACCAGCTGTCGGGATTCGATGCTAACGACGATGAAGGGCATGCCAAATACCAAACGCGCCCCTGATCCACCGTAAAACAGAAATGAATTTTCTCCGTGCTGCAGGCTTGCGAAGCTGCATTCCAGACCGCCTCTTCTTCCGTGCCCGGAACGTGCGGCACAGACCCGCCAACGAGATCTTGCGGCAGGTAGGCATCCAGATTCGACTTAAAGCCTTTTGCTTCCTTGGCAAGAAAATCGGCCACGCCCGGTTTCGGTCGTGCGCCGGGGCCACGGGGTGCTCCGCTCAGGCCCGGGGCCGCAGGAATGCCTGTTCCTTCTGTTCCAATCATCATTGCCTTCTTCCCTTCATGGTCCCTACACCGCCCCTTCCATCAGGCCGCCCATGATGGAATCCAAGCTCATGTTCATAACCGTCAGCGCGTAAATGGCGCTTCCAAATGCGAGAGCCAAAAAGACACCCGTAAAAGCAAACGCCAGCCAGACAATCAAAGAATGTTTGGTGCGCGCGGCCGCAGCGCGCATTTCAGAAACAGACTCCATAACAGTAGCAACTTGATCCAGATCGGACAAGCTGGCGAATTCCAGACGCTCGCCGCGCGTCAGGGGTGCGCGATCGAGTGCAGCACCCAGCGATACCCCCCGGCTCAGATCCTGCAGACAATCTTCCCAATAACGCGCGACATCGGGCGCAGAAGACGCTTCGGCCGATTGTTCGAGCGTATCATTGATGGGAACATTTCCGCGCAACATCCGCGAAGCCGCCAACATGGAATCAGCAAAGGCCAAGTCGCGTAAATACGCCCCTATCATGGGAATATTTCGTACGATCCGGGCTGTGGTCCAGTCCTTTTTGCCGCGGTTAATCCAGAACGAAAAACCACACCAGACCATAAAGACGGCCATGCCCACAGCAATGTAAATCAGCACATCCCATGTTAATTCAAGGTTCCCAACCACGCGATTGAATTTCTCTAGCTCTTCAGGCTCGGTGGGCGGGTTGTCGCGGAACCATTTCAAGATCATATCCTTCCCGCCCCACAGCGAGGAAACAATCGTAAAAACGTCGAACGCCAGCCAGCCCATCGTGCCCCATACAGCGCGAGCATTTTTTCGTTTTTGCGTGATCGAATGAATGGCGTGCGGAATGCCTTCAATCAGGCGATTGGCGCGTTCACTGCCCGCAAGGATGGCCAATGTTCCATGGTCGAAAATCTGTAGCGCCTTTAACGCATCAATAATACCAAGACCACGCGCGAGCGCCTCACGCGCGGGCGCCAGAATATTCTGCCGCCGCGGATTGGTTTCGGCCTGAATAATTTTCCACAACGCCACGCCGGGCGAAGTGGATGTCGAACGAAACTGAATGCCACGCAACAACTGCACTTGCCACCAGCTGGAACGCGCCAGCAGACGCTCCAGCGATGAACGCTCATGCGGCCGGATCGACAAAACATACCCACCCTTTTTGGTAATGGCAGCACGTACATCATCCGGTGTTGGCAGATAAAACGATTCAACGCTCCGCCGCGGGCCTGATGTGGTTTCGTAGGCTATTTCGGCAACCCATTGCTGCATGGCGGGTTATTCCTCGATGTACGAAAGCGCGACTTTGGGATCGATCAGACCGCTGACGACCAGATCAATCAATCCCTCGCGCCGGGTGTGAACGATGACGCCATCGGTATGCGCCATGCTGTTTACATTCGACATCAACGCTTCATAGATATGAATTCGCTGTGAAGGACCTAAAGGAATCAAAAGCGCATCAAGCAACAGCGTACGACCTGAAATGCCCGTGCGGTTGCAAAGATCACAGCCACTCGGGTTATGGCGGCGCACCGGCGTATTCTCCTGAATATTATAAATTTCCATTTCTTCCGGCTTGAGAATTTCCCCCGCCCGCATCTTATGCGCGCAACCTTGGCACAGCGTACGCACAAGGCGCTGGTTTAAAATCGCGCGCACCTGCTGCGAGAGCGTAAAGGTGGAAGAGCGCTCGCGCTCATGCGGCATGAGGGAGCGCATACGTTCAAAGGTTTGCAGCGCTGTATCCGCGTGCACGGTGGAGATCACCGTATGGCCCGATTCCGCAGCACGCAACGCCGTTTCAACGGTGGCGCTATCGCGCAACTCGCCGATGACGATGTAATCAGGATCATGACGCATCGCGGCGCGGATCAAATCCGGGAATTCCCCGCCGGGCATGCCGGGGCGCACTTGCCATTGCGTCGCGTAGCGCAGCTCGTATTCAATCGGATCTTCGATCGTCAGAACATGGCGGCGCCGACGATCGATCTGTTGCACACAGGCATATAATGTCGTTGTTTTTCCCGAGCCTGTGGGACCCGATAGCAAGATCATCCCGCCGCCGCCTTTGATATCGGGCGATAACAGGCGGGCTAAATAATCAGCCACGTCCTCATGTCGGCGGAACAATTCATCAAACCCTTTCAGCGCAGCGCGATCCAGCAGACGCAGGGTCAATTTTTCCCCATCCTGCGCCTGCGGGCCGGCGGCGACGCGCACGTCGATCGACCGGCCTTGCCACATGAAGCCAAAGCGCCCGTCCTTGGGCGTCAGGCGGTCACCGAAGTTCAGGCCCGCATCGCGCTTGAGCAATGTCGTCAGTCGCGCCATTTCCTCGGCCGGCAGAAGATGCATGGGCAGAAGATCACCGTCAATGCGATATTGAATCCAGTTGGGTGTTTCGCTGTTGTTATCCTGCAGCAGATGAATATCCGAGGCGCGCATTTGCAAAGCTTCGGAGAGCATATCGCGCATAAACTGATTGAGCAAAAGACCGTTATCGCTGTCGGCCAGCCAGAGCGCCAGCGTCTTTTCACAACGGTCTGCGGAAAGATCATGCACTGCGCGCAGCGTGTCGATCAGTTCTTTGCGGTCCCAGACCTCGATCTCGATACGCTCAACATTCAACCCTGAACGATTGGCCGTGGACAGTAACGCTTCGATCTGGCGCTCGCTAAGATCACGCAGAGGCGCAATCCGCAGAACCTTGTCACGTAAACTGATAAGATGGATGCTCAACGGCAGCCAAGATTGTACGGGCAAAATCGCGCGCAGCTGATCGCCTGTGGCGCGATCCTTAATGCCCTGATCCTGTTCTTCCGAAGGTGGCGCGGCAGCACCCGCCATATCCAGAAGTTGCTCGGTGGAACGGGCGATCCCCTGCTCCAGCATCAGCGCGCGCTCGCGCTGGACCATATCCAGATAACGCTCGCGCCCTTCGCCGCCACGAGAGCGTCGGCGGGCCTGTTGATGCTCGCTGATTTTGACCTCTTCGCTCATGGTTTACTGCGTTGATTCTGACGTTGTTTGAGATGTCGAGGTACTGCTGGATGCATCGCCTGATGATGCCGAAACACGGTTAAGAGAAGATAAAGATCGGTCAAAAAGCAACAATACGCGCTGACCGTTGTGCAGAAATTCTATGCCTTCCTTCTTCATCACCACAAACCAGGGCACCCCACCCAGGCTGACTTCCTCCTGATCGAAGACCAGGCGGCTGCCGCCGGGTCCGTTAATAATGGCGCGATCCTTGCCAAAAGATGTAATTTTGTATCCATCCAGCGCCGCCGCAGCATTGACAACCCGTGGCGCGCGCGGCAAGCCCTTGCCCGCCAGGGCCGCTTCGATCTGGTCCGGCGTCATGGGGACGTTGAGATCAAAGCCTTCGCTGCTGCCGTCATCGGTCAGGACGATCGCTTTTTGATCGGGGCTTACAGTGGCTGTTGCTTGTCCGATGACCGGCAACACCATCACCCCGCGCGCGCCGTCATGAAGGATCTGCACATCGTCGCGCAAGTCGCCCACACGCGTCGGCGACCAGCTGACCGTCAGCGGGCAAGCCTCGATCGGATTCAAAACCGTGCCACGGGCGCAGCCGCCCGATTTAAAACCAAGGCCATTATCCGATCCCGCGATGCGAATATCCTTGATCGTCAGCGGAGCGTCGCCAATATTCACAAGCGAGGCTGTGATCGTGGACGCTGTGCTAACATCATCGCCGAATTCAATCTTGTCCTGCGAGGATACAAGCAAACCCCGACCGGGTACCGCCTTGGGAAACACTTCGGCTGCAGTTGTTGCCGCCGGTGTAAAAGTGCCTATGATTGGCACGCTCGTCAGCGCTGTTGGCCCGTTATGACGCACCACGAGAACCCCAGCTGAACGGCCCGCCATTTTCGGCGACCAGTTAATCGTAGCGATACACGCTTGCCCCGGTGTCAATGTCTTGCATTGGGTTTTGAGGGTTAGGCCAGACACATCACTGGAATCGATATAGATCTCGCCGATTTCAATCGGGTTGGAGGTAATATTGCGCAAGGTAATTGATTTTGTCAGTGTCTGACTTTCGGTCAGACTTTCAAAATCCAGCGATTCCGGCAACGCTTCCAGATCACTGGTCATACGCTTGGCGGCTTCATCATTGCTTTCAACCGTTCCTGAAATCGTCGCGGTGACAAGGCGTGTTCGACCATTGTGGGTCATCAGCATCTCCACGCGCCAAGCGCCGGCCTGCAACGCCTTGACGGAAAGTGCAATCGCGCATTCCGCGCCGTTGGGCAAAGGCTCGCTTTCGCATTGATTGAGCGAAACATTCGCAGAGACATTCGAGGATGGATAAAGACGAATTACGCCTGTTTGCACAGGCTGGCCACCATCATTGCGGAAGCGCACTACGACCTGCGCCGTAGCGCCCAGCGCCAGCGAACCAGCTTCTATTTTTTCCACCACAGGCACAAGGCCGCCCGTTGCGCTGCCCGTGCCGGACCGTGCGCTGGGGTCATCAAGTCCAGGAACCTGACCGTAAGCCTCGGGTGCTGCCATGCCAAAACGTGGCAACTGCAACAGCAGGAGCAGCATCACAAACAGCGCAAAAATGTTTCTTTGCGTGATCATGGCCTCTTCTTTGCTCCTGTGGGATTAAGAAGATCCGGCGCGATGCTGCCGCCCGGTTTCACATCCTCTTTTTTCTGCGAATGACTTTGCGCCGGGCTCATCACCTTGCCGGGCAAGCTTGGCTTTACGACCTCATCTTTGAGTTCACCCGGCTGATCGTTCGTGTAAACAATCACGCGCGGCTTAAGCAGGATAACCAACTCGGAATTCGTGCTTTCCGTATCGCGGCTGGTCGGGATCAAAGGATCTTTAAAGCCAAGGCCATCTTTCGAGAACGCATCCGTTTCACGGACCAAACCGGCAATCAGCAAGGAATCGCCGGGCCGTATGCGCACCTGGGTGGTCAGTTCGCGCTCGGTGGTGTTGGGCAGGCTTAGCTCATCATCCTGCACTGGGAAATCGGTGAAATCGAGAAACTCCTGCAATTCGATTGCGATTGTTCCATAGATTGTCGCATTATCCCACGCGCTGTTGATCGTCATGGTAAAACCGGTGTCCACGGTGTCCGTCTCGGTGGAGACAACCACCTGTCCTTCGTCTACCGAGCGCGTAAGTGATGAAATATAAGGTGTTGTACTGGCTGCGCGCAAAGTGGCTTCGCTTCCGGACAGAACGGTGATTTGCGGCTGAGAAATCGTTTTCACAGCACCAAATGTGGAGATGAATTCAAAAACATCCGAACCGCCAAATTCCACATCGCCCGTGGTCGGCAAGCCGATGCTTACGGCATTGGCCAGACCAGTCCCGCCAGGAATATCGATCCCCATATTGAACTTGCCGAAGGTGTCTATCTTGCTCCAGTCGATGCCGGTGGCATTGGCAGAGTTCAGCTCAACCTCCCAGATATAGACTTCAAAAACGATCAGCGCTGTGCTAGCGCGTAGGCGCTGGAAATACCGCTCGATATCTTTTGCGGTGCGGCTGGTGGCTTGATAGATAATGCTGCGCGTCGTGGATTCCGTGATCGGGGACGAGCCGGTAATCGCCTCCACGCCCTTGGCGATGGTGGCCAGCACATCGTTCTCGCCGTCGGTGATGGGCGGCACAACAACGGTGAATGTCTGCGTTTCCTTCACCACCAGCGTTCCATCTTCGAACGCGCAGTATAGATCAGCCAGACTGCAGACGCGCTCAACCACCTGATTAAGCGGCCCGCGCAAGTTGGAAACCGTTACCGTGCGGGTCAGACCTTCGTTGCTTTCAAACGCGATGGGCATCTCGTAATCGGCAAGGATCAGCTGCAATGCACCAGCCAGCGTTTCCGATCGCAATTCAAACGGCCCGACCGGTGTTGATGGCAAGGCCAGACCTTCACTCACTTCCGGCACCAGGACGTCGCTACCCAGGGGCAGATAGACAACACTATCGGGTTTTTCATTGATTGCAGGCTGGCGCTTGGCGGCCATGGACGGCGAAGGAATGCTCAAGTTACGCGCTGAAGGCACATCCACATCGGCGCAACCGCCCACAAGCAAGGCGATTGCCAATGTGGAAAGAACAGAGCTGCGGCCGGGCTTGATCATGTCGCCATCCTGCCGCGTGGCTGCAGCGTGCGCGAAACGGTTTTAATCAGCCTTTCCTTCTGCACGGGTTTCATCAACACCGCCGCAACATTCCATTTGGCTGATTCATTCAAAAGATCGGGATTTTGATCGCCTGTCACCAGAACCACAGGGGTATTTAAATTCCGGCCACGAATGGCGCGGATGAATTCAAAACCGTCGATCGGCTCCATGCGCACATCGACTATCGCCATGGCGATATCGGCGCTCATGTTATCGAGGGCTTTTTGACCATCGGTCGCCTCGATGACGTCATAGCTCTCTGCCTGCAAGAAACGTACAATTTGCATACGCACAAAGTCGTTATCTTCCACGACCAGGATTTTTTTAGATTCGGACATCGACACGCTGTAAGAAAAGAATGAGGGAAGAAAAAAGAAACAGGGAAAGATAAACTACGCAAATCAAAAACTTTCTTTAATATTACCGGGAAAGGAATCAGACTTCAAAGGAAAAGAATAGTTCCGGCTATGATGATTTTTATCCTGCTCTGCCTGACGGCGGCCATGGCTGTTTTGCTAAGGCTTTGTGTGATTGATCTGCGGCTGCGGTTGTTGCCGGATGTGTGGGTGGCCTGTTTCGGCACGCTGGGTATCGTTTTTCATACAATATTGGGGTTCCTGATTCTAAGCCCACTTAGCCTCATTCTGGGATTGGGAATCGGCAGCGGCTTTCTTTATGTCATACGATGGATAGCCAATCGCATCTATAAACAAGACACGCTGGGATTGGGCGATGTGAAGCTGCTGGGCGCGGCGGGGTTGTGGCTGGGGCCGCATTATATTCTGCTGGCAATTACGCTGGGCGCATTGGCGGGGTTAGCACACGGCTTTGCCCTCGCCGTGATTGTGCGGGTAAAAAGCAAGCAGTGGCCAGCCTTAAAGCATTTCTCCCTGCCCGCCGGGCCGGGGTTTATCATCGGGATCATCAGCGCTTTCATGTATATGGCGATTGAAAATAGTTTTTGGCCCCTTATGTTGAGGCCATGACCCAGCGCGCCTTATCCGGCCTTCGCGTTCTCGACCTCTCCCGTGTTTTGGCGGGGCCGTTTTGCACGCAGATTTTAGGCGATCTGGGGGCGGAGATTCTCAAAATCGAAAAACCCGGCGAAGGCGACGATACCCGCAAGTGGGGTCCTCCGTATCTGAAGGACGCGCAGGGTCACGACACGCATGAGAGCGCGTATTATCTGTCATGCAACCGCAACAAGCGCTCGGTGGCGATTGATATCAAACACCCGCAAGGGCAAAAGCTGATCCATAAGCTCATCGCACAATCCGATGTGCTGATTGAGAATTTCAAGGTTGGCGGGCTGGAGAAATATGGTCTTGCCTATTCTCAGATTAAGGATGAATTTCCTCGCCTAATATACTGCTCTATCACAGGCTTTGGTCAGAATGGCCCCCTGGCCAGCGAACCGGGTTATGATTTTCTGGCGCAAGGCATGGCGGGCTTGATGGCGGCCACCGGCCCTGCGGATGGTAGACCAACCAAGGCGGGTGTTGCCGTGAGCGATATTTTCACCGGCCTCTATGCCGCGATCGGCATTCTGGCTGCGCTGAACCATCGCGATAAAACTGGCCAAGGACAGCATGTGGATGTCGCGCTGCTCGATTGCACACTGGCGACCATGACCAACATCGCGCAATATTATCTCACCAGCAGGCAGCTGGCACCGCGCGTCGGCAACGCCCACAGCACAATTGTGCCCTATCAGGATTACCCCACGCGTGATTCGCATATCATCATCGCTGTCGGCAACGATCCTCAGTTTGAACGTTTCGCTACACATTTAGGGCACGCCGAATGGGCGCAGGATCCACGATTCATTCACAATCAAAACCGCGTGCAAAACCGCGATGCCCTCAACGCCCTGATCACCCCCATATTAAAAACCAAAACGACCCAGCAATGGATCGATGGATTATATGCGATCGATGTGCCCTGCGGTCCGGTGCAGAATATGAAGGATGTGTTTGGCATGGCGCAGATCGCGGCGCGCGCGATGAAAATCACCCTGCCCCACCAGAAGGCGCCGCAGCCGATTGATTTGGTAGGAAGTCCGCTGAAGCTCTCGCAAACGCCGGTGAGCTATGAACGCGCGCCGCCGACCCTGGGCGCAGATACGGAGGATGTTTTATCCGCAAAGCTGGGGCTTGACCCGGTGCAGCTTAAAGCCCTGAAAGAACAAGGGGTGATCGGTTAGACCGACGGAGTCGGTCCGGAAAACTTGGCTGAAATCGCAACCGGCGCAACGGCATGGCCACCGCCCATAAAGCTACCGACATAACCGAGAAAATCACCTGGCAAATTCTTGGGAACCGTATCCACAGCCGCATCAACAATATGTGATAAAGCCGTATTTCCAGCTATATTCATAACACCCTCTCTTTGTTTTATTATTTTAAACCGTTAAATTTATAATACCCTATTTCGGGGTCATTTTGCAAGAAACGGGGTATAGTGCATGATCTTCTCATCCCCCTGCTCGGCCTTGTTAGAAACCAGTAAAAGCTTGCGTTTCCGCCGTAGATTGTCCAGATAGGCCGGTGGAATATACAGTCGGGCTTCTAAAATGCCCCCGCCCATGTGGGTAATTGAAATAATGTTACGATCCGGATCCCATTCCACCCAGTTGGGCATGTCCTCCAGAACCTCATCTACAACCAGAACCAGATAACCGTCTTTCTCGGCCAGCAGGGGCTCGCGCTTGAGAACACGGAAAAACGGGCCTGTTGTCTCCTCCTCACCTTCCAAAGACAGAGAGCCACGCCCCTTGCGCGCTGACAACGGGAAATTTGGCGCTTTGGGATCCTGCGGAGGAAAATCGTTCATGAAACTAGCAAAAAGAAAAAATCAGATGAATTTCAAAAATACAGACGATATTCTAGCAGCAATTACAGACAAGACAAATATAGACAGTTCGATGAAACATCTTCTTGGCATTTCCGATCTTAATCCGGCGCAGATCACAGCCTTACTCGATAAAACCCATCACTACGCCCAGGCCCTACGCAGCGGAGATTGGAATCAGACACGGCTGAATAACAAAATTATACTGCATCTTTTCTTTGAAGATTCGACACGGACGTTAACATCTTTTGAAATCGCAGCCAAACGGCTGGGGGCGCAGGTGGTCAACTGGAACCCGCATACAAGCTCGCTCTCGAAGGGCGAGAGCTTCATCGACACCATCGACACGCTGGGTGCGATGGGCGCAGATGCGCTGGTGATCCGCCACAGTGAATTCGGCGCACCCGTCACCGTGGCGCAGCGCGTGAAATGCCCAGTCATTAATGGCGGCGACAGCTGGCGCGAGCATCCTACGCAAGCCCTGCTGGATGCGTATACAATGATCGAGGAAAAAGGTGGCCTCAAAGACTTAACGGTGACCATTATCGGCGATATCGCCCATAGCCGCGTAGCAGCGTCGAATATGATTCTCCTGACCCAAATGGGCGCGCGTGTTCGCGTCATTGCACCAGAGACCTTACTGCCTGAACAACTCCCGGCGCCGGATATTGCGAAATTCACATCCCTGCAAGATGGCTTGCCCGGATCGGACATCGTCATGACCATTCGGCTTCAGAAGGAGCGCATGGATCGCGGCCTCATCCCCTCGCCCGAATCCTATTTCGCGCAATACGGACTAACCAGCGCCGTA
Organism: Alphaproteobacteria bacterium; assembly: GCA_023150415.1. Classification (GTDB taxonomy): domain Bacteria; phylum Pseudomonadota; class Alphaproteobacteria; order Micavibrionales; family Micavibrionaceae; genus JAKLKY01. The sequence continues at coordinate 28,696 of JAKLKY010000014.1, read as the reverse complement.
CTGGATAAATACTGTCCCGGCGCGCTGGTGATGGACCCGGGGCCGCTGGTGCGCGGCATGCAGATGGAAGACGATGTCGCCGAAGACCCGCGCCGCAGCCTCATCCTCAAACAAGTCGCCAACGGCATCCCGACACGAATGGCAGTACTGGATATGCTTCTTTCAACCTGAAAGGTAAACCTGATGTTCTATATCTTCCTCGCAATTGCGTATCTGGTCGGCTCGATCCCGTTTGGGCTGGTGATTACAAGACTGGCCGGGCACGGCGATATCCGCGCAATCGGATCAGGTAATATCGGCGCGACGAATGTTTTGCGCACGGGCGATAAACGCCTTGCCTTGGCGACGCTGGCGCTGGATAGCGTCAAGGGCGCGTCGGTGATCGCAGCCTATGTTATTGTGCAGCCCGGCGCGACGGCGTTTGCGCTGCTGCTGGTCGGGCTGGCGGCGCTGATCGGTCATTGTTTTCCCGTGTGGCTGAAATTCAAGGGCGGCAAGGGCGTAGCGACGGGCCTGGGCGTTTTGTTGATGGCGGCGCCGCTGGCCGGGCTGGGCGTGGGGCTGATCTGGATTGTGGTGGTGGCGGTGACGCGTCTATCCTCTCTCGCGGCGATGAGCGCGGCTGCGCTTTGTCCCCTGCTGGTGGCGTATTTCTACGGCATTGATGCCGCCTACGGCGCGCTGGCGATTGCGTTTCTGGTGCTGGCGCGCCATCAGGCCAACATCACCCGCCTGCTCGCCGGGCAGGAGCCAAAGATCGGGCAGAAACAGGAAAGTTAGGCAAAGACCGCGTTATGCCGGCGCCGGTGCTGCGTCAGGCTTGGTCTGTGGTTTGTTATCAATAAAAAGTTTGCCGCCAATAAAAACGCTCTCAGGAATCCTAACATCGGAATCGACACAAAGATCGCCGCCTACATAAAGACTGGAAGGCAACTCTCGAATTTTTGTAGTATTAAGATTGAGATATCCTTCAATTCTGAAGTTCTCAGGCAGTGTTCCAATATTGGATTGGTCTAAGTTAAGATTTGTTACCTTTAAAGAAGCAGGGATGGTTTTAAGATACGAGCCACCAGCATCGAGAGTACCGTCAACCGTCATATTATCCGGCAAAGACTCAACTTGAAGGTTGCATATAAAAAGATCGCCTTTTACATGCATAGGGGGCAAACATGTGATCTCTTCGCCAACGTCTGAGAGATCGCAGTCGCCTTCCCACGTTATAACTATTTTCTTATCTTTTAATTCTTTTGCCATTATATCAAAAAGTACCGATAAGTTCGTAGTCATTTCCATTCTCCATCTGTTGAATTTTCATCTTTTTTATATCAATTTATTCACTCTATGTCAAAATAAATTGTGCTTTTCTTGACACCGTTATAAACCTCCGCGTGTCCTGCTCGAAGTCTTTGTTTTCAAACGTTATTCATGGTGGTACATCTGGGGCATGCCCCTGCTCAAATTCAAACCGCGTCTGGTGACGTCTTCGGTGGATGAGGCCGAGAAACTGGCCTGGCTGCGTCTGGCGCGGACGGAGAATGTCGGGCCGGTCACCTTTTATCGTTTGGTTGAAACCTGCGGTGGCGCTGCGCAGGCGCTAGACCGCCTGCCCGAGCTTTCCCGCCGCGGCGGCCGCGCCAAGCCCCTGATCCCGCCTGCTGTGACCGCGGTTGAAAAGGAATATGCAGCCCTGCGCAAAATCGGCGGGGACATCATCATTGCGCGTGAGCCCGATTATCCGCTTGCATTGGCCGCCACTGACGACGCGCCGCCCGTCATCAGTGTTCTGGGCCGCAGGGAATTGCTCAACCAGCCGACGGTGGCGATTGTTGGCGCACGCAATGCTTCGCTCAACGGGCGCAAATTCGCCGAAATTCTGGCGCGTGATCTCGGGCGGCAGAAGCAAGTGATCGCTTCCGGCCTGGCGCGCGGCATCGACACGGCGGCGCATCAGGGATCATTGGAAAGCGGCACAATTGCCGTTGTGGCCGGCGGCATCGATGTTGTTTATCCCGAAGAAAATCAAAAGCTTTACGAAGAAATTTCAGAGCAAGGGTTAATCATTGCCGAAAGTCCGCTGGGTCAGAAACCTTTTGCCCAGAGCTTTCCCAAGCGCAACCGCATCGTCAGCGGACTGTCGCAAGGTGTGGTGATTGTGGAGGCTACGCTGCGCTCTGGCTCGCTCATCACGGCCAGACTGGCCGGTGAACAAGGGCGCGATGTTTTTGCCGTTCCGGGCCACCCCCTCGATCCGCGCGCGGAAGGCACCAACCATCTGATCCGCGAAGGTGTGACTCTGGTCCGCAACGCCACGGATGTCCTGGAATCCTTGATGAATTTCAGCGGCCAGCCGCGCCTCTCCGAACCCCCCGCCCGTGCTCCTGTATTTGATCTGCCCGAAGCAGAGATCGAGGAGCCACCGGAAGATGCGCGCACACGCCTTATCGCCAGCCTTTCCCATGAGGCGGTCAATGTCGATGAGTTGGTCCGCACCTGCGCCATCGGCGTTGCCGCGACACAAATTCTGCTGCTGGAGCTGGAACTGGCCGGACGCCTGAAACGCCTGCCCGGCAATCGTGTGAGCTTGATAACATAAAGCGTGAAAATAGGTCTGCTCGCGCTTACAATTTCGCCGCTTTTCAGCTAGAATCATTGTGGATAACTTCATATCCACAATCCCTTTTTGCGATCTCTTTCGTCATGTCGTTTCTGCAGTCCCGGTTCTTACAGCGCGGCGCGTGTCTGTTTATTCTTTTCTTCGCCCTATTAGACGGGGGCGGAATCAACGCCGCATGGGCACAACAAAATGTGCCCGCCTCGGTCGACCCTTCGCGCACGCAAGACCGGCTTTCGCGCCCCTTGCCGCAGGCGCGGCCCAGCATTGAAGTTCCGCGAGAATCAGAAGAAACCCAATTTGAAATTCCAGAAGGCGCCGAACAATATCGGTTCATTCTGCGCGGTATCGTTATAGAAGGCGCCAGCGTTTGGCCACAAAATGAACTTGCGAAGCCGTTGCAATCGAAAATCGGTCAGAGTGTGAGTGTGGCGGATGTCTTCCGCCTTGCCGGCCAGATTACACAGAAATACCGCGATGCAGGCTTTATTCTGTCGCGTGCGGTGGTCCCAGAGCAGGAAATCGATAAAGGCTTTGTCCGCATTCAAGTTGTAGAAGGCTATGTCAGCGAAGTTGTTTTGACAGGCAAGAATGTTCCCCCGTTTCCGGTGCAGGACATCAAGAACACGATTCTCAGCTATCGCCCGCTCAACATTCATGATCTTGAGCGCCAGCTTTTACTGCTCAACCGCCTGACCGGGCAATCGGCGCGGGGATATCTAGAATCCGTCACAGCCGCATCTGAGAAATCGATTGGTGGCATACGGCTTAACGTTGTTTTTACAACACTGGATAATCAGTACTCGGCCGGCATTGATAATTACGGATCGAAATTCGTCGGCGCCTGGCAAAGCTCTGCGCGCGCCTACATTCCCCACGGCGGCATTCTTCCCGGAGCTTTACAAGCAAGCATCGCAACGACAACGCAACGCCGCGAACTAAGTTACTTTTCCATCAGCGACCGCTTCACCGCCTCCCCATCGGGCTTGATGATGAGCTTGGGCGCACAGTACAGCCGCTCCCAACCGGGCTTTACATTGACGCAGCAGGAACTTTACAGCCGTTATCGCGCGCTGGATATCGGCTTGGATTATCCGCTCATTCTCTCGCGCGCGAATAATTTGTTTGTGAATACCGGACTGGAAATCAAGAATGTCGAAAGCGATATTCTGCATACGCGGCTTTATGATGACCGCCTGCGTGTTCTCCGTGCAGGCTTGAATTACGAATCCGCGCTGGGCGCCGGCACCAGCAGCACAATCAATCTTGCCTGGAAACAGGGACTGGACATTTTTGGAAGCCGTGAAACAGGATCGCCCGATCTCTCGCGCGCCGAAGGCCATAGCGATTTCAGCAAAATTGAGCTGGGCATGACGACAACACAAGCCTTGGAGAACAATTTTGGTTTGAGCGTCGATACGCGCGGGCAGATCTCGTTTTCTCCCCTCCTCTCCTCCGAAGAATTTGGCTATGGCGGCTATTCGACCGGACGCGCCTATGATAGCGCAGAGATTACCGGCGATAGCGGCATGAGCATGCTGGCGGAGATTTTTTACAATCACTACATTCAAATGCCCAATGACCCGGAATATTCGGTCCTACAGCCTTATTTGTTCTACGATATCGGCAAGGTATGGAACCGAGATCAGGGAAGCGAGCCTGAATCAGGATCTTCCGTCGGTGTCGGCGCCCGCCTGAAGCAGGGATCCAATGCACAGCTTGATCTTACCATCGCCCAGCCTCTGACACGCCCGATTGAAAATCCTCTCTCCGGCAACGGCAATAATCCCCGCGTCTTGATGTCGCTGCAAATGGCGTTTTAATCTCTGACCCTATTCATTAGATCACCTGAATATACTTGAGAATACTCGCCTTTTCTCAAGTGTTTAACTCTTTCGAAAGGTCTTTTCCTTATGATTAAAGGGAGTGAAAAAATTGAGGTTTTATTAAAATTTTTTTCAATTTGACTGGACAAAATGAAAAGCGTTACAAAAGCTAAAAAAAACGTTTTAAAACTGGGGGTTAGCCTTGCTGTAATGACGCTGGCGGCAGGATCGGCTATGGCCAATCCGCAGGACCCTACGGTGCAGGCTGGAAATGTCTCGTTCCAGACCAACGGCAATACGTTGAATATCAACCAGACATCCGACAAGGCAATCATCGACTGGCGCAGCTTTAATATAGATGCCGGCGAAACAACCAATTTCATCCAGCCCAACAGCAGCTCTTTTACCTTGAACCGCGTCAATGATGCGAACCCCAGCCGCATCAATGGAACGCTCACGGCCAACGGCAATATCGCGATTATCAACCAGAACGGCGTTTATTTCGGTGGCGGATCGCGCGTGGATGTGGGCTCGCTGGTGGTCAGCACGGCAGATATCAAGAATGATGATTTCATGGCCGGCAACTACAAATTCAATATTGCCGGTAGCGCGAATGGAAAAATCATCAATGACGGTATGATTACGGCGCGTCAGGCTGGCTTGGTCGGCATGGTGGCGCCCAATGTTGAGAATAACGGCGTCATCGAAGCCCGCATGGGTAAAGTGCAGCTGGCCTCGGGTGATACCTTTGCCCTGGATTTTGCCGGTGACGGCCTGATTAACGTTGCAGTGAGCGACGATCATCCCGCGCGTCAGCTGGCAACAAAAAACACAGGGCGATTAAATGCCGATGGCGGCCTTGTGGAGATGACGGCCGCTGCCGCGCGCGATACGGTTGATAATCTGGTGATAAATACCGGTGTCGTTGAGGCACGAAGCGTCGGCATGGTCGATGGGAAAATTGTTCTTAATGCCCGTGGCCGGACACGAACAACGCGACGCGGCCTCTCAACTGCCCTGAACCACGGCACACTGGATGCATCCGGCGGTGATCCGGGTGAAAAAGGCGGCACCGTTGAAATTTACGGCGATCACGTCGGCATGATGGCAGGATCATCCATCGATGTCTCTGGCGATGTCGGCGGCGGGAAAGCCTTGATCGGTGGTGATTTCCAAGGCACAGGCACACAAGCGGCTTCGCGCACCTATTTTGACGGCACGGCCATTGTCAACGCAAACGCATTGACCAACGGCGACGGCGGCCGCGTCATTGTCTGGGCTGATGATACAAACCGTTACTACGGCACGATCATGGCCGAGGGCGGCGCCTTGAGTGGTGATGGTGGCTTTGTTGAAGTATCCGGCAAAAACTGGCTGGATTTTGATGGCGACGTATCCGTCCTGGCCGATCACGGGCAAACCGGTAGTCTGCTGCTCGACCCCACCGACATTGTCATCTCCAACGCTGCTGACGGCAGCGTGACCGGCGGCTCACCATTCGAACCGACAGCCGCAGATGCAACATCGAATTTGAACATTACGACGCTGGTCAACGCATTGGCCTCGGCCAACATCACCGTTCAAACGCTCGCCGCTGGCTCGCAGCAGGGCAATATCACCATCAGCGATGCACTATCCTGGAACACCGATCATTCACTGACCCTTTCGGCGCATAACAAGGTGATTATTAACGCCGCCGTCACGGCGCGCAATGCCTTGAACATCTCGGCAGCAGATGTGGACATCGCGGCTGATATTTCTGCGCAGGCGGGCGGTGCCTCGCTGACCATGACACCGAATGCAAATAATATCGCCGTAGGCTTGGCCGGCGGCGCGGGTGCGTTTAGCCTTGGCACTGGCGACTTGAACCATATTCTCAATGGCTGGGACAGCATCACCATCGGCAACAGCGCTTCAACACAGTTGTTGACTGCAAACGCCTATACATGGAGTGACGATCTTACCCTGAAGTCCGGAACCGGAAAAATTACTATTGCCGGTGATCAAACTATGGGCGCCAATGATTTAACGCTGCTGATTGATAACGACTTGACGCTGAATGCGGATTTGATTGGAACTGGAACATTGAGCATCGCCACCGTCAGCGATAACATCGTCTTGAGACTGGGCGGAATCGCGCTTGCGAATGCAATCCACTTGAGCACAGGCGAACTGGATAATATTAATGACGGCTGGGGCCACATCATCTTCGGCAACACAACGAATGATACAGGTCTAACAATTTCCTCCGCCTATACATGGCGCGATAACGTCACCTTCCAGAACGATGCGAACGCAATCAGCGTCAGCCAGGCACAAAATTTTGGCGCGAACAATGTGACGTTCCGCTCGAACGGCAACATGGCGATCAACCAGAATCTAACCGGAACAGGCACACTGCGCTTTGAAACGCAATCCGCCAGTGGCGATATGAGTTTAGCCGGCGCAGGCGCAGCTACTTATGCATTAACCAGCACTGAACTCGATCGCATCGTCAATGGCTGGGATGAAATTATTTTCGGCCGCAGCGACGGCACAGGCGCGATCAATGTGGGTGCCTATGCCAACTGGCGCGATGACGTGCGCTTCTTGAAGGATGAAAACAATACCACAAACGCGATCGCCGTGAGCGGCGATCAGACTGTGGCCGCAGGCTCTGACGCCGATATCATCTTCGACGGTAACACCAGCCTCGGCAACACCATCACCACACAAAACGGCGATATCGGCTTTAATCATGCGCTGACCCTGACCGGCAACACAGTGACGCATTCCGGAACCGGCGCAACAAGCTTTGGCGGCACGGTAAACGGCGCGCATAACCTGACCATGAACGGCACCGGCACCCACAGCTTCACCGGCGCCGTCGGCGGCACGACGCGCCTGGCTGATGTTACCTTGGCGAACCCGGCCAGCATGACCAGCGCCGGCGCATTCAGAGTTGCAAATTACACGCAAACGACAGGCGCGGCTTCCGCCTTTAATAGCGCAGGCCTGGATGCAACAGGAAATGTCACCATTACCGGCACTACGGTTGGCGGGACAATTACAGCAGGCGGCGATATCACGCTCGATGGCACCAATATCAACGCCACACTCGACGCCGGTGATGATGTCAGCATCACGGCCTCAGGAACAGTCGCAGGAACCATTGACGCCGGTGATGATCTGACCATCACAGGCACTACCATTTCGGGCACGCATACGGCGGGCGATGTAATGACCATCACCGGTACAGGCATAACCGGGACGTTGACAGGCGCAACCGGCGCACTGGATTCCGGCGCGGGCACGATCGTTGCCACCACCAGCTTTGGCGCGCTGGATATCGACGGCGCGGGTGCGACCCTGTCTGCGGGCTACATTGGTGCGGCGGGCACAGCCACGCAAACGATGGCTAATCTGATCACCATCGGCGGTGTGACAAAAACTCCAGCGACGGCCAATTCAAACTATAAATTCGCAGGATTCATCATCGGCGCAGAAGCCATCACCAGCAGCGGTAACAGCAATAACAACACCAGCAATCTGGACATTCCGCGCCTGGTGCAGCCGACTTATCTGTTTACGCCGACAGCCTTCACGACGCCAACAGTTTCCGATAGCGACTACGAAGTTGCCGCAGCAACCGGCAGCAGCACCAGCTGGAAAGTCATCATCGACAATCCGTTGCTTGCCATGCAGCCTGATCTCTACCAAAGCCTGTTTGATGGCTATGATGTCAGTCTGAAGGATTAATCTTCCGCACGAATTCGGACTTCAAACCCATCGCCCCCACGCCGGGAATTTTGCAATCAATGTCGTGGCCGTCACCCGCGAAGGGCAGCAAGCGAATATCCTTCACCTTCGTGCCCACTTTCACCACGCCGCCGCGATATTTCAAATCCTTGATAACGGTGACGCTGTCTCCGTCTTTCAATTCTGTGCCGTTGGCGTCGCGGATAATTTTTATTGCGGTGTCGTCCCTGTCGCCTTGTCGCGCCGTAGCGTCAGCGGAGGCGGACCATTCATGCCCGCATTCGGGACAGTTCCACAACCCACTGCCATCTTCATAAGCATAGGGTGATTTGCAGGAGGGGCATGGTGGGGAGGTGGGGGTCATGATTTTTTACCAAAGTCAAAATCTTCAGGTTCGTAGCATGGTCGGATTTCCAATTCGCTTGGACCCGGCATAGGATTGGGACAGCGCTTGGCCCAGGCGATGGCTTCGTCCATGTCCTTAACATCCCAGATCCAGTAGCCGGTTGTCTGCTCGCGCGGGTGGGGAAACGGCCCGTCAATAACACTACGATTAGGGCCGTTGAAGGCAATCCGCTTGCCGTAGGAAGATGGCTTAAGGCCCTCGCAATTGCCGGGCTTCATGATGCCCGCCGCGATGAGTTCCTCATTGTATTTTCCCATGGCCTCCATCATCGCCAGTGTTTCCGGCGTGGGATTAAACCCCTTTTCGCTGTCTTCCGTCGCTTTTACGAGAACGATTACGCGCATTGTCATTTCTCCTTACATTCCATCTCAAACTTGGTGTGGGCCTAGGGAAGCTGGGTAATTAGCAAAATGATATTTTCGTTTTTTGGTATCAAGCCGCGGACTTAGAATTTTCAATTTCTTCTAGCCATTTTTGAACAATGTCCTTTTGTGGCTTAAATTTTTTAGGATCTGTTATCTTAAGAAAACTTAAAAAATCTGACTTTGCAGATATGTAATCTCCCTTATATTTAAAATTAATAAGTCCAAGACAGTAGTATAAATGGCTATTCTCCTTATTTTTATCGATTTCGTCTTGGATAAACATCTCGCATTGCGGAATTATAGTACTATCGGGTATAGGAAGTTCAAACGCTTTTACATAGAATTTGTAAGCGTTATTAAGGTCTTCTTTATAGGCATAGACGAAAGCACGATTTAATAACCAAACAGGGTTTTTTTTGTCTTTTTTATTGTCAAGTAACCTTTCGACTTCTCTAACATCATGTCGTAATTTAAATTCGCAAATAGCTTTATTAAATATCACCGTATTATTGCTTGCACCATAAGAAATCGCTTTTGAAATAAAAGTATCAATCTTACCTAATAGGTAATAATTATTAGTGCGAATATATTCATTTCTTAAGATGCTAGCCCTGTAGGTATACATTTCTTTTAATTGTGTTTTTACGCGTTCTAGCAGGGGAAGTAAAATAATATCCGAGTGATTCGGTACTAGGCTGGCATTTATTGTTCTTTCACAGTCTAAAAAAAGTTGCTCTGAATAATCAAAATCATTGGAAAAAAGTGCAGCAATACCAACTATGTACTTTGTTACAATTGCTATATGTGAGCCAGCAAAATCACATCCAGCTAAGTTCTGCTCTACCAAAAATCTGAAGTTTTTGAGGACATCTGAAAATTCTTTACTAAAATTACTTCCATTGCTTTCATTTATTGGTACGTGTTTAACTAAGCCGTCTAAATCTATAATATGAACTGGACCTTCCATTGAGTCACGGATGCGCGTATTTCCAGTTAGCAAAAAGGCTAGCCTAGCTTTAATTGCATGTTCATTACGAACATCATAATTATCCAAGCTTTTTGCAACGGCATTTGAATACTCAATTATTTGAAATTTATAAGAAATTTCCGCTGATTTCATTTCCTTTCGTAATGCTATTACAAAGTCTTTGTATAATTTATCCGATTGATCACCATCTTCACGAGCAATAGCAATTCCTATACCGACTTTGCCTCTAAGAGCTTTTTTGACTTGTGTTGACTGCCATAAAAAATATACAGCAACAAGTGACACCAAAGTTACAATGCCCTCGAACCTGTCAATTTTTTGTAAATCTATACTATTAAATAAGAATAGACATACACCCATTGTAAGGAGCAGAGATACAACTAAGCCCCGCTTTGTGTGCCAGTATTTTGGGATATCTAGTAGCGCAAATTGTGTGATTCTATTAAGCAAATCCATCATCTCTACACGGCTAATCTACAACCGCTGATAATCTTATGATTCTCTGCTAGTAGTCAAAAACATGAGACATTTTAAGCTGGGTCCTTCCACTCTTACTTCGCCACATAATTCCACATCGTCTGCATGAATACACCCACAAAACAGAATGGCATTAGGAAGAACTTTGTGCAACTTGGTGTTCTTGGTGTCTTGCTGGCAAAAATTTTTTATTGAACCCACGCTGTTTAAGCGCGGCTATCGCCGCGCCGCGTGGATGACGGAAATATTAAGCCGCATCCTTGTGCTCTTCCTTGGCGGCAAAGTCGCGCACCTCCTGCGTAATCTTCATCGAACAAAATTTCGGCCCGCACATGGAGCAGAACTTGGCGTGTTTATGCGCCTCCGCCGGCAAGGTTTCATCGTGCATGGCACGCGCCGTGTCGGGGTCGAGTGAGAGATTGAACTGATCCTCCCACCGGAAATCGAAACGTGCCTGGCTGAGCGCGTCATCGCGCGCCTGCGATCCTGCCCGGCCCTTGGCCAGATCCGCCGCGTGCGCCGCGATTTTGTACGCGATGACGCCTGCCTTCACGTCATCGCGGTTGGGCAGTCCTAAATGCTCCTTCGGCGTGACATAGCACAGCATCGCCGTGCCCATCCAGCCGATCATCGCCGCGCCGATGGCCGAGGTGATATGGTCGTAGCCCGGCGCGATATCGGTCGTGAGCGGACCCAGCGTATAGAACGGGGCCTCATGGCAGATCTTCAATTGCTTGTCCATGTTCTCCTGGATCAAATGCATGGGCACATGGCCGGGGCCTTCGATCATCACTTGCACGTCATGCTTCCAAGCAACTTGCGTGAGTTCGCCCAGTGTTTCCAGCTCGGCGAATTGCGCCTTGTCGTTGGCATCAGCAATCGCGCCGGGGCGCAAGCCATCGCCCAGAGAGAAGGACACGTCATACGCCTTCATGATCTCGCAAATCTCCTCGAAATGTGTATAGAGGAAATTCTCGCGGTGGTGCGCCATGCACCACTTTGCCAGGATCGACCCACCGCGTGAGACAATGCCCGTCACGCGGTCCGCCGTGTGGCGGATGAACGGCAGGCGCACGCCGGCATGGATGGTGAAATAATCCACCCCCTGCTCCGCCTGTTCGATCAGCGTATCGCGGAAGAGATCCCATGTGAGCTCTTCCGCAACGCCGCCGACTTTCTCCAGCGCCTGATAAATCGGCACCGTGCCGATGGGCACCGGCGCGTTGCGCATAATCCATTCGCGCGTGTCGTGGATGTTCTTGCCGGTGGACAAATCCATCACCGTATCCGCGCCCCAGCGAATGGCCCACACCATCTTGTCCACCTCCTCGCCAATCGAGGACGTGACGGCGGAATTGCCGATATTGGCGTTGATTTTGACAAGGAAATTGCGGCCGATGATCATCGGCTCCAGCTCTGTATGGTTGATATTCGCCGGGATGATTGCACGACCGCGCGCAACCTCGTCGCGCACGAATTCGGGTGCGACATTCTCGCGCAGCGCGATATATTCCATCTCCTTCGTGATCTCGCCGCGCCGCGCGTAATGCATCTGGCTGACATTCTTGCCCGGCTTGGCGCGCAGAACTTTTTGTGGACTGGCGGGGAATGGCATATGATTTTGGACAGCGTTTTTTGGGAGTTGGTAGTTGGAAGAAATTTCTTCTACATCCCCACGCTGCGTGATCCAGTCACGGCGGATGCGGGGAATGCCGCGCATAATGTCCAGCGCGATATTATCATCGGTGAAGGGGCCGGACGGATCGTAGACAACATGCGTTGTGCCGTTGGTCAGGCCGATCTCACGCATGGGCACCTGCAGATCGCCGCGATAAATCTTGCGCGAACCGCTTAAAGGCCCGCGCGTCACATGCAGGGTCGAAGGACAAATACCGTCTTTGGGCGACATAAGAAAGCTCCTTTGTGGTTCAGCGTTGTGTTAAGCGCAATAACTGTCGGCATCAAGCTGCTGCACCTCGACGGTGATCGGACATTCAGCAGGGATCAGAGACTTGGCTGCATCACGCAAGGCTTCTGCCATTACCTTGCGCAGCGCCGGTTCGCGCGGCATGACCTTCAATGTGATATGCATCATATCTGCTGTATGATCCTTCCCCACTACAGCCAGCGCCACCGGCAGGGCGCGGGTTTTAATGCGGGCCTTGTCCACCGTCGGCTGCTCCGCCAGCGTATTGTGCAAACGCGTCAGTAAATCAGGAATATCAACGTTTAAATGGGCAGAATGTTCAACAATAATATGCGGCATGGTGGTTCCTTTTCCTACGCTGGTCCTAACCAGATCAGGTCTGCGGGTTTATCTCAGCCCACCTTTGCTTGCGCAATGGCGTGGCACCCCGAGGCTCTGCGCGCAGACTTGCACAATTGCAAAAAATAAGCAAGAAAGACGCATGAATGCCTCTCTCAAGAACCGCCTCAAGCGCACCGCCTTGCTAGCTCTTATCGGCCTTGGCATCGGCGCACTGATTGCCGCCATACAAATTTTGCAGGAAACAAAACAAGGCACACCTTCCACCGTTGCAGGCATAGCCATCGGAGGGCCATTCAACCTGACGGATCAAGCGGGTAAAACCGTCACGGAGAAGGATTTCGCGGGAAAAACCCTGCTGATGTATTTCGGCTTCACCTCTTGCCCTGCCATCTGCCCGACGGAATTGTCGAAGATTGTTGCCGTGCTGAAAGCACTCGGCCCGGACGGCGATGGCATAACACCGGTGTTCGTCACCGTCGATCCGGCACGTGATACGGTGGATGTGATAAAGAGTTACGTGGCGCAATTCCATCCGCGCCTGATCGGCCTCACGGGCACGCAGGAACAGATCGATGTAATACTGAAAAATTACCGCATCTACGCCGCACGCGTCGACACGCCGGAGATGAGCGATTACACCATGGACCATTCCAGCTTTATCTATTTCATCGGACCGGACGGCGCATTGCGCGGCATCTACCGTGCGCAGGATGATGCGCAGATTATTGCACATGATGTAGAAAAATTTTTGAAGAAGTTACGCTAGCCTTCCAAAATCCCATTCAGCTTCATCGCCAGCCCCAGCGGCCCTTTAACCTTCAGCTTGCCGGTCATATAAGCGAAATTGGGATCTTGCGTCCCGGCCAGGATATTGGCAAACACATCGAGATTGGCGCTGAGCGTTAAAACAGGTTCCTCCAGCGCGAGCGTTGAAAACTCGGCCGGGGTTTTGGTGGCGTCAACAAACACCTGCCCTGACTCTCCGCAATCGAAAAGAATCTTGGCGTTTAGGGGCGGCGCAGTGGCCAGACGGGAACGGAATTGCTCGGTTATCGCTTCAAGAGTCATCATTTCCATTCTATCACAAACTATTAGCAAATCATTAAAGAGGACCATTTTTTTAAATCTTTTACCCATTCTTAAGGTATCAGGTGCAGAATGGGCGCAGAAGGAGAATTGCGATGTGGGGATTCAAAAATAGCAAAGAAAAAGAGCAAAAAAAGGCGGCTAAGAAAACGGCTGATCTACGCGCGCAGGCCATGCAAAATGCCCGCGCCGCACGCGAGGCCATCGGCGAGGAAACGCTGGAGCGCATCGCCGCTGCAATGGGCAAGATGCAGGAACAAAGCGCACGCATGCAGGAAGCCAGAAAGCAAATCGGCCAAGCGGACAAAGCCCGCGTGGCCGATGAGATTAAGTGGATGATGGGGAAATCCTAAGGAACATCCAAGCTAAGTTGGCGCTCAATTTCTGCATAACCACGGAATGTGCTCTTCGCTCTCGGAAGCTCATCACCCAACTCGTTTCTTGCAGCTCTTGTGAAGGCTTCACTTGCAGTCTTGACAATAAGATCAAGCTTTCTTTGTATACGATCAGAGAGTGGCTCTGTTGTTAAATCCCTCGAATCGTCGGGGTGCAGCCTCATCGCAAGTTTTGGCGCATTGGCCACAATGTTAAGGGCATTCCAACTATTCAGCAAAGCAAGAATGTTTGCGAAATGACCCCCTTTAATAAAGCCCATGGCAATTTTCATTTGCTCGTCAAATTGTTCTTTATAAACAGCGATGTCTCTCTCCTCGTCCGTCATATCCAATAAGCTTTTTGTTTTTTCTGTGCCCATTTTTAAAACCTCCTATGCAATTTTTAATACTTATATATCATAAAAAAACCCATCTGTCAACAACATTATAGATAATAAAATTGCTTATATTATTGGAGGCTGACACAGATAGCCCCTACCTCCGGATCTCCAGATGCAAAGGATCCTTCACTGACGCTGCTCAGGATCACAAGGAAAGTAAAACCTACCCCTCCGCCTTGTCCTGGAAGAACACGACGTTGGAACGCAGGCGCTCCAGGAACGCATCAGGCGTAAGGGCGCGCGGGCGGATATGGCTGCCCTGCAGGCTTTCGGCCTTCTGGCGCAACTCGCTATTCTGGTTGCTGGCGCTGGTTTTATGCCATGTGCCCTTGACCAGATTATAGGCTGCTTCGGGACGTTCGGCGAAAAGGCGTTCAGCAATCTGCAGGCGCACCTGCCCGGCGCGTGTCCAGAGCGGTGATTGCTCGGGCGCGGCCTTCCAGACGGCCTCCGCCTCGGCCAGAGCCAGTTCTGCATGATCGCCGTTGCAAAAGGCCGCCAGATCAAGCCGGGCATGCCCAGCCTGCACCCATAGCGGGCTGGCTTCAGGTGTTTGTGTCCAGACGCGCGCTAAAATCTGCGCAGCCGGCGACGGCTGTTCCGCGCGCAGCATTTGTGCTAAGTCAAGCAGGGATTGACCTGCGCTGAGCCAAAGGGCGCCACCCTTGGGAACCGAGTCCCAGATTTCGCCCGCCAGCGCCGAAGCATCCAGTCCCTGCCCCTTTTGCACCATGAGCCCGCACAACACCAGCAAGACCTCGCCCGCGCGGCGTTCCATTTCACCGCCGGCAGGGGCGACATCCCAAATCTCTTCCGACATTTTTATGGCCCGGGTCAGATCAGCACTGGCCATTTGCTCGGCAACGTCCAAACGCACAATCGCCGCCTTCTTCCATAAGGTCGTCCCGCCGGGCAGCGTTTCCCACATCTGATCCACCAGGCGCAGGGCGCGCATGGGATCCGTCGCATAGAGCCCACGGGCCATTTCCAGCATCAATTCGCCGGCCTTTTCCCAAGGCTTGGTTTTTTCTGCCGCATTGGTAAAGACATCATCGGCAATCTGCAGCGCGCGAACGGGTTCATCCGTGAACATCTGCTCTGCCTGTTTCAGACGTACATAAGCCGCGCGCTTCCATAAATCGTGCTGGCGGGGGGTATGATCCCAAACATGCTGGGCGATAAGAACAGCCTGATCGGGGTCAATAGACATCAAATGCGTTGCCAGATACAAGCGCGTTGTTCCGGCCAGATCCCGCAGATCGCTGCGCTCCTGGCAGTTGTACCAGACGTCTTCCGCGGCGCGGATTGCTGCTGCGGGTTCTTCCTCGAACTGCGTTTTCGCAGCTTCGAGGCGGTAACGCCCGGCCGCTGCCCACAGGGTGCTGTCGCGCTCAGCCTGCCGCCAGACTTGCTTGGCGATATCGCGCGCCAAGCCCGTGTCATGCAAGGCGATCCGAATAAGAGATTCTGTAAAAATATCGCGGATCTGGCTGTCGTCAGAAAATCGAAGCGCCAGCGTCTTCAAATGCTCTCCCGCAGTGCGCAGCATATTGTTTTCGATATGGCCCAGTATCAAACCCAGCAAAAAATCGCGATCATGCGCGAACGAAAATGCTGCCTGAGCCCTGATCATGGACACCCTGTCTAACGCCTTTTACTAACGTCGTGGTTGACTATTTTTTGTATTTTCCTATGTAACCTAATCAATTGGTTTCAGTCAAGAAATATTGATTTCTAATATTGTAAAACTTGTGGTTTAAACCTTCCGACTTGTACTCAAGACTGATTTTGTGTTTGTTTACGCCTGAAAATGACAACATTGACCCAAACTTTATCCGGTCTTTTTGGCTCGGCATTTGCTGCTCTGGGCCTGGGAGAATCGCTGGGTGCGGTGAAAACATCCGACCGGCCCGAACTAGCGCAATTCCAATGCAATGGTGCAATGGCGGGTGCGAAAGCGCTCGGCAAAAATCCGCGCGAAATCGCGCAGGCCGTGATCGAAAAGCTGCAATCACAAAAAGACGTATTTCAAAAGCTGGACATCGCCGGGCCGGGCTTTATAAACATCACCCTCACCGATGATTTTATCGCGCGCGCTCTGCATACGATGGCAACAGACCCTCTGCGCGGCGTGACACAGCATCCCAAAGAAACCATCATCCTTGATTACGGCGGCCCCAACATTGCCAAGCCAATGCATGTGGGCCATCTGCGCGCGGCGATTATAGGCGACGCGCTGCGTCGCATGTGTCTGTACGCCGGATATCGCGCGATTGGCGATGTGCATATGGGCGATTGGGGCCTGCCCATGGGACAAATCATCAGCGAACTTGAGATCCGCCATCCCGACTGGCCGTATTTCGACCCAGCCTTCGCGGGGCCCTACCCTGCGCAAAGCCCATTGAGCATGGATGATCTGGAAGAGATTTATCCCGCCGCCAGCAACGCCTGTAAGAATGATCAATCCCGCCTCGAAGCCGCGCGCCTTGCCACGCGCGATTTGCAAGACGGACGCCCCGGATACCGTGCATTGTGGCAACATTTCATCAGCGTTTCCATCGCTGGCATGAAAGCGAATTTCACAGCCCTGGGCGTACATTTCGACTGGTGGAAAGGCGAAGCTGATGCACATCCCTTCATCGGCCCGATGGTCGAAAAGCTGCGCGCGCAAAATCTGGCCGTTGAAAGCGATGGTGCGCTGGTGGTGCCGGTGGCGCGCGAAGACGACAAGAAGGAAATACCGCCTCTGATCTTGTATAAATCCGACGGCGCGGTGATGTACGGGACGACAGATCTGGCGACGATCGTCGATCGCGTCGAACATGAAAATCCAGCGAAAATCATCTATGTGGTGGATCAGCGCCAGGCGCTGCATTTCGAGCAAGTCTTCCGCGCGGCGCGACTGTCGGGAATCGCGGGGCCAAAAACGGAGTTGATTCATGCGGGTTTCGGCACGATGAACGGAACGGACGGGAAACCGTTTAAAACGCGCGCCGGCGGCGTGATGAAGCTGGAAGACCTGATCACCATGGCGGTTGAGAAAGCACAGGCGCGTTTGGAAGAAGCAAAACTCGCGCAAGAGGTCGACACTGCGGAAAAAGAATCCATCGCGCGCAAGGTGGGGATTGCCGCTTTGAAATTTGCCGATCTGCAGAATAACCGCGTTGCTGATTACATTTTCGACATTGACCGCTTCGTCGCGTTCGAAGGCAAGACAGGGCCCTATCTTCAGTATCAGGCCGTGCGCATACAATCCTTGCTGCGCAAGGCAGAATCTCAGAATCTTAGAATCTCAGAATCTCAGATTATGATCCAAGATTCCGATCGTTCTTTGGCGCTTTTCCTGTGTGCGTTTCCCGATCATTTTGAGATTGCCCTACGCAATCACACGCCGCATGTTTTGTGTGATTACGCGTTTACGCTGGCGCAAGCGTTCAGCACGTTTTACGGCGCGTGTCACATTCTCTCGGAACCGGATGCGGTCCTGCGCCAAAGCCGTCTTCACTTGTGTGCGCTGACCTTACAGACTCTGACGGCGGTTCTCGGCATATTGGGAATCGACGTGCCAGAGAGAATGTAATCAACGCGCCATCAAAACATTGAAGAAATAATACGCCCCGCCATTACTAAAACAGCCTGAGGGAAAAGCGCTAAATCCCGCCGTGCCAGGTCCAATATCCGTTGTTGAGGCTGTAAATAATCCGGTCGCCTTTGTTGTGACATCCGGCGCATCCGCGCTGACGGGCGGATCAGCGGCCAAATCAATTCCCAAACCCTCATTGAGGGCCATGCAGACGCCATAATCAAGATTGGGTAAAAACAACGCGAGGTCGTTAATCGCATCATCACCGTGCCCGGTGAAGCGATTATTGTCCGAGAAAAACCATGCACTGCCATCATTCACGCCTGCGGGTGGATCCTGCCAACCGAGGGCCCCGCCCTGCGCATGAAAGATTTTGCAACGGTCCGGCGGCGCGACCGCATGCGTATATCCCGCAACAACATCATTTTCAAACGAGATATCATTCTCGGAACAATTATGGCGGCGCACCCGTTCAACCGCATTTTGAACGCGCTGGGCGTAGGTGAGAATATCGCTGGCCGCAATTTCAGCTTGCCTGCCTGTAAGACTGGATGTTGTCTGGCTGCGCATACTGCGCGTCAAGGTAAAGGCCAGTGCAGCAAACAAGACAACGCCGATGAGAATCATCAGAAAAATGCTGCCGGATTCGGATGACGGATGACGTATGGCGGATGATGGATCAGACATGAACGAATTCTATACTGTCACTCGTTCCCTGTCACCCGTGTCGTGTCACGCGTCACTATCTCCATCCTTGAATAGGGATTTGCGCGCATCGCGCGCGGCATTTTCGATGATGTCGCGAATTTCCTTGGGCAGCGCGGTTTGCTGCGCCTGCGGACGTTCTTGAACAGTGGCGGCACTATCGGGGGCCTGAGGCTTTGATTCAACCACAGGCGCCTCTGCCTGTGGTGCTGCTGCAGGCACAGCCTCAGCCACCGCAGCGGGCTTGGTTTCCGCCGGCGGTTTCGGTGCGGGGGCTTCCAACGGACCTTTGAGCTTAAGCACGTTGACGAGAGCGCCAATACCGGCTTCCAGCGGCGTGATTTTCTTGCCATTGGCCGCAGCGGTTTCCATTTCATGGAAACCTTCTTTCAATGCTTCAATCTCGGGCGCGGTCGCAGAGGAAACATCCGCATGCGCCGCAGTCCAATTCTTATTGACCAGAAGATCGCGCAGCTTGGTAATTGCCGCCGCGCTCTTCATCACATCCTCATCTGGCGGTGGCAGACACATATAGCGCGTCACGCGCATGGCTTTGGCATGGCCTGGATTGGAGTAGAAAATCTTGCAATCCTCAACAGCCTCACCGAACGTCACAACAGCCTGCCCTTCCTTGAAGCTGCGCAGACCGTCATAACTGGCGCGCGGGCGGTTTTGAATCCCGGCCTGCAGCGTGTCATGATAGGAAGCGACCCCACCCGAACTGGTTTTAAAGCCTGAGACTTCGGTCACGAACGCCGTGCCCACCGTCTTTTCAAAGAATTCCTTGGTTTCGGTCGGGTCTTCCAGCTTGCCGAAAATCTTGATGTTACAGTTTGCGGTGATCGAGTTTGCTTCCTCGCGCACACGCTTTTTCATCGCGGGCAAGTCCTGACCCGAGAACACAAGACAGAAACCTAATGAGCGCGCCTGCGCCGCCATCACAGCCATACCCTGTGCGGTGTAATAGCCAACCTCGTCGAACACCGTCATGAACGGCGTGGAGGAATGGGTGGGTTTGTTCTCGATCACAGTCTCGGAGGAACCTTCCACAGTCGAGCCCAGTGTCGAGCCCATCATACCTTTGAGCGTCGAAGCGACGATTTTACCCAGGTTGGCGATCTCGTCGTTCGATTTTTCCAGCGCCGGAATCAAGACCACTAGAATGCGGCGGTTCAACACGACATCCACCATGTCGACATCCGCCGCCTGCGTATCGAAAATGTAGCCGTAATCGTCACCCAGCGATTGCAGGGAGCGTGTGAACTGCATGGCCAGATAGCCGTGCTGCTGCGAGGCTGTGGTGCTGTCGTAATTGGGTGTGTCTGGGCCCGGTGGCTTTTGATTGCCCTTATCGTCGTAGGCATCGTGAACAAAGCCCGGCAGCGTATCAAGATAGCCGCGTAAACCGCCGCGAATAACTTCGGGCACGGCCTCATCGCGCTGTAGTTTCACCACCATGTTCAAGGCCAGGTGATCGCGAATCGTGCGCACCGAAAGCGGCATATCCTGATTGTCACGCTTCCACGTCAGGACAGGCATCATGGCGCTGGCCAACGACACGGCGCGCTCTTTCCACATGGCGTTGTCGCCTTCCGATTCCGGCATCAACGACACCAGCATGTTCGTCAGATACGACGCCGAGCCGGAAGAAAACGGGTTCATGGTGTTCGACGGCGATTTCGCATCGGAATTCCCGGTCATATAGTTCAGCACCAGCAAATCATCATCGCGGCCAAAGCGCCGCACCAGCGCAGAAAGCGACGACCACAGATCCGTATCCGCTTTACCGTCGACATAGACGAAACCTGAACCCCAGGTTAAGGCATTGCTGACCATCGATTTAAGACCTTCGGTCTTACCAGAACCCGTTGTACCCAGATAAAGGATATGCGTACGCGCATCGGAATTGGTGAACCAAACTTCCTCGCCTGTGCGCTCCACATTGCCAAGGAAAAGAATACCCTCGGCCTTACCCGTGCGGCCCGGCCCTTTGTTGTTGGGATCTTCATGCGTGGCGTTCATCGGCAGTTTGAAAGCCAATGCGCGGCTCTGCGCTCGCAGCCAAATGAAATAAAGCAGCATAAACAAGGCCAGCACATCACCAAATGCCTGCGCCCAGGCAAAAAGCTGCAACGCGCCGATAGCAGTGATAAAGGCCGTCGCCGAATAGCTCGGCCGCGACATCGCATCGGCGATGCGCGTCAAGAGCGATCGTGAATCCCGCAGCAGTGACTGGGACTTCACCATATAGCGATTAACATTCATCGTAATCGCCATCGCGCTTATCGTCCTTTCTTGCCGCGTCGTTTGATCATCTTACTTCCCTTTTATTGGCCCTGTAGAAATTGCTCGGCTGTGACTGGCTCTCCCGATGGTGCCACCTGTGATTCCGGCGCATAAATCCCTGAGCCTTCCGTACCTGCCAACGGTTCGATTGCCGTTTGCTCAACCGACTGCAAGCCTCCTTGCGGCATCAGCATTTGCGTGCCAATCAAGCCGATGGCGATCACCAGCACGAAGGCAGCGGCCAAAACACTGCCCAACCACGCCAGACCACCCCAGAATGAGGAGCGCGGATTGCTACGCGGAGCACGGCCTGCACTCGTCGCGCGAAGGGTCGTGCCCTGCGCGCCTTCAAGCGCACGCATCACCGCTTGCAGCATGGCGATGGCTTCGCTCTTGCTGGCAAAGGTTGCAATGTCCACAGTTTCATTCTTTTGTGTACGCAGCAGCAACCGGGCCTGGCCATTTTCTTGCTCCTGCACTTCCAGCGCCGATGCCTTGGCCGGCGCCAGATCCATCTGCCAGACAACAGGGGTCAATGCATTGGTGCATGACAAGATCAATTTTCCATCGACCACTTTCGCCTGTGATTTTATCCGTTGTGTAAACATATCATCCTCGTGGTTTTAAGCTGCCTTCTTAATGCCCTTCTTGCCCGCGCCCTTGTAATCAAGTGGCGGAATCGGTCGCGCATTGGTAGAAGCCATGTGCTCGACAATCGTTTTTACTGCATCCTCCATTTTTGGAACAGGAATGGGCCTCTGCGTCATACGCTCGGCCTTATAATGTGCCATCGCACCCATCGCTTCGGTGTGGAAAGAATGACGCCCCAGATTGTTCAACGGATACCACAACGTCCGGTCATGGCCGCGCAGCCAGACAAATGTTGCGGGCGCTAGAACGCCGCCCTCTTCGCGCGCGAAAGCCAGAGCACGCAAGAGCGCCGTTGTTACAAATGCATGGCGATTGGCTTGTGCCAATGTCTTGCCGGCTAGATCGCGATTGCGCAAAATAGAACGCGCCTCACGCAGCAGTTTTCCATTGATGCGCAGACCCTTCTTAAAGCTCCAGCATTCGGCCAACCGCGCCAATAATGCATCAGCCTCTTTACGCTTGCGCGCGGCCTTCAGGCAGAAGGCCGCCAGCAAGACTTGCTGATAAGGCTGCAGAGCCATAGCCCCTTGCCAGCGCGCAATAAGCTGCTTGCTAAGGGCTTTAAAAGCGGCCGCTTCGTCAATTTTCCCATCGGGCGCCGGGATCTGATGATAGGCCAGCCATTCTTCCGCACTCAAGGCTTCGGCAAAGGAGGGCAACACCGCAGGCACGGGTGCGCCCGGCGGACGCGGGGGTTGAGTGCCGGGATTAAAATCGACAAACGGTGCGATAACTCTGAAATTTTGCGCCTGACGGCGGATCAGCCCTTCCAGATTAAGCGCGACGCGAAATTGCGTCTGCGGGCCGCTGGACAGGCACCAAAATGCGGCAAGCGCAAACAGAGCACTGAACACCCAGCGCATGGGCTGCATGGTCAAAGCGGTGATAAAGGCAAGGTGATCATAGCCCATTTCCTCAGCACGCCAGCGCGGTACATAGGAAAAGGCATCATGCCAGCTGAGCGGTTGGCCCCGGAAATTGACCGTATAATCCGCAGGCAGCACATACGATAAAAGCCACAATTCGCCATAGCGGATCCAGCGCACGACATCCCGAATTTCCGTGTCGAAGAAAATCCAGAAAAGCCATGCCAAAACAGCCAGAACCACAAACAAAATGGCCCAGCCGATCGCATCATCGTGCAGCGTTTGGTCTTTATCCGACAAAGTTAATACACCACCGTTTAAGATGACTTTTTTATATGTAGCTTAATATACCTTAATTTACCAGAAAATCCAGCATTTTGCACGGTTTATCCGCGGATTGAGAAAGGAAGATTAAAAAAACAGTTCTCAAATGGCTCGTGCTTTGTTAGAAGGCTGGGGTCATGGGCCGGTTTAGCTCAGCGGTAGAGCAGCGGTTTTGTAAACCGAAGGTCGGGGGTTCAATCCCCTCAACCGGCACCATTAAGTCTAGTGGCCGCATACACGAGCACGATAGCACCGATAAAGATCAAAACGGTATTATGCATAGAATAAGACCTGCCCTTGGGCAGGTCTTATTTTGGATTTCACAGGTGACTAGGCCCGGACATTGACATGCTGCGGCCTTCCCTCAAGACGCGCAGTCCCAGCACGGCCGCCATACCAGGCGGCAACACCGCCCAGAATAAGCGCCACCGCGCTGGCTAGAGCCGCGGCTGAGAGTGTGTCAGAACTGATGGCGTTCACATCGGTTCCGGCTGAAGGAGAGACATTATTTGCCGCGCTACCATTTGTAGCCGTGCGTGTCGTGGTTGTCGCGGGTGCGGTTTCTATTCCCCGCTCCGCGCTGATGGTTGCAACCTGACGGTCCATCACGATCTGAAACGGGCTATTCACACTTGCTGCTGTGCCGCCAGCTGCACTGGCCAATATAAAGCCCACCACAAGAATGGAGGTCGCCCAGGAGGTTAAGCCATGCCATCCACAAGCCATGGGTGCCGTTTCACCACACAGCTTTCCTGCCGCATAACCGCCGGCATAAGAAGCAATGACGCCTGCAATCATCCACCAAATTGCAGCACCCCATGAAAATTCGTAGCCCGCACCGGCAGGATTATCGGTCGCATCAAGCACGGCAAAGCCGATTCCCATGCCCGCCAGATTTAGAATCATTTGCACAGCAAAGGCGATGACAAGGCCTGCAAAAATTGCACTCCACGACAGACGACGGAATAAACCCATTGTCTCTCGCTCATGCGGGGGACCAGATGTTGCCTGATTTTTTGTCCCTTCGTAGTAGGGATTGCCGGGAATGGCGGTGCCTTGTGGTGTCATGGTTATTCTCCTTTCAGGTTTGGAAATTTGTTTGCCAAAGTTTTTATCTGTTGCTGGTGCTCGCGTAGTGTAGGCAACGTCTGCGCAGCAAAATCCCTTAATTCGGGCTGCGTGCCTTGTGCTGCATACTGATCAAAAAGACGCACAGCTTCGTCATGCGCCTGGACCTGTATGTGTACATAGTGTGCATCAAATGAATCCTGTGACGCATTGCGCAGAGCCTCTAATTTTCTTTGATGGTCTGCATCCAGAATCTCAGCGGGGGTTCTAACTACTGACACGTTATTTACTTCAAGAATGGCTTCTTTAAGTTCAGTTCCCGCCTTCGTGTGGTCTTCAATCATCATGCGTGCAAAATTCAAGATGCTTTCATTATCCGATCGTTCGATCGCAAGTTCACTTGACTGGATTTCAAATCGATTGCCGATGGCCGCCTGATTAACAAAGCTTTGTGCGCCAGGACTTGCACCATCCTGTGAATATGCAAGCGACACATGCATAATCGAAACAAGACCCACGATTATTACAGATGCAAGTAATCTCATAAAAATCTCCATCTAAATTTGGATGAGATCCGCAAAACAGATCGCGCTCCCATTATCCTGCACTGCTAACCCACTGAAGCCCGAAATGTTCCACACGCAGGGAACAAGAGTGAATTCTGACTCGTTGCTTTTTTACAATCCAATTCAACATGAACACAGCAACATGAAAGGATGAAGACCATGGCAAACAATTACGGACAGCATGGATACCGTGACAATAATAATTACGGTGGAACGAGTTATGGTGGTTCACGTCAAGGGCATAGTTATGATGATGATCGCTTTGAAACGGGAACCCGCTATTCAGGTGATCGCAATCAATCGCAAGGACGAGATGACTATTACGGATCGAGTGGCGACGATTGGAATAATGTCCGTGCTGCATCGGGGCGCTATGGTTCGCATGGTCGCTCACAATACGGGTCGCAGGCATATGGATCTGAGGGATACGGATCACAAGGATACGGATCACAAGGATATGGTTCGCAACGTTACGGCTCTGGATATGGATCCCAAGGATATGGCCAAGAAAATTATGGCGGACAACAAGGGCGCTCCTCCGGCAGATCGTCCTATGAATCCTATGACCAGGATGAGAATGATAATTCAGATATGAATTATGGCGGCCATTACGGCAGCAGCCAGGACGATACGCAAGATTGGGATCAGGACTCCTCATCAGGCTATGGCCGTGAATATTCCGGCAATTACCGCTACGGCCAGCAATATGGCGATGATTATGGTCGTGGAAGAATGGGGCGCAGCGGACCTTATGGATCCACAGGTTCTTACAACCGCGGTAATTACTAAGATTAATTCTGCGTGAAGGAGAGAGTTTCGTCATGAAACTCTCTCTTTTCATTTGAAAGGATAACTAGCATGAAGAAGCAATCAAAAACGCAAAAACAGATCATGCATGATGTGATGCATGACTATAAGCTTGGCGATTTGCAATCAAGCAGTGGCCTGATAGTCAAAAGCCGCAAGCAAGCGATTGCGATCGGTCTCCATGAGGCCGGCGCATCAAAATATGAAACACCCGCAAGAAATAAGCGCAATCTGCAGCGCACAAAACAAAAAGCACAGTCTGCGCGAAAGAAGTCCTAAAGCGCGGAACCAAGGCGCATGCCGTGTGTTGTTCATCTATTCCAACATCAAGGCAATGGAGGCAAACATGATTAGCGACATGAATAGGAATGGCGCAAGCACAAAAGTAAAGGATTTAATGGAATCAAATTTGGCCATGATTGGTCCTGATGCAACACTGCAGGAAGCAGCGCAGAAAATGAAAGAAATCAATTGCGGCTTTCTTCCGGTCGGAGAAGACCCTGCGTCGCCGATGGGTATCATTACAGATCGAGATATCGTGATCCGTGCTGTGTGCGACGGCAAGAATCCTGCCGAGGAAAAAGTTAGCCAATATATGACATCGGATGTGTGTGCCTGCGCTGAAGAAGACTCGCTGGAAGATGCGGCAAAGCAGATGAACAATTATCAAGTCAGCCGCCTGGTGGTTAAGAGTGAAGACGGGACCCTCTGCGGCGTCCTGACATTCGGCCGAATCATCCGGTCCAACGACAACAAGGATGAAATTACCAACGTTGTACAACAAGCGACAGGACACGCCGCATGACACTCACAGCCAAATTCAGACAGGTCCGGCGCCGCGCCAGGCTTCGTAGCCGCCAGCAAGATTATAAATTTTCTTATATCCAGTTCCTATGAGAATTTTTCCAGCGGCTTGGCTACGCTTGCCACTGCGGCAATAAAGGACGATCTCCTGCTCACGCGTGAGATGACGCGGCAGCATTCCAGCCAGGAATTGTGAGAGCGGCCACAACTTCGCGCCTGGAATAAAACCTGCATCCCATTCTTCTTGTTCGCGTACATCTAGGACAATGGCGTGTTTTAATGCCTCTAACTGATCAAGTGTAATATCTTGCACCCCTGTGCAAGTTCCAATTTCATCATGCAGAACGATTTCCGAATCTTTTTTGCCGCAAGTTACGCAGAGTGGATCCTTATCAAGAGAAAATATGCGTGTGCTCATGCTGCGCGTATCCAATATCCACAAGCGGTTTATTAAAGGCTGAAAACTTTCATGAGCGACAATCAGTTGTATTATCTGCAGCGCTTGCGTAAGGCCAACCATGCCAGCGACAGCACCAATTACACCTGCCTGCGCGCAATTGAGAATTTCCTCTTGCGGGGGATGCGGATACAAACAACGATAACATGCCCCGCGCGCCGCATCGAACACGGCGACATGGCCCTGAAATCCCTGTATGGCACCATAAATCCAAGGCTTTCCAAACTTCACAGCCGCATCGTTAATCAAAAACTTTGCTGTGAAATTATCAGTGCCATCGATTATAAAATCATAAGCTTCAAACACATCTGGGGCCGTCTCCGCATTAAGCGCGTATTCATGGATATGAATTGTGAGAGAAGGATTTAGCGACAGCAGATGAGCACGTGCCGCCTGCGCTTTGGGTTGGCCAATATCGGATACGTTAAAAAGAACTTGGCGCTGAAGATTGCTTTCTTCAACATGGTCAAAATCAACAATGCCTAAATGCCCTAGGCCAGCAGCCGCCAAATATAACAGCGCCGGGCAACCCAGGCCGCCCGCCCCAACACACAGTACGCGCGCCTGAGCCAGTTTCTCTTGTCCCACAGCGCCGATTTCAGGTAAACGCATCTGCCGGGCGTAACGCTCTCTCATATCCATGACGTTAATCTAGGGCAGAAAATCAATGAATGACAGTACTATAAACGCTGCTCCCATTCTGTTCGCAGGCTGGATAAATCAACAGATATTTTGACTGGGATGCCTGCGCTGAACTTTGCTGCCACCACGCCTGCAAAAGCATCTTCTGCCTGCGTAATTCCTCGTAACGCTTTTTGGCTCCGGGGTTCGCTTCCACATACTGACGTACGGATTTCTCGCTTTCGTAGCTCAACTCATAATCCACGAGCGCCTGTATGTCAAAATCATCATGAGTAGAAAAATCCATATGTCCCTATCTTTATTGAGATAATGGCCAGAGCGCTTAAAAGTTCCAGGGAACTCTATCAGAATTTAATGGTTAGATATCACAGTGTTAGTGTTTATTAAACTCGAAAAGGAGGACATTATGCTTGGATGGGCGATTACATTTCTTGTCGTTGCATTAATTGCAGCAGTATTGGGATTTGGGGGCATTGCGGCGGTCTCTGTTGAAATCGCGCGGATTTTATTTGTCGTCTTTCTGATCCTGTTCATTATCACAGCAGTCCTTCATGTAGTACGAGGCCGGACACCCCCACCCCCTGCCCTGTAATAGAAGGCAGCGCCAATGTCAGTGGGAGGTTTGGCTCAGTCGTCGTTGCAAGTCTTGAATTTCGTTTTTCTGGGTCATGATTTCCCGAATCAACTGGTCGCGATCTTTAAGATAAGTGTAGACTTTCTCGAGGCCACGAATACTCCGCAAGACGTAACGCCATGTGAAGAAATTCAAGGCAATCAAGAATATGAAATACAAGCGCCAAGCTGGCCAGAGAACTTCCATCACGACCCACATATAGCCGCACAGCGCGCAAAAAATGAAAATCCATTTCAGGTCAGTCAGCGCTTTTTTTGCTTCACTGTCAGGAGCGGCGCGCGCTGCCTCCGACCATTTTCGCGCAATCATCATATAACCGGTAAAAACACCGATACAGGCCGCAATAACCAAGACAATCATGATGTAGTCATGATCCATACAATGAATAAGATTATGATAGTGAAAATTTTCACCACCACGAAACCATTGAATAATACTGTTCATCGATTGCCGCTCCCTGTTCTTGGATACGAGCTAGGCCCGTTCGGCCTCGCTTACGAAATGCAATGTTTTTTGACACTACAAGAAATATAGTTTTAAATTGAATAAAGTTCCATTAGAAATGCTATGACGCAACGCTTCACACACAATATATCGATTTATGTATTTATGATCGCGGTTATAGCCGCAGGCCTGACTATATTAATTAATCTGCAGAGCGAGACCTTCCATTTCCTTTCCTACGAAACGGTACTGTTTGTAGGTGGCATTACGGCGTTGGTCCTTTTATCGCTCCTCAATATTATTCTGCTGCAAATTCAG
>JAKLKY010000013.1:23640-48359 GCA_023150415.1 Alphaproteobacteria bacterium | reverse complement strand
ACCATCTTGATTGCGGGATGGGTGATGCTGGCAATTTTGTGCAGCATTCAGGCTGTGCTGGCCGCCGAGATAAAACCGCACGTCAAAATCGATGCCGGTGTAATCAAACTGAGCGATGTCTTCACTGGGGTCGATAGCGCCAAAGATCGGACCCTTGGTCGCGCACCGGAGCCAGGGCAGGACATGGTTATCAATGCCAGCACGCTGATGCGCCTGGCTATGGCCACCGGCTTAAACTGGCGTCCGCAGAGCAACAGCGATCAAGTAACCGTCACCCGCGCTGCGACTGTGATTGAACGATCTCAGATTGAAAGCACATTGCAAGACGCTGTACTCGCAGCTGTGCGTGAACAGTCACAGCAAGCAGACTTTGTCATTGATCTTCCTGCAGATCTGGGTTCCATCACGCTGCCTGCGAATCAACCGCCAACACTCCGCATAGAAGACATCAAGATTGATCCGCGGACTAAAACATTCCGCGCTGTCATGATGGCGCCGGATACTGACAATCCAGCGCAGCGAATTCCCGTCACAGGAACTTATGAGCGCATGATCAATGTTCCTGTCTTGCGCGATACCCTTAATCAGGGCGCTACAATTGGCGAACGCGACCTCGACCAACTGGCTTTGCGGGAGCGACAGGTGCGCCCGAACATGATTTTAAAGGTGGAGAATCTGATCGGGAAGACGCCACGCCGCATGGTCTTGGCCGGCCAGCCCGTGCTGGAGAACGAGATTGAACAGCCTTTAATTGTTTCGCGCGGCGAGAATGTGATGGTGATCTACCGCAAGGGCGCCTTGCAGCTCACGGCGCAGGGAAAGGCGCTGGAAAACGGTGCCATTGGTGACATCATCCGCATCGCCAATACCAATACCAACAAAACGATTGAAGGCGAAGTAACCAATGCTCGCGAAGTCACAATCAAGGAGTTCTAGACAATGCACAGATCCTATACTTACAAAATAACTCTGGTTCTTTTGAGTGGCAGCATACTCGCCTCCTGCGCGGCAGCAGATCGCATTGCGCAAATCGGCAAACCGCCGCAAATGTCGAACATTGATAACCCCACCTTGCAGCCGGAATATCAGCCGGTCAGTCTGCCCATGCCCGCACCCAAGAATGTGCGCATGGAAAAAAACTCCTTGTGGGCATCCAACCGGCAAACCTTCTTTAAGGATCAGCGCGCCAAGGATGTGGGCGATATCATCACAGTCACTATCGATATCGATGATGAAGGAAAAATTGACAATGAAACCGAGCGCACACGCGAAAGCTCAGAGAATGCAGCCCTGCCAAAATTATTGGGCTATGAAGGCAGCCTTGATAAATATCTGCCTGAATCTATTGATCCCACTAACCTTGCGGAAATGACCGCCGACTCTGCCCATAAAGGCACCGGTAGCATCGACCGCGAGGAGCAGGTGCGTGTACAACTCGCGGCGCTGGTGACTCAAATCCTGCCCAACGGCAACATGGTCATTCATGGCAAACAGGAAGTGCTGGTCAATTTTGAAAAGCGTTTGCTGGGCATTGACGGTGTTATCCGCCCCGAGGACATCAGCATCAATAACACGATCTCCTATGAGCAAATCGCCGAGGCGCGAATCGTTTACGGCGGGGAAGGTCAGATCACCGACGTCCAGCAACCCCGCTACGGCCAGCAACTGTATGATGTCGTGTTTCCGTTTTAGCGGTTAATGGTTAGGTGTTGGTTAAAAAATATTATTACCAACAACTAAACACTGCATACCATCAACCATTAATCATCCCTTTGCGTTTTTTCGCGACGCTCATGGCGTTCCTGAGCTTCGAGGCTAAGAGTGGCAATGGGGCGTGCCTTGAGACGCGCAACGGAAATTGGTTCTCCTGTCTCTTCACAAAAGCCATACTCGCCGAGCTCAATGCGCTCCAGCGCCTGATTGATCTTGTTGATCAGCTTGCGTTCGCGGTCGCGGGTGCGCAACTCAAGCGCCTGATCCGTCTCTTCCGATGCACGATCTGTGAGGTCCGGCTTTTGCAGCTCTGTGCCCTGTAACGTATTGCGAATAGTGTCTTCCGATTCACGCAACAACTCACTGCGCCAATTAACAAGCTGAAGCCGAAAATATTCCAGCATCACCGGATTCATGAATGGCTTCTTATCTTTCTCCGGATCATAATCCGGCGGAACGATAACACTGTTCGGATTGGCTATAGACATATAAAGTTTCCCCTAATGTATCACACAGTTTTGAGAATGCTGGAGAATATAAGGTGCTGGCAATAGGAAAACAAGGACAAAAACATCCACTAAATCGTCTGTTCCATAGCCGCGCGCATTTTGGCCAACTCAACCTGGGCGCGGAGATCAATCTCATCCATCAACGCTGTAAGGCCCGGATCCTTGATTTTCTCACGATGCGACGCCACGACATCAGCCACATCAATCATATGTCCGACCGTTAAATTGCCACTAAGCATTTTAATCCGAATTTCATCCAGAGCGTTCAAAATCGCCCCGGATCGCTCCCGCGCGCGGCGACGCGCTGCACGGGCCGTGGGATCGTCAGTCCCTTGTAAGGCCAATAAAGTATCCAGCATCGCAATATTCTGCGTCGCCCGCGCCGGCGCATTGGCGCTACTCTCGTCTGTCAGAAAATCGCCAAAGCTCTGCCCCGCCTTTCCGGCCGAACCGGATTTGCGACCTCGCGATGTTGCCTGGCTTTGGCCGGGTCCTTCAATTTTCATGATAGAAATACCTTTCTCTTCCCATTATACAGCGATTTAGCCGCGGTGCAAAATCGGCATAATTTGGCACGCCATTCGCATGGGATGAGTATGATGACATTCCATGTAGATCAAACCACCGTTCAACGTCTAGGCCCTGCCTTTCAGCGTGCTTCAGCACGAACACGCCGCCGCGCGCTCACAGGCCTTGGCCGAGCAGTACTGATTGTTCTGGGGGCGATGGGCATTTTTTTCCTCTCTGCCGCGCCACAGGCCTGGGCCAAGACATCCCGCATCAAGGACATCGTCAATATCGAAAGCGTCCGGGATAATCAGCTGATCGGCTATGGTTTGGTCGTCGGACTTAATGGTACCGGTGACAGTCTGAACAACGCGCCCTTCACGCAGCAAAGTCTGATTGCGATGCTGGAACGGCTGGGTGTCAACATTCGCGGCGCGAATCTAAATACTGGCAATGTTGCCGCCGTGATGGTCACAGCCAAATTACCCCCCTTCACCAATCAGGGCGCACATATTGATGTCAGTGTTTCCGCACTGGGAGATTCAAGCAGTCTCCTCGGCGGAACACTGCTTGCCACCCCCCTCATGGCCGCCGATGGGGAGGTCTATGCCATTGCCCAAGGCGAGGTAAGCATTTCAGGATTCAGCGTCGAAGGCCAGGCCGCGACGTTGCTGCAGAATATTCCAACTTCCGGACGCGTTGCCAATGGAGCGATTGTTGAGCGCGAAATTGATTTTAAATTGACGGATCTGCAAGAGGTGCGCCTATCACTAAAAAATCCTGACTTTACTACGGCCCGCCGCATTGCTCAGGCAATTAATGGCTTTACCAGCTCCGGTGTGGCCGCAGCGGAAAATGGCGCCAGCGTGAAAATAAAGCGGCCTACCAGCTACGACGGCAGTATTGTCGATTTGATTACAGATATTGAACAATTACCCGTCCAGCCTGACCAGCCCGCACGCATTGTCATCTCAGAACGCTCCGGCGTGGTTGTTATCGGCGCGGATGTCCGGATCAGCGACGTCGCAATCGCACAAAGCAATCTGACCGTCAAAATTACCGAAACACCACAAGTCTCGCAGGCCAATCCCTTCTCTGAACTTGGCACCACCCAAATCGTGCCGCGCAGCGATATCAACGTGAATAATGGGCCCAATGTGCGACTGGCACAGATGGATTCAGGTGTAACCCTGCAAGATCTGGTGACAGGCCTGAACAAGCTCGGCATGCAGCCGCGCGATATCATCACCATTCTACAAGCCGTCAAAGCCGCCGGCGCGCTGCAGGCCGATATCGAGATGATGTAATCATGACACCCCTGTCCGCCTCATCGCCGCTTCCTTTAACCAGCGCATCTACTGCGCAAAAAGGCCGCCATCAGCAAGAGGAAATCGAGACCGCCGCGCGCGACTTCGAAGCCATGTTTATTGCCGAGATGATGAAACCCCTGTTTGAAGGCATTTCTGTTGATGCCCCATTCGGCGGCGGCAAAGGCGAAGAAGTCTTTCGCGGCATGCTTCTGCAGGAATACGGCAAAATAGTGGCCAGCCGCGGCGGATTTGGCCTAGCTGAACCTGTGCGTGCGCAAATGATCCTTATGCAAGGCATGAAGAATAAGGCACCAACCCCTTCCATGATTCCACCTCTAGCCTATGAGAATCTCTATGAAACGCAGAACTAAACCTTCTGATACAGCGATCGTAAGCAATAAAATCCTGCCGGATGCTCCCCTCAGCGCCGTACAGGCTATGATCAAGATTTCCGAGCAACTCTTGAATATTGCGCATCGTGAGAGCCAGGCGCTGGTTCAACAAGATATTTTAACCCTTTCTGTTCTGCAGGATGAAAAAGAAGCCGCAGCGCATAAATATGCCGCGGCCTCCCAGGAATTCCGCGACCGCCTGAAAAGCTTCCGCACTGTCGATAAAACGCTGATCCGCAAATTAGAGTCCTTGCAAAATGCGCTGGCTGATCAATCCCGGGCAAACAATATCATTGTTTCGAAAATACAAGAGAATGCCAAGCGTCTGACGGAGAAATTAATGAAACCCGTCACACAAATAAATCACCGCATCCATATGGCAGCAGCAGAGTAAAGGAGACAGACCATGAGCAAAGATCCGCGATTTGAAGAAAGCCGAATGAACGACATCCTGCCCCGCGACCCGGAAAAAGCCGTCATGGATGTCATCAATCGGATCAAGCGCCTGATCGGTGTATACGAGCGCGAAACCGCAGCGTTGGAGCAATCGGATATACGGACATTTTCCTCCCTCCAAGACGAAAAGATTCATATTGCAACACTTTATGAAAGCGCTCTGCGTCAGATCATTTCTCGCCGGGCTGAAATAAGCACGATCAACGCCCATCTAAAAAGCCAGCTACGGGACTTGCAGGAGGAATTCGGCGCAATCACCCGCCGCAATCTGGATGCGCTGGATCGTGTTGGAAAGTCAACCAAGCGCCTGGCTGAAATGATCATCAAGAGCGCTTGTCGCGATCTGCAAGGCCAGAATGCAACCAGCTATACCGAGGCAGGAACCACGCAAGAGCGCCGCGCGGGCCTTTCAATTGGCATTAGCCAGAGCGCATAAGAAAAGGAACAGACCATGAGCCTCCAGATCCTACAAAGCACCGTGGCGCAAAATCCAGCTGCGGCCGCAACAGCGCGGGCAGTTAAGCCCGCAGGCCTGGGGGTAATGAATTTTTTTGATCTTCTACTCGGAAAATCAAATGCAGTCCAGATTGCTTTAGCTCAAGGAAATACCCCAGGCGTATTAGCGAACAATCCTGGTGCAAATCAGGCAACAGCAGCAGAAAAATCCATTTTACCTTTCGCAACAGATATTGCGAACATAGCAGAAATCCCCCTCGAGCCGGGTGAATCTTTAAGCGTTGAAGCGCACGCATTTTTGACCTCCCTTCTTGAAGCTCTTCAGCGGGAAATGCAAAAGATGCAAAGCGATAACCCGTTGGTAGATAATCATGAAAAGATTTCTCAGAATGAACAATTTGTAAAAGTCATCAATAGACTCATGAATGACCCACAGGGAACAACGCTGGCGGAGCTTGAAGCGCTGGTGCAAGCTATACTTGCCTCACAGCCCTCTCCCGAGATTGCGACCCTTATAGAAACACAATGGGCGGACATCAAACACACATTCGAAACTGATCTCGTCAGCCCGTCTACACAAAACAAAGGCCCTGCGTATTCCTTACTGACAGAAAGAAAGATCCTCCCAGAACGCGCACTCTCTGACTATTCACTGGACACAGATATAGAAGAAAGTGCGCAGTCATTTTCTGACCTCCTTAAAGATCTTCTAGGCGAACAACCCGCAGATTCCAAGATAGGAAAAAATTTCCTGTCCAAGATGAAGGCCGTTTCTGATCACACCCAGCCCACGCCCGCTATGAATGCGGATAAAATTTTGCCTTCCCTTCGTGCCGCCGACACGGGGTTTGATCTTTTTGCCCAGATTCCCGCGCTTCTGAACACTGAAGAATTGCTTTCATTTGAAGGACAGCGCTTGAGCATGAGCGGAATGGGCGCTTACGCGACGCTGCCCTCCTCTGTCAATATCATGACCCACGCCCCGGCCGCCGGCGCTCCGCACCCTGGCACTGCCCTGATCGCGGCCGTGCTGCGCAAACTGCCCGGCGGCGTTGAAGCACGGAGCTTTAATGTCCAACTTGATCCGCCAGAGCTCGGCCGTGTTGAAATCCGGCTGGATTTCAGCCGCAACAAGGCCATGAAAGTACATTTAATTGCGGAAAAGTCAGAAACATATCTGATGCTTCAGCGTGACGCGCAAATTTTGGAACGCGCCTTGCAAGAGAGTGGGATGAGCCTGGAGAACGAAAGCTCTCTTTCATTCTCATTTGCAGGCGACGGACAGGATTTTAGCCAGAACGGTCGGCATGACAGCCAAGGCCCCATGGCACGGGAACAGGATACTGAAGAGGACGGAATTGTGATCAACAGCACGATGACATGGCAGATTGATCTCGAAACCGGACATGTGCACTACGATCTTTGGGTTTGACACGGAGCATTGAGCAATGGTTAGCAACGTGACATTAGGAAGCGCAATCAGCGGGCAGGATAAAACCGCATCCTCAGCACAGGGGCTGGCCAAAGATTTCAATGAATTTCTCATTCTTCTGACAACGCAGCTGCAAAACCAGGACCCCCTCTCCCCTATGGAGACCAATGAATTCACGCAGCAGCTGATTGGCTTTACGCAGGTCGAACAACAAATCAACCTGAACTCAAAGCTTGACGCTATGGTATCGCTGCAGCTTGGAAATAATATGGGCGCAGCACTGAATTATGTCGGAAAGCAAATCAGCTACGTCAGTTCGGAAATGCATTTCGACGGCGCAGAGCCTGTAAAAATTACCTATGCCTATAATGGCCAAGCCGCGGCCAGCAAAATTCGCATTCTAGACGAAGCAGGCAAGGTCGTTTACGAAGCAGATGCAAGCACTGCCGCAGGAAAAAATGAATTTGTTTGGGATGGTCGCACGAAGGATGGAGCGGTTGCCAAGTCGGGCACCTATCAAATCAAGATCGACGCCCTGGATATCAACAAAAACGGCGTAACAAGCACAGTCGTTGTGACAGGCCGCGTACGGGGCGTAGAATCACAAGACGGCTTGATGTTCTTGCTGGTGGGCGACCGCGCCGTATCCATGGGCAATGTCTTGAATGCGGCAGACACTGGAAATTCGAAAACCGGCGACAATCTGCAAGATGCGCTTGCCTATGTAGGCAAAGATGTTCGCTTCGCCAGCAACAAAGTCACTTATAATGGCACCGACGCGGTCAGCGTAAATTATACACTCAGCGCCCAGGCAACCACAGGCACAATCAAGGTACTTGATAAGAGCGGCGCAACCGTCTACGAGGGCAATATTGAAACCGCAGCAGGCGATCATGGTTTTACATGGGACGGAAGCGGCGCAGCCGCAGGTGAATATACCGTCGTTGTCAATGCAAAAGACGCAAATGGCAATTCTATCAGCAACACCATAACGCAAATTGGTCATGTTAATGGCGCCGAAGTGAAGAACGGCGTTGCCTATCTTTTTGTTGGAAACCAGAAACTGACCTTCGCCGATATCCTGAGCGTGATGGAGGCCGCATAAGATGAGCTTCTTTTCCTCCCTCTACGCCAGCACATCTGGAATGATGGCCAATTCACGCGCCACAGAGGCGATATCGCAGAACATCGCCAATTTAAACACAATCGGGTTTAAACGCTCCAACATAGCGTTCCGTGATGTGATCGCAGGAACACGCGGCAACAGCAGCCCAACCCTTGCAGGTGTTCAGACACAACGTAATCTGCGTATCAATCAGCAAGGATCTATTTTGCAAACAAGCTCCACGACAGAAACCGCCATTTCAGGAAATGGTATGTTTGTGGTCAAGCGCGATATTGATTCTGATGCGCCATTCTACTTCACACGCAACGGG
This sequence comes from Alphaproteobacteria bacterium, assembly GCA_023150415.1. Classification (GTDB taxonomy): domain Bacteria; phylum Pseudomonadota; class Alphaproteobacteria; order Micavibrionales; family Micavibrionaceae; genus JAKLKY01. The sequence goes on along the minus strand of JAKLKY010000013.1, from coordinate 40,148 downwards.
CAATTTGATGAATATGCCATCCGTGCGGTCCCTGATGCCGATCCCCTCGTTTCAGAGAACACAGGCGAAACCACTTATTTGCGCAATGCAGCCGGATTTTATCTATATGGCTGGGCGCTGGATGCGGATGGCGAGATTGTCGGAAGCAACAGCCTTGAATCTCTTGTGCCGCTAAATGTAGGAATTTTGGAAACGACAGCAATCCCTACAGAAGAAATCATCTTCTCTGCAAATCTGGATGGATACGAAGATCGCTACGATCCGCACACATTCTCAACACCTTCACAATTGCCAGCCACCTCGCAATCAGCGCACTTTACGCGTAGCATTTCCGTCTATGATGCCGCCGGAACGGAACGCGCCATGACCTTTGAGTTCCGGAGAATTGTCGGCCCAATGGCGCATTTTACTTCCGACGTGAATTCCGAAATCGAACTTGACGATGTCCTGGTTGACAACCCTACCGGCCCGACACCAGGCATTACTGACCTGGATACTCTTGAGATATCGAACGGCAGCAACACATTGACGGTTACATTTGTCGCTGGTGCTGCCGACGTCACCGCAAACGAAGCACAAACAATGAATGATCTTTTGCGTGTCATCAACAATTATACGGTTGGCGGAAACCAGTTGTTCGAAGCACGACTGACATCGGGCGGTCAACTCCTGGTACAGTCTGTAAATCCTTCTGTGGACATGGGCATATCCACCAGCAGCGCCAGTGTGCTTGGCAGTACAGGCTTCAATTTCGTACAAGATCCGGATACTGTTCCAAATTACATTTACGAGCCTGATTACGATATTAACGGAACACCTGCCTATCCTTACGCGGATCAAGCGGATTTCCCGGCCTTTGAGAACAGCACAACGCCCAACACACAGACATGGTGGGAAATGCGCGTAATGATCCCCGATCCTGCCGATCCGGATGGGGATACATATACCGAGCTGCGACGCGGGCTTATCAATTTTAACGGCGATGGCAGTTTAAATGCCACGACTGACGCGGATGGCGCAGCCTTGATTGATCTCAGCGACATCGATTTCGACAGCAGCACGACAACAGATGACACCAACATCACGATGGACATCGCGCGCCTGACGCAATTCTCAGGTGAATATACGGTGATTGAAGCATCGCAAGATGGTGCAGGCGCTGGTGTCCGCAGCAACATACTCATCGACCAGTATGGAACAGTCTCTGCCGCGTTCAGTAACGGCGTCACCGTTGACATGTACCGCATTCCGCTTGCGCTGTTTAATAATATTAATAGCCTGCAAGAAGAGAGCGGCACAGCCTTCTCCGAAACAGAACTTTCAGGCGAGCCAACGCTGCTTGAGCCTGATACCGAGGGCGCGGGCATTCTTTCGCCTTCCAGTATTGAGAACTCAAACGTCGATCTGGCAGATGAGATGAGCAATCTCATCGTCACACAACGCGCCTTCGGCCTGAATTCTCAAGTGGTAAATGCAGTGAATGAGATGACACAACAACTTTCGCAACTGAAACGCTAGGAAAACTTTTTAACAACGAGGAGTAAACGCCATGGGACTTTTTGGATCGCTATTTACCGGTGTGTCCGCTCTGTTCGCACAATCGCAGAACACGGCGATCATTTCCAACAACATCGCCAATATCAACACGACAGGCTTCAAGCGTTCAGAGTCGTCGTTCAACTCGCTTGTCACTTCACAAAGCCGCCTATCGCGCTATTCACCCGGAACAGTGACTGTCAACCGTATCCAGCGCGTTAACCAGCAAGGCGCAATCCAGCAAACATCTTCGAACACCGACGGCGCCATTTCCGGAAACGGCTTCTTCCCCGTCAAGCGCTCAAGCGACTTCGGTCAGGAATTCCTGTACACGCGCGCTGGACAATTTGCTGAGGATTCACAAGGCGTTTTGCGCAATGCGTCAGGATTTATTCTCTACGCATGGCCAATTGACACAGATGGCAATTTGCCTGCCAACCAGGGCGATTTATCTTCTCTGGTTCCAGCCGACGTTGCCTTTTTAGGCGGCTTGACACGCCCCACAACATCCGCCGACCTTGCGATTAATCTTGATGCGGATGAAACAGAACTCAACACCGGGAGCATTATTGCCGGTGCGCAAAACGGAACATCAGGTTATACAGGACTACCTGTGCCGGGAACAATTGCAGCCGATTTTTCGCGTGGCCTGACGGTGTTTGATAGCTTGGGATCCTCCCAGACCCTGACTTTCGAATATCGAAAAATCGATGGCCCCATGGCCAAAGCACGCACCGCCTGCGCAACCCTTCTGGAACGGGATACAACCCTTGTCTCTATCGCCGGCGTAACTGCGGGTGACACGTTTTCATTCCAGGTTTCTGGAACCGCGTCCGTCGAATATATTGTCAGTGCTGCCGCTGGCGCGGGCCAGGCTCGGATTGATACCGTGGGCGATCTGATCGACCATATTAACAATACCTACGGCAGCGGTAACGAAGCCTTCGCAAAAATCACCAGTGATGGTCAGTTAATTATCAAGGCGCTTGATCTGGGTGACTCGATTACAATTAACGACACTGCTGGTAACGTCGCCTTCACGGATTTAGGATTTCCCGGCGGTGACCCAACCACATACGATCCCTTCAATCTGGACGGCACAGTTGCGCAGGATACCAATGATGATCCTTACGGTTATACAACAAATGCCGGCGCACCCAACAACCAGGCCGACTTCCCTGATTTTGAAAACGCGACCAACCCAAACACTGAAGGCTGGTGGGAATTGAAAATTTTGCATCCAGACGGCAGCGTTTTCACTGAGGGTCTACTGAGCTTTAACGGCGACGGAACATTGAACGCGACAACGGATTCTGATGGAAACATCGATATCGAGCTTGCAGACTTGGACTGGTATAACGGCTCTGATCTGCAGGATATCGACGTCGACATCTCACGCTACACGCAATTCTCTGGTAACTACGACGTGATTTTCTCCGACCAGAACGGCGCCGAGTTGGGCTTACGTACTGGCGTAGAATTCACGCGGGAGGGCATCATTGTCGCACGATTCTCCAACGGTGCATCAGCGGATCTGTATAAAGTCCCCCTGGCAACGTTCGCGAATGCGAACGGTCTGACTGAAGTTTCGGGCACAGCCTACACCAAGGCTGAAGAATCAGGTGAGGAGAACTTGCGCGAGGCTGGAAACGGCGGCGCAGGTTTCGTCGAACCCTCCACCCTCGAAGCTTCGAACGTAGACCTGGCCGATGAATTTGCCAAATTGATTGTCTCGCAGCGCGCGTTCGGCGCCGGGACGCGGCTGATCAATACGGTCGACCAGATGACGGAGGATCTACTGCGTCTGCGGTAAACGAGATTAAGTTTCAGCCCCTTGGCCCCCGGCATGCTACCCGGCATACCCCTAACCCCCGGAGCTAAGGGCTGAAAGCCTTCCCAGCCCGCCGCCTTGACTTGCCCAGAACGGGCCAGCGGCGGGCCGGGGTTTGGGCTTACATACATGTTCGTACTGGGTTCTTTGGATTAAGGGATATAACCGATCATTAATCCTCTGCCCACTGCTTTTACACCTTGAATATGAAGAGCCTTGCTCATTTCCCAGTGGCGGATAATTTCAATCTCCGTATCGCGCAGAGCATCATCCATGAGCACGCATGCCTTAGGTACGCAAAATCGCCGCACGGCGGGAGCTGTTAAAAGGCGCGCAAAAGGAACACCATTAGCGCCCCCTCCTACAGGACCATCAATAATAACCATTTCCGGTCTAAGACCATTAAAGGCATCAAAAAGCATCTCTTCATTAAACTGATAGCAAGAAAAACCAGATGCCCCGAAAATATAAGGAACAACGGGGGAATGAAGACATTTCACAAAATCCGACAAACCTGCCCTATCAACCAGAGCCCGAGTTTCACTGATGTATTCAGCAGACTGGTCGACAGTAACATAACAAAAACCTTGGCTATCCCTCTCATAAAGCTGGCGCATATGATCCGCACAAACAACGGTGCTAATGCCAGATCCAAGTTCCAACACAACACGCGGGCGTAAAACTGAAATAATTTCTTTGATGGCCAACAAACTTTGAGGATCCATACTATAGTTATGAAAGACGTAACCCAAGCGTTCGAATAAACTATTACCACTTGCCTCTTGCGCCATCTGAGACTGGGATTTTGCGGGTGGAAATAATGAATTCTGCTTAATGAGCAGAGCACGCAACTTATATAGCTCCGAGCTGGGAATAGTGTTTATTTTAAGATATTCAGGCCTCGCATCAGGCCTATCCTTCCAGTCCTTATGTGCGGGCTGGCATGAGAAATCCTTTAAATCCTTTATTGGTAGGAGATCCAAGTCATGATCCTTTCATAAGCAGCTTGACAAAACGCCTGTCCCTGCAGTTGATGATCAAAGGACAACCCCTTAACGTAGCTTCGATATGGCAGCAACACAAGCCGGCGTAAAGACATCGAGAATTGCGCCTATCATACTTTGCGGCGGCATAGGCACGCGCCTGGCGCCCCTCTCAACACCACAAAAACCAAAACCTTTCCTGCCCCTGATCGATAACGAATCGCTGCTAGCCAAAACCTGCCGGCGCGTATCCAAACTTGGAGCCCCCATCCTGATCGGCCAGAGCGCGCATGCCGATTTGATAAAGGCATCTTGTGAAATATTTGAACCACGAGCCATACTGCTGGAGCCTGAGGCAAAAAACACCGCCGCCGCCTTCGCGCTCGTGGCTGCTTTTGTCACCCATATCTGCGGCGATCAAGGCATCATGGCTGTTTTCCCTTGCGACCATGTTATTGAACCGACTTCGGCCTTTGTTTCGTCTTTGCAAAACGCTGCACATTGGGCAAAACACGGGGATATCGTAACGATTGGCGTCCGCCCAGATCTTCCAGATCCAAGTCTGGGATATCTGCGCCTGGGCGCTGCCCTCGCCCCCGATGTCTTTACGTTATCTGCATTCATTGAAAAGCCCGCGCCTATGGAAGCAGAAATTCTCACACACGATCCTGCAATACTCTGGAACACAGGCATATACGTGGCCCAGGCCGCCACTATTACACAGGCTATCCATACACAGGAGCCAGCAATAACAAACGCTGTGGCAAAGGGACTGGCAGAGGCCAGAATGGAAGGCATTCACTGGCATATTCCCGCGCAATCATACAAAGGACTATCAGCACAAAGTTTTGATAGGCTAGTGATGGCACCTGATCCACGGGGACTAGTTTGTCGCGCTGATTTTCTGTGGGGTGATGTCGGCACACAGCAGGGGCTGACGCGCGCAAAAAATATCTTAGGCAAGTCCAAGGTTTTGGCATGAAACATAAAACCGCGCTCATTATCGGTATCACCGGGCAGGATGGCTATTATCTAGCCCATCTTCTAAAACAGAAGAACTATGCGGTACACGGCCTGTGCCGCCGTGTTTCCACCGATAATAATACAATCCGGCTGCACACGCTTTTAAATGATGGAGGCATAACACTTCACCCCGGTGATCTCCTCGAACCCATTGCCCTCGTACGCCTGTTGCACACTCTTCAACCCGACGAGATTTATAATCTGGGCGCACAGAGCCATGTCGGGATCAGTTTTGAAAATCCATCCCTGACCGCACAAATCGATGCACTGGGAACCCTTCACGTTCTTGAGGCTATCCGAACTGCAGACCTGCTTAAGAAAACGCGATTCTATCAGGCCGGATCATCGGAGATGTTCGGCAACCCGCAAACCACAACACAAAATGAAGAAACCCCGTTTAGCCCCGTCAGTCCCTATGGCGCAGCAAAAGTCTATGCGCACCACATCACCACCACCTACCGCCAGGCTTATGGTCTGTTTGCCTGCAACGGCATCCTGTTTAACCATGAAAGCCCATGGCGCGGTGAAAATTTTGTCACGCGCAAGATCACTATTGGTGCTGCGCGCATTGCTTCCGGTCAACAAGATGTACTGCTGTTAGGCAATCTCGACGCACTTCGCGATTGGGGGCATGCGCGTGATTACGTGCACGCCATGTGGGCGATGCTCCAGCAAGCCGAGCCTGATGATTACGTGATAGCCACCGGACGCACTGCTACCGTGCGCGATTTTGCTACGCTAGCGTTCAGATACGCTGGGATGGACCTTGAATGGGAAGGCGGGGGAGCAAATGAAATCGGCCGTGAGCGTAAAACTGGAACTGTGCGTGTCAAGGTCGATCCTGCTCTGTTGCGCCCCACTGACGTGCACACGCTTTGCGGAAATTCGCAAAAGGCTCAGCAAAAGCTTGGCTGGAATCCCCATCAGACCAGCCTGGATGATTTGGTGCATGAGATGCTCGAAGCAGATATGAAACGGATTAGGGAAGCAGCATGAGCACGGAAAAAACGACAAACCCAGAAATCATCCCGCCTACCCTTCTAGAAATGCTGCAAGCGGCCCTGACACACCAAAAGGAAGGACGAATAAAAGAAGCAGAGGAGCAGTACAAGAAGGCTCTGAGCGATTTCCCGTTCCTCCCGGATGTCCACTACATGGCCGCGCTGTTCTTTGTTCAGAACGGTAAGCGGAAATATGGTCTGACCCTCCTGAATAAGTTACTCCAAAGCGCACCTGACAATGTTAAAGTTTTGCGTCTGATAGGCCAGATCTATTACGAAGATGGAGAAGGTTCAAAAGCGCTGCAACCACTCCGCCGCGCCCATACCGTGGCGCCCAATGATGCAGAAATCAACCGCCTGCTTGGCCTTGCGCTGTATCGCGATACGCAAATTTCAGAAGCCAAAACCCGCCTAAAGCAAAGCCTTGATTCCCAGCCGAATATCGAAGCTTATAACAAGTTATCTGAAATTTATCTTATCGAGGAAAATTTTAACGAGGCGCGCGCTCTGCTGGAACACGCCTACGCCAAACGCCTCTATAATTACGATACATTGCTACGCCTCGCTACTGCCTATGGGCTAGGTTCAACCGAATGCACAAAAACCGCCTTGCGTGCCATCAGTCTTAATCCATTACGCGACGAAGCAAAAACCATTCTGGCGCAATCGGTTGTTCTTGGTGGCACACCCCAGGAAATCAGTCCTGCCATGTCTGATATCGTTATGCTTTGTTTAAAATCATCGCGCGTAAACCACAATGAAATTATCACATTGTGGGAGCGCCAAATTTTTAAAGATCCGCAAAACATTAAGGCTGCCACTCTGCTGAACCAATCGGATTATCCCTCCTTTTGCGTAGCCTATGATGATGTCGATGTGCGACGCGCCCTTCTGAAACCTTTATTTATTGAAGGCGTAAAGAACATCATGGTGGTTTCGCTCGAACAGGAAAATCTGCTCACACACCTGAGGCACTATTATCTTGACCTGTTGACCCATAATCAAAGATCACTCTCACACGAGGAAGAGGACCTGCTGGGCGCCTTGGCTGTGCAGTGCTTCTACAACGAATATGTTTTAGATGTCAGCGCCGAAGAGGAACAGCAGCTAAAATCCCTCAAGGCCTCGCTTGAGTCACAACCAATTACGCAGATAACACCACGAAAGATCGCTATTTTTGCCTGTTATGAACCGCTGACGGCTTTGCACCACTATCAGGATCTAGCGCAGGCTCAGATGCCTGCATTTCTGCGGGATGCCATCCATGTCGGCGTGCAGGAAGTTCTAGAACAGCGACGCCTGCAATCAAGCATAAAATCCTTGTGCAAGATTACCGATGAGACATCACGCAAAGTGCAGGAGCAATACGAGGAAAACCCTTATCCGCGCTGGAAAAGCCATAGCTATATCGAACCCTTAGCAGACAAATCCTTTGACCCGGCCTATAGGCGTGAGATTAAAATTCTTATTGCGGGCTGCGGCACAGGGAAGCATATCCTGCACACCAGCGCCAGCACACCGAGCGCAAGGATCACAGCCGTCGATCTGAGCCGTTCCAGCCTGGCCTACGCTATGATGCGCATTAAAGAATACAGCATTCCCAACGTCAATTTTATACATTGCGACATTCTGGATCTTGATGTGTTGGGGAATGATTTTGACACCGTTGAATCCATTGGAGTCCTGCATCATATGCGTGACCCTATAAAAGGGCTGGAAGTTTTGCTTCGTCGTCTCAAACCAAGCGGAAGAATAAGACTAGGACTATATAGCGAAATGGCACGTCAGGACATTGTAAGGATGCGAGACATCATCGCACAAAGGAATTTTTCATCCACGACCGAAGGTATCCGTGCTTGCCGTCAGTATATCAAAGACACTGATGATACAACCTTCCAGTCTCTAAAAATCAGCAAGGATTTCTATACCATTTCCAGTGTGCGTGATATGCTGTTCCATGTGCAGGAATCACGCTTTACCCTGCCGCAGATCCAGCAGATACTTGACTCGCACGGTCTGGTTTTTGAGAAATTTAATCTGCCACGCATGAAGCTTGATATTTACCGCAAACACTATCCTGATGACCCGCAGGTCAAAAATCTGCTAAATATGGATGCTTTTGAAAAAAAATATCCTGGCTTGTTTGCGGGAATGTACCAGTTTTCAGCGATTAAGAAATGACAGTCTAACGTGCGCAATAATCAGCCCACATATGGCACATGGCCTGCTCAAAATTGCGGGCAAAACGTGGCCCGTCGACGAGGGGGGAGGCCGCGACCTGCGCCCGCAATCCGGCGCGCAGCTTTGCCAGCGCCGACAGATCATTCGCCCATTTGACCGCCCAATCCACATAATCTTGCGGCGTGTTCTGAACCCAATCCGCCAGACCCACGCTTGAGACATGCGCCGCGGCGTGGCGCGAGGCAAAATGCGTGCCCGCCAGCGTCACCACCGGCACCCCCATCCAAAGCGATTCACACGTCGTCACGCCACCGGTGAAGGGATGCGGATCGAGCGCGATATCAAGCTGTAGATTCTGAATCATAAAATCCTGATGCTTTTGTCCGCCTCTGTGAAGAATCAGGCGATCCGCTTCAATCCCATGATTGCGGAAGCGACCAAGCAAAAGTTCATGCACGGTCTTGAATTTCAGCGCCTCTGCACCCAGGAAAATTTTGCTGCCCGGTACGCGCTTAAGAACTTCGGACCACAGACCAATCGTAAAGTCATTCGTCTTGTTGACGTTATTTAAGGTACCGAATGTCACATACCCGTTGCGCAAGGCGGGTAGCGGATCAGGCTCCGGCAGATCGGGCGTGATCTCAAGGCACACGTAATCATCGGGCATGCGGTAGATGCGCTCGGTGTACCATTTCTCAAATCCCGGCGGCGTTTCGACATGGTCGCTCAAAAGCCAATCCATATTGACCACGCCGGTGGTGTCGAACAAACCGCCCGCCCATTTCACCTGTACCGGCGCGGCACGCATCGCGATGACCGGAAAGCGCCCCCCGCCCTGTGCATGACCAATCATTTCGATGAGGATATCAATCTGATCAGCCCGAATCTGATCGCACAACTGCTGATGCGACATCTCTTTGACATCGCGCCAGACTTTGGCCGCATTTTGAAAGCGCGGCGTAAATTCGTCATCCTTGCCGAGCCTGTCGTCGGAATACAAATAGAGCGGAAAATTTTCCTGATCCAAATTCTCGACCAGAGGTAAACTCATATACCCAGCCGGGTGGCGATAAAAACTGTTGCACAGCATGGCAATGCGCAACGGCCGGTCCAGCGTGCGAGGATTGCGAAGCACGATCGGGCGTGTGGACGCGTATGGCAAGGCGTGTCGCTGATTCCAGCGCTTGATTTTGTCCAGAATTGCTTCTTGCGACATATCCTGAACAAAATGCAAGGAATGCAGATAAATCGCCTCGCGATAAGCATCGCTGTGAAATTTCTCAAGATAGACATCGAAATCAGCCAGACATTGATCAAAAAAACCGACCTGCGCGCAGGCCGACGCGCGATTGGCCCGGGCCAGCATATTGCCAGGCTCGAGCGTGAGCGCTTTGGTAAAACAAGCAATCGCGTTTTCAAAATCTTCATCCTTCCTGACATAGGCCGTGCCGAGATTAATATAGCCCTGTACACAGGCCGGATCTTTCTGAATAACGCGCTGCAGACAGGCAATCCCTTCCTCAAATCGCTTAAGCTCCACCAAACACATGCCCTTGCACATCAGAGCGTCTTTATTATCCGGTGTTAATTGCAGCATCCTCTTCGCGCAATCCAGAGCGTTTTCAAAATCGCCGTGTTCCTGATAAAGATTTGCCAATAATAATAAAATTCTAGGACTCTCCTTTTGTAGGACCCGACGAGACGCCTCGAGACAATCAATCGCCTTCTGTATATTCCCCTGCCTCTGAGCGATCTGCGCTAAATAAAAATAGGCATCAGCGAAAGACGGTATACGTTTGAGAACTTGCAAAAAAGCCTCTTCCGCTTCGGCATACCCCCCCTTTTCATACTGGCTAAGGGCAAAAAAATACCGGGCACTGATATTCCCAGGCTCCTTTTTTAGAATGTCGTTATAAAGTGCGATGGCTTGGTCATATTTTTTATTCTTATGAAATTCTTCTGCGTCTTTTAGGATACGCTCTATTTCTACTTTATTTTTTATTGGCATATTTTTATGTCCTTGCAGAATGACAATACAGAACTCTCTTAACAGAGTGTTAACAATAGCATAGGCAAAAACTATTCCCATGAATTTCAAGCGCCGGAACAATTTTTTGTTTACCTGATTTTAAGAACATGTGTACTATGATGAGGAATGGCCGAGAGGATTCGGCTGAACAACCCTAGGAAAGGAACTTACCATGGCTGGCGATATTGTATTGACCGCAGCATTGCGGAACAATTTGCTCTCTCTCCAAAACACACAAAGGCTGATTGACCAGACGCAGATCCGTCTGGCCACTGGTTTGAAAGTGAACAGCGCCCTGGACGGCCCGCAGGCCTTCTTCACAGCGCAATCGCTGAATGACCGCGCGAATGACCTGAGCCGTCTGCTTGACGGTATCGGCCAGTCGATCCGCACCATTGAACAGGCCAACAACGGCATCAACACGCTGACCACCCTGGTTCAGCAAGCGGAAGCCGTGGCCCTCGACGCCGAAACCGAAGCCCGCGCGGTGGAAGGTTATGTATCGATTCGTGGGACGAAGGATCTGAGCGAAATCGAGGATTTAACAGCGACCGGCGCGATTGCAAACGGAGATGACTTTGTAATCCAGATCCGCACTGACCGCGATAACGTGTTTACCAGCGCAGACATTGATGTTGCGACTGGCGAAGACATCTATGACATTATCGCTGATATTAACGATGACGCGAACGTCGGTACCGGCGCTGCCGCTGGTCCCTATGTCCGTGCTTCACTGTCGGAGAGTGGTCAGTTGGTCATCGAGTCATTAGTCGAAGGCGCAGCCTTACGTATTGTTAGTGGTACGACTTCTGCAGGCCTTGACGGTTTTGCGGAACTGGGACTTGACAGCTATGTGAACGTTGAAAACGTTGGCGTAACTACGAGGATCGGTGGAACCGTCATTTCTGGCCGCACCATCACCTCTGACGCGAGTGCCGTTGGAGCAGACACAACAACTGGTCTTTATTATGCTAACGCGACATTGGGCAACGCACAATTCGCTTCGAACTTCGCAACTGGCGGCGCTGACGACTTTAACATCAGCATCGATGTTGATGGTCAGGTAACAGCCTTGGGCGTTGACTTCACGAGCTCTAGCCTTATTCAGGACGTGATTGACGCGATCACTGATGCTGATATCTCCGGCATCGAAGAAGTTCGATTCAATCAGGATACGGGTAAAATTGAGATTGATGTCGGTTCAACCGTACAGAAAGTTGAATTCGTCTTCACCTCAGACGTTGCCGGTGACATCGCGTTCGGTTTCGGCGCGGGTGCCACGGGTTATGATGGTACGACGAACGATTATGCATTGACCACGACGGGCGTTGTCAGCGAATCTATTTTATTCGCTGGATCAAGCGCAAGTTTGGCTCAGTATGAATCTGATTTTAACGTCATCCGGGACCAAATTGATGCTCTGGTTGAAGATGCGAACTATCGTGGTCTGAAGCTGCTGAATGGTGATGACATGGTCACCTACTTCAACGAAGACCGTACAAATTCTCTGACAACGCAAGGCACTGACTTTACTGCAACAGGCCTTGGTATTGATGAGGCGGACTTTATCGACACCGGATCAGTCAACGAATCGATCACAGAGGTTCGAAACGCTTTGACATCCGTCCGGAATTTCGGCACCAGTATCGCCAACGACTTGTCGATCATTCAGGCCCGCCGCACCTTCGTGGAAAACACGATTAACACGCTGCAGGCAGGACGCGACGACCTGACACTGGCCGACCAGAACGAGGAAGGTGCAAACCTGCTCGCTCTGCAGACCAGACAGGCTCTGGGTACGACCGCCCTGTCTCTGGCCGCGCAGTCTGCGCAGTCCGTGTTGCGGTTGTTCTAATCTTAATAAGAAGAGACGGAAGAAATTCGTCTCCCTCTCAACCGGAAAACCGGGGCTCCCCAGCCCCGGTTTTTCTTTTTTGACTCGATAGAAAATTCACTCGCCGTTCATTTTTACTGTGCTATAATGTGAGATGATGCAGAATGCAGTCTTGAAACGGAGGAAGAAATCCCATGGCGCTCGTAATCGATCTCAAACCTGGCGAAAAAATTCTGATCGGCAAAGCTGTTATCACCAATGATTCGCAACGTACACGGTTGCATATCGCTGGTGATGCGCCGATTCTGCGCGAGAAGGATGTGATTCAGGAGGACGAAGCGGATACGCCCTGCAAAAAGATTTATTTCCTTCTGCAATGCATGTATATCGATCAGGGCCCTGAAAAATATCACAAAATATATTTTGATCATGTACGCGACGTGCAAAAGGCCGCACCATCCTGCCTGCCCTTTTTCGTACAGATTAACGAACAAATTATTCAGGGGCACTATTACAAGGCGCTAAAACTTGCTAGAGAATTAATCGACCACGAACGAGAGTTGATGAACCATGCCATCCAACAAGACCACCAATAATCCTTATGCTCAGGCCGCCAGCGCCTATGGCGACCACGCGCAAAAATTTACGCCTGACCAGCGTGAGCTTGAGGCGCGCGTACTGCTCAAGGCCGCAAAAATGATGACGGATTTACAGGCCGATTGGGACAACTCGAATCGCGAAGTCATTGAAAGCACCCTGAAATACAACCGCCAGATCTGGCTGATGTTCTATGACACCGCAATGGAAAACAAGGATGGCGACCGCCCCAAGGATTTACGCAGCAATATCGTCAACCTCTCTAATTTCATCTTTAAGCGGGAAGTTGATATTCTGTTCGAGCCCAAGAAAGAAAAGTTTGATGTTCTCATCAACATCAACAAGGAAATCGCCGCTGGCTTGATGACCAAGCCCAATATCCCTGATAAAAACCAATGATAATCTGGAATTAGGCGGAAACGCTTTCGCCCGACGTATGGGGCGTATTTATCTGCGCTGATTTTTCAAGAGCGGCTGAAGCGGCCTGCGCCTGCACAGCTGGAACATTGACCTGTACATTCGATTTAGTTTTCTCTGGCTGAACACTGGGCACTGCAGCAGCAGCCACAGACACTTTCGCCCCATCAATTTCTTGCGTCCCCTCTAAAAGGGCAGCACTCGACTCAGCATTGCGCGCGCTGAACGCCTCAGCCCGACGGCGCGCTTCCAGTGTCGATTCCGACGGGAACTGCTGAACCACATCGCCGCTGTCGCCGTCACGTAACTGCAACACTGCCTTGTCGAAATTTACATCCATGAAAATATAAGGACTCACGTAAGGCGCACGCGGGCCCCCAGCGGACGTCACTTCTGAAGCTTGCGGCGCAGAGGCCTCAACAGCCGCACGCGCAGCATCAACTTGATCCACCTGTCCACGGATCAAGGGCGCGTTCGAAACGACAGCGTTTACTGCTTCGATCATGTTTTTACCCTAACCACCCAAATCCTATGAGCGCATGTAAAAACTAAGGAAATGCGTTCCGCATAAAATCTAGGTATACTACCCTATTATCATCATAACCCGGAGTGATGCAAAAGTCAACACCTTTTTTTATTTCGTAAAATAAAAGCCGATTTATCCACAGCTCAATAGAAATTGCCTGCAAATCAGGCTATAATGAAAGAATAAGCAGCTGATTTATCAAAGATCAGGCTGCGCGCTGCGTTTAAAAGACACCCACCCATTTTGTCTAATACATTGAAAAATAAACAAAAAATGAAGGAACTCGCCCTTGAACAGTTTGTTGGAAACGCTTAAACAACTGGGTCCCGCGCGCCTGGGCATTATGGGCGCGATGCTCGTGGGCCTGCTTTTATTCTTTGTTTTTGTCTCTTTCCGGGTTTCGGCGCCGGAAATGAAGCTGCTCTATTCTGATCTCAACAGCACCGATTCGGCCGCGATTGCTGCGAAGCTTGAAGAAAGCGAGATCCGCTATGAAGTCTCTCCGGACGGAGCCCGAATCACCGTTCCCGAAGATCAGGTCGGTAAGGCCCGCATGCTTCTGGCCGCAGCCGGCCTGCCCGGCGGCGGCTCTATGGGTTATGAAATATTCGATGAGCAATCCGGATTCGGCACAACCAATTTTGTGCAAAACATTAATCAGGTTCGCGCCCTGGAGGGCGAGCTTTCAAAAACCATCAGCGCAGTCGAATCAGTGCGCAATGCGCGCGTGCATCTAGTTTTGCCCCAGCGCGAACTTTTCAGCCGCGAATCGCGCCCCGCCAGCGCCAGCGTTTTCATCGGTACAAGGCCGGGGGCCCAAATCACGCGTGAGCAAATTTTGGCGATCCAGTCCCTTGTCGCTTCCGCTGTGCCCGACTTAAAAGCGTCTGACGTTTCGATTATCGACAGCAATGGAAACCTGCTGGCGCGCGGTGAAGGCGCGGATGTTAATCTCACCAGCATAAAGGCCGAGGAGATGCGCCGCAGCCTTGAAAGCAATCTCACACAAAAAGTGGAAGACCAGGTCAGCCGCGTTGTCGGCTATGGCAAAGTCCGCGCGACCGTCACAACGGAAATGAATTTCGACCAGATCAGCACAAATGAGGAGATGTACGATCCAGAACAGCAAGTCGTGAGATCTTCACAAGTCGTTCAGGAAAACAGCACCGAGCGCGACACGGGCGCCAAAGAAGTCAGTGTGGAGAAAAACCTGCCCTCCTCTGGCGAGGATCTGCTGGTTGGCAAAGAGCCGAGCGCCGAAAGCAATCGCACAGAGGAAATCACAAATTTTGAAATCAGCCGCACCGTGCGTAGCACTACGCGCGAGGTGGGCGAAATAAAGCGCCTATCCGTAGCGGTGCTCGTAGACGGCACCTATAAAGTGGATGATACAGGCAATCGCATCTACGAGCCCAGAAAGCAAGAAGAGCTCGACCGTATCACAGCCCTGGTGCGCAGCGCTGTCGGCTTTGATGAACAGCGTGGCGACAAAGTCGATGTTGTAAACATGCAGTTTGCCGATGCTGATGTCGGCGATGATCTGCTGGCCGAAGAACTCTTCTTCGGGTTTAGCCGATGGTCAACCGCTTGCTGACCAGCGATGCCCCCGAAATCGATGACAGCGTTGAAACATCCTTGCTCGCCGCCGCTCCGGCAGGACCTGCCCTGCCTAGCCCCACAATGGATTTCCAGCCCGCCGAAGCGGAACGTGAGGAGTCGCTCATTAATATTCAAGGTGTGGAAGGTAAGGTGAAGGCTTCCTCACTGAAGAAAGTAGAGGAAATTGTCGCCAACTATCCAAACGAAGCAGTATCTGTGATTCGCAGCTGGATGACTCAAGAGGGATAAAACAAGGAAACGCAGCATGTCGATACGCGTCAGAGAAGATTACCGTGCCCTTGCAGGACCAGAAAAAGCTGCAATTTTCCTGCTTTCTCTGGGCGAGGATCATACCGCAAAAATTCTGGAACACATGGATGATGATGAGATCCTTGAGCTCTCACAAACAATGGCAACGCTCGGCAAGGTTTCGCCGACCGTCGTGGAGCGTCTGTTCGTAGAATTTGCTGAGCAAATGACTTCCACAAATGCCCTGATCGGTACACAAGACAGCACCGAGCGCCTGCTGCAAAAGGCGGGCATGAGTAAGGAAAAAATCGGCAATATCATGGAAGAAATCCGTGGTCCCGCCGGTCGCACAATGTGGGAAAAGCTAGGTAATGTGAGCGAGGAAGTCCTCTCAACATTCTTGCAAAAAGAATATCCTCAGACCGTCGCCGTCGTGTTGTCCAAGGTCACGTCCGACCACGCGGCGCGTGTTCTGGCGCTGTTGCCGGAGAATTTCGCGCTTGAAGTCATTCACCGCATGTTGCGCATGGAGGCCGTTCAAAAAGATATCCTGGACGAAGTGGAGAAAACTCTACGTACAGAATTCATGACCAACCTGGCCCGCACCCAGCGCCGCGATTCCCATGAGATGATCGCCGAGATCTTTAACAATTTGGACCGCGCTGTCGAAGGTCGCTTTATGGAGCAGCAGGAAAAATCCGC
>JAKLKY010000013.1:0-23630 GCA_023150415.1 Alphaproteobacteria bacterium | reverse complement strand
CTGATGCCGCCGAAAAGATTCGCTCCCTCATGTTCACTTTCGAGGATCTGGCCAATCTGGATCCTGCGGGCGTGCAGACTCTGATTCGCGCGGTCGACAAGGAAAAGCTTCCGATCGCACTCAAAGGCTCAACCGACACCATCCGCGATCTGTTCTTCTCAAATATGTCTGAACGCGCCGCAAAGATCATGAAAGAGGATATGGCCGCAATGGGCCCTGTCCGCTTGAAAGAAGTTGAAGAAGCCCAGCAATATGTCGTCAGCATGGCCAAGGACCTGGAGGCGCGCGGTGAAATCACCATCGGCAGTGGTGAAGGCGATGACCAGCTTATATATTAAGAACAAGAATTCCGCGCGCAGGGCGCGCGCTGTGTTAAAGGGCGTATGATGAAAGGACAACAATACCAAAACGATGCGCGCAAGTTTTTATTTGATGTGAACATCTTTGATGTGCCCGAGCAGGAAGAAGAACCTGCAGAACCACCTCCGCCCCCGCCTCCGACATTTTCCGTAGCCGAGATGGAAGAGGCTAAGCGCAAGGCCTTTGATGAGGGACGCGCGCAAGGCCTTCATGAGAGCACAAATTCTCGAGAACAAAGTATTGCGCAGACGCTGAAAAGCATCGCAGCAGGACTCTCCACCCTCTTTGCCGCAGAAACAGAGCGCGCAAAAATATATGAGCAAGAAGCACTCAAACTGGCATTATGCGGGCTGGAAAAGCTTTTCCCTTTATTCCTGCAAAAGTTTGGTCAGGCTGAAATGATGGCGCAGTTACAGGCGGTTCTGGAACGTCAGACCAATCAGAAATCAATCCGCGTCGAAGTTCATCCAGAAGATGAAGAATATATAGACAAATATTTGAAATCACTAAACACTCCCGATGAAAAAATCATCCACGTCGTCGGCGCCAGTCACCTCAATATGAGCAGTTTTCGCTTGAGCTGGACCGACGGCGGTGCCGTACGCGATGCCCCCGCCCTTGCCGAAGAAATATTAAAAACTCTCGAAGACTTGCTTGCCGAAGGAACAACAAGCCTTCATGATAGAGAGGAAGTCATTCCCAATCCCAGTGACCAACCGCAGGATGAAACGTTATGAGCGAAGAAACCCCCGCAGGCAGTGGCGCCCAGTCGATGAAGCTTAATGAGATTTCGGAAGACGCCTCTCTCAAACGCGACGACTCCCAGGACTACGGCATCGGGGAGCCAATGGCGGGCGAAGTTACAGCCATTTATGATATCCCGGTTCAGATATCTGCTGTTCTGGGCCGCTCGACCATGCAAGTCAGTCAGCTCTTGAAACTCGGCCGCGGCGCGGTTGTGGAACTGGATCGCAAAGTTGGCGAAGCCATCGACATTTACGTGAATAATCGTCTTGTTGCGCGTGGCGAAGTTGTGGTCGTTGAAGATAAGCTAGGCGTAACCATGACAGAAATCGTAAAATCGGAACGCGCTTAATCGTAAGGGTCCTTATTTGCTATGACTGATTCTGTTTCTGTCCCCGCACCGTCTGAATTTGAAAACGTTCCCTTGCCGAATGTGCGGCTGCAGCGCACTTCGTTTACTCTGGATTTTGCAACAATTCTTGGTGTTTTCTTCTCGTTGACGCTGATTGCGGTTGCCATCAGCATGGGCAACGCAAATGCCAATTTTCTTGATGTGCCTTCGATTATAATCGTTATCTTCGGCACGATGGCCGCCACATCCATTGCCTTCACCAGCACTGAAATCAGCCGCGCCGGGCGCGTCATCGGTTATTCCATGATGCGGCGTAGTTTTCGCCCTGGTGCCCTGGCGAAAACGCTTCTCGATCTATCGGTCATAGCCAAGAAAAAAGGCATTTTGGCGCTCGTAAATTACGATCAGGAATTGCACAAGGACGCATTCTTGCATCATGCCATGCAAATGGCGATAGACGGTTATGTGCCCGAACAGATCGACCGCTTGCTCACGCATGAAATCGAAGCCCTGGTTGAACGCCATAAACGGTCCGCCAGCATTTGCCGCCGCGCTTCGGAAATCGCCCCAGCCATGGGCCTGATTGGTACGCTGGTGGGGTTGGTGCAGATGCTGGCCAATCTGGAACAGCCTGAAAAAATCGGTCCCGCGATGGCGGTGGCCCTGCTCACGACCTTCTACGGCGCAATCATGGGCACGGTTCTGCTGGCGCCGATGGCCTCAAAGCTGGAGAAAAATTCGGCTGATGAAGCATTGATCAAAAACCTTGTCAAAACAACAGCCGTATCGATCGCCAAGCAGGAAAACCCGCGCCAGCTGGAAATGCAGCTCAATGCGCAACTCCCGCCATCCGAGCGGATCGAGTATTTTGATTAACTTCTATAGATTTTAAAGATGTAATTCCTGCTGCGAAGGTTTCGATTCCAAAACAGGTAAACCTGCTGCATCGAAAAACGCTTTCATAGTAATCGCCGCGATCGGAATACTGCTATTCATGGTACGAGGATCAATTACACCAATCGCACGCTTAAATGACTCGGAAACCTCCGAGGCTGTAAGTTTTTCTCCTGCATAATGTCTAATGCCGTTGCGCGAAATTCTCCCACGATGATTGTCATGAGAATAGGCTTGCGTGCGATTAGCCATAGCGCTCATAACAACATCATAATCATCATTATGCCTGCAGATGGACTTAAGCCACTGATCAAACGCAAGCGTTCCAGCAACTTTTTGTTGTGTCTCATAGTCAGCAGGATCAAGAACCCTACCTAAAAGATCGTGTGGGAATCCCGCTTGATCAAATTGGAATGCAGGGGCTTTTTTTCCTTGCTTTGGCGGAACCAGGACCTTAAGTCCCAGCCTATCTAAAAATCCTCTATCCTCAGGCGTTAATCCCTTTTGGATCGCGCTATAGACGCCTTTGAGTGATGACACCCATCGAAGTTCATTTTTCCTTTGGCAAAGCGATGCCATAGATCCCTGCTCGCCCTTTAAAGCCCCGGCCAAACCCGTTCTTAACTTTAATTGCTGTGCAGAAACCTTATTAACGATATTGGCGATAATTAAGTTCAGACGTGGCCTGTCACAGCCACTTGCGTCTTTATATATTGTGGAAAATTTATTGAGAAAATTTTTGCAACGTTCCTCTAATACAGAATCCATCACTTCTTTCTTCTTTACAATACGCCTAAGGTCGATAATTTCTTCCATCTCTCACCTATTTGCGTTTATACGTTAAATAAAATAGCTTGTCAAAATTTTTTAAATTCCCCTCTCCCCTTTCATATCTCGGGCTATATGCTAAAACCAAGAAAAGGGGCTATTTTTATGCGCTTAATGATCATCGGCACTTTGGAAGGACATATCGCGCAGGCGGGAAAAATCGCCCTGCAGCGGGGTGCTAAAGTTATTCATTGCGAAGACGCGCAGGAGGCTCTGGGCGCTTTGCTTAATGGCCGCGGTGCCGACCTGGTCATGATTGATGTGAAACAGAAAATCGCTCCCTTTATTGCACAACTCAAGGAACATCGTATTCACCTGCCCGTGGTTGCCTGCGGTGTCAGCAACGATGCGCGCGCCGCCGTTAAGGCCATTCAGGATGGCGCGAAGGAATACATCCCCCTGCCCCCGGATGCCGAGCTGATCGCCGCCGTTCTGGAGGCCGTAACCGAAGAATCCAGCGCCATGATCGGCGAGGATCCGTCCATGCAGGCCGTTATAAAACTGGCCGATAAAATTGCACCTTCGGAAGCAACAATCCTGATCACCGGTGAATCAGGGACAGGAAAAGAAATCATGTCCCGTTACATCCATAAAAAATCCAAACGTAAGGACGGGCCGTTTATTGCCGTCAATTGCGCGGCGATCCCAGAAAATTTACTGGAATCCGAATTGTTCGGGCATGAAAAAGGCGCTTTCACAGGCGCAACGGCCCGCCGCCTGGGTAAATTTGAAGAGGCTCATATGGGCACACTCCTACTCGATGAGGTCACAGAAATGCACCCATCGCTGCAGGCCAAGCTACTGCGTGCGATTCAGGAGCGCGAAATCACCCGCATCGGCTCGAACAATCCTGTGAAGGTAGATGTGCGCATTCTGGCCACGTCCAACCGCGATATGGAACAGGCCGTCAAAGAAGGTCAATTCCGCGAAGATCTTTATTTCCGCCTGAACGTCGTGAATATCCGCCTGCCCGCTTTGCGTGAACGACGTGGGGACATTCCAAAACTTGCCCAATTTTTTGCCGATAAATACGCCGAAGCGAACGGCGTGGCGAAGAAAAAGCTGGACCCCGCCACGGTGGAAAAAGTCAAAGCCGGACACTGGAAAGGCAATATCCGTGAACTCGAGAATGCCATGCACCGTGCGATTCTGGTGTCGATGGATGAAGAGATCGAACCCGATGCGGTGCAGATGACAGACAATCCCTCTCCCTCAATCGCTCTCCCTAAAGGGAGTGGGAAAGAGGTGAAGCCTCAGGGAGAAGGTCAAACGCCTCACACCCTCAAAAACCCCGGCGCGGTGGAACAGATGATCGGACGCACACTTGCCGATATGGAACGGGATATGATTCTTAACACCCTCGACCATTGCCTGGGCAACCGTACCCATGCCGCGAATATCCTCGGTATCTCTATCCGCACCCTGCGGAACAAGCTCAACCAATATAAAGATGAAGGTATCGAAGTACGCACGGGGACGGAATAATTCCCAGTCAGAGCATATCGAAAGCCTGAATCTTTTTTAAATTTAATTAAAACCCTCAATCACATCCCGGCTTCCGCAGGGATGACAGTCTGATATAATCATTGCCATGGGCCTGCCCGCCGCTTCATCTGCCGTTTCGTCGAATCGTCCTGCCGCTGGTTTTAGTATGACCGGCGCGGGGGCTACGCTGGCGCCGTATTTCCGCTCTGACGTGTTGTTTGCCCTGGGCTTCATCACGATCTTGATGTTCATGTTCATCCCCATGCCCACGCCACTGCTGGATCTGGGACTGGCCGTTTCGATCACCTTTTCGATCATGATTTTAATGACGGTGCTGTTCATTCAGCAACCGCTGGATTTTTCTACGTTTCCCACAATCTTACTGGTTTCTACATCCTTGCGTCTGGGGCTGAACATCGCTTCGACGCGCCTGATCCTGGAAGAGGGACATAACGGCACCGACGCCGCCGGACAAGTCATTCAAGCTTTCGGCACGTTCATCATCAAGGATAGCTACATCATCGGCGCGATTGTCTTTGCGATTCTGGTGATCGTGAATTTCGTGGTTATCACGAAAGGCTCGGGCCGTATCGCCGAAGTCGCGGCACGTTTTACATTGGACGCGATGCCGGGCAAGCAGATGGCCATCGACGCCGATCTCTCTGCCGGACTGATCGATGAAGAACAGGCTAAAACGCGGCGTAGCAAGCTGGAGCAAGAAAGCACCTTCTACGGCGCCATGGACGGTGCGGCGAAATTCGTGCGCGGCGACGCGATTGCCGGCTTGATTATCACCTTCATTAACATCGTAGGCGGGATTGTTTACGGGACGCTGGAACACGACCTAAATTTGGCAGATGCTGCAGCCACCTACACCATCTTGACCATCGGCGACGGTCTGGTGACGCAGATCCCGGCGCTCATTGTCTCCGTTGCTGCGGGTCTTTTGGTGTCAAAGGCTGGTGTGGATGGATCCACTGACGCCGCCTTGTTCGACCAGTTTTCGCGCTATCCACGGGCGCTGGCGATGAGTTCTGGCCTTATGCTGGCTATCGGGGCAATTCCCGGCATTCCTTTTGCGCCTTTTGGGACCTTGGCTGCGATTGTCGGCATCATGGCTTTTGTTTCATTCCGCCGCGATGAAGCCATCGCCGAAGCAAAGAAACCCCCTGCACCGAAGATGGGAACGGATGGCAAACCCCTGCCCGCGCCCGTGGCGGAGGAGCCGATCAGCAAAGCCCTGGCCATCGATATCATCCGCCTCGAGCTGGGCTATGGCCTGTTGCCGCTGGTGCAAGGCGACGGGGGCAACAAACTGACAGACCAGATCAAGGGCCTGCGCCGTCAGCTGGCGGAGGATATGGGCTATGTCCTGCCCGCCGTGCGCATTCAAGACAATCTACAATTGGGTGCCAATGCCTATACTGTGCGTATCAAGGAAATCATCGCGGGTCAGGGCGATGTGCGCCCCGGCATGTTCTTGTGTATGGATCCTACGGGCGCGCAGATCACCCTGCCGGGGGAAAGCACGACGGAGCCCACCTTCGGCCTGCCCGCTATGTGGATTGATGAGAAATACAGGGAAGAGGCGCATTTCAAGGGATACACGGTTGTTGATGCTGCCACCGTCATTACGACGCATATTACCGAGATCATCAAGGACAATATGCCGGATCTGCTCAATTATGCCGAGACACAAAAACTCCTCAACGAAGTTCCTCAGGACTACCAGAAGCTGGTTGCGGATGTGGTCCCCTCCCAGATCACCGTGGGCGGTCTGCAACGCGTCTTGCAAAATTTGCTTTCAGAACGCGTGTCGGTGCGCGACCTGCCAACCATTCTCGAAGGCATCGCCGAAGCCGCCTCTTATACGAAGAATATCGGGCATATCACCGAACATGTGCGCACCCGCCTGGCGCGCCAGCTCTGCGATTCCCATACCGGCCCGCAGGGTGTCATGCCGCTGGCCCCCCTCTCCCCGGAATGGGAACAGGCCTTTGGCGAGAGCCTGATCGGTGGTGGGGAGGATAGACAACTCGCCATGCCGCCCAGCCAGTTGCAGGATTTCATTACCGCTGTGCGGCAAGCCTATGAACAATTCACGCAAAACGGCGAGTCGCCGGTGCTCCTGACATCTCCCGCCATCCGGCCCTATGTGCGCAGCGTCATCGAACGCTTCCGCCCACAAACCGTGGTCATGTCACAAAACGAAATCCACCCCAAAGCACGGATCAGAACGGTGGGGCAGGTTTGATAGGCTTATTTAGGATAAAGTATCTGCTTCAAGCGTCTGCGGGTTGAGATGCGGCTTTGCAGATAGTGGCTCCACCGAACTAGGGCGAATTATATTTGCAATAAGGATTCGCATCGGCAAAGTAACTCTTTGAAAGTTTGCGAGAGCACGACCTCTTATTCCAATATTACGCGAAACATTTGCGTGCCGTTGGTGGAATGTTGCTTCAACGAATGCTTTTCTCGTATGTCCCAAAGTAGGAGAGTAACCCCTGCTATTGAAAATATCATGCACTTGACTTACAAAATTTGAAGATACTTTAACATTACGTTCGGCTATACTTTTTTGAATAGCATCAGATTCTTTCAAAGTTGGAAGAATATTCTCACCCATCATGCGATAATGCATAGCACGGATGCATGTCAAAACTTGCTGTTCTGTCGCACCGAATTGAAGCGCACTTGCAACCAAATCTGCAAACTTTGTGTTTCTGTTTTTAAAGACATCAAGACTATATGCCCTGCTGTATGGCTTAAGATATTCGCCAAACATTTCTATTCTTTCAAGGGCGTGTCCAGAAAAGCTAAAAGAATATCCAAAGCCTGGATCCTTGCCGCCTAGCGCCTCTGTTTTACTCGGAAATCGATCCCCGGCGGATCTTTCCACATTATCTTCTGTTGTCACCTCAGCTCCATCAAAAATTTGCCTTCAGTCTCCCCATCCTACAAAAAAAAAAAAACTACTTTCTGTCAAATATTAACACTTCGTTAATTTTCCCTCTTCCCCTGCGATTCCAGAAAATCTACAATGAATTGATTATGTTGCGTGATTCGTTGTTACCCCAAGATCGGCCATGCGCCTAAAAACATTTTATGCCAAGACCATGACGGAAGCGATGCAAATGGTGCGTGATGCCTTGGGCGAGGAGGCCGTCATCGTCGCCACGCGCGAGGAGAAAACCGGAAAGAAAATCACCGGGATCAGCGTCACCGCCGCGATCGACCCCTCCCCCAGCCATGGCCCTGCATTTGAGGTGAGCAAAACCAGCATCCCAGCGGGCACCGATGACTGGCTGCAATATGACGGCGAGGAAGACGATGAATTCGCCGTCAGCGACGCCTTAACTGAACTGTTGCTGCGTCATGGCGTGCCCGAAGACGTGATGGATCCGATCCTGTCCTGCACATCGGTGCTGGGGTTGGAGGCACCTGAAGTGTTGCTGAATGCGGCGATTGAGCATTTGTTCAGCTTCCGCCCCCTGCCTCAGAAAGCTTATATCAAACCTTTGATGCTGATGGGCCCTTCGGGATCGGGCAAGACATTGATCGCCGCCAAGATCGCGGCCCGCGGCGTAATGCACGGATTACGCGTGGCGGCAATTTCCTGCGATGCGCAGCGCGCGGGTGGCTATGAACAACTGGCCGCGTTTACGCGCCTGCTCGATGTGCCGCTGCATAAGGCGCAAGATGCCACCGCCCTGCGCGCCACGCTGGAGAAGCTGCGCGGCTACGACCAGATTATTATCGATACCGCCGGTATCAACCCCTTCGACACGCAAGACATTAAGCACACCGCCCGTATTGCAGGCGCAGCAGAGGCAGAGGCCGCGCTGATTCTTCCCGCCGGGCTGGATGCGCAGGAATCGGCAGATATTGCCCGAATCTTTGCCACCATCGGCGCGCAAAGTTTAATCGCCGCACGCGTGGATATGGCGCGGCGCATGGGCGGCCTGCTGGCCGCCGCACATAACGCCAATCTCAGCTTTGCAGATTACTCCAACACCGCCAAAGTTGCGGAGGGCCTTGCGCCCATGAGCCCGGAAGCGTTAACATCACTGCTGGTGCCAAGGGTGCGTTCCGCGCCCGCCCGGCAACCAGCCAAAAGCAGAATGCATTCATGATCAACGAAAATGCCAACCTGATGGAAAAAACTGCCCCGCCCGCTTTCCGGCGCGGCAAGAACATCATCGCCGTGGCCAGCGGCAAGGGCGGTGTGGGCAAGACTTGGTTTTCGATTACACTAACCCACGCGCTGGCGCGCGCTGGTAAGAAAGTTCTGCTGTTCGATGGCGATCTGGGCCTTGCGAATGTGGATGTGCAGCTGGGCCTGATGCCCAAGCGCGATTTGAACGATGTCATTCGCGGGCGCCTCTCGCTCGATAAAGTCATCCAGCCTTACGAAGACGGCGGGTTTGATATCATCGCCGGGCGATCGGGTCAGGCATCGCTCTCCGCCCTGCCGGGCCAGCGCCTGATGGTGCTGCGCGATCAACTGCTGGATGTAGCCAATGATTATGATGTGGTGATCTGCGATCTGGGTGCAGGCGTCGACCGCACGGTGCGCATGCTATCGGCCAGTGCAACACGCACCCTCATCGTCACGACGGATGAACCGACATCCCTCACCGATGCTTATGCCTTTATCAAACTGGGCAACGCGGCAGGCAGTTCGAAATATATCAGCATCGTGGTGAATATGGCCCCCTCGGAAAGTGAAGGCGAGAAAACCTACAAAACCCTTTTAAAAGCCTGCGAAAATTTCCTGCGCCTCTCACCGCCGCTAGCCGGAATGGTTCGTCTGGATCCGAAAGTCAAGGAATCGATCCGCCATCAGACGCCTTTGCTAACGCGCTCGCCCAATACACAGGCCGCAGAGGACGTTGAGAATATCGCGCGCACAATGATGAAACTTCTCTCTGAAGGCAAAGTGGCGGCGGGCTGAGACTCCTTGTAATATAAGCTACATGAGCGAATCCGGATTTCCACAGCCACCCGGCGGGCAACGTATAATACCCTCTTACACGCCCGCGGATCGGCACTTCCAATCCGAGCGGGTCAAAATCGTCCAGCGGCCGGAACGACTCGAAAACCTGCGGCATGAAATTCGTGTGCGCGGCGAAGTCACCGCCGCGACGCCAGAGGGCCGCGTAAGCATCCGCACACCAAAGGGAGAAATTGTTGTGCAATGGCCACCGGACGCACAGACACCACCTCCGCAACCCGGCACACGGGTGGAAATCGACATCCCTCCAGTTGCGCCCCCGCAAACACAAACACCGCAAACATTGACAACAACTGCGCCACAAGAAGCCGTGATCCGCATCGAAACGCCACTTCCTGTGCCGGATCAATCCATGCCCGCCAAGCGACCCACCCCAACGCCGCTGGTCATCGACATCCGCCCGGAAGCGCCTTCGGAAGCGCCGCCAGTCCTGCACCAGCCACTGCAAAATCCGTTGCCAGCTTTGCTGGAGCTGATCGCGCCAGAGCGCCTGCCCAATCTCCTGCCCGAAGGCGCGCCGCCGGGCTCTTCATTCCCGCCCGTATTTGCAGCGCCCACACCAGATCATCCATTCATGCCTGCGCCAATGGCTGCAGAGGCAACAACGGCACCTGACAAAATACCCCTGCTAAAAAAACTTTTTTCCTATCTTAAACCTGCCGCGCCCATGCCTGATAAATGGCTAGCCGCACCAACAGATGCCATCGCACCGCCTGTTGCTGTCGCCGCCACACCGCTGGCTGAAGCCCTCAAGACAAAGAATATCGCGCTGGCGGATATGATGACCCCAGACTTTACACGCCCGCATCAGATGGGCACAGAAGCCGCCTTCATCGCCGCGCGGGTGATCGGCGTCAGCACAAAGAATTTTCCTGTCCTGCGCCTTGAGGCACCCGCACAACACGGCGTGAAGACAGCGCCCGAAAATGCGCCGCTATTCCTGCTGCACCGCATGATGCCGGAGATCATGCCGGGGATGATCCTTACACTGGTGCCCGTAGATGCGGCCTCGCCGGATCACGCTCTAACACCGGCGCATGGCGTTATGCCCCAGGACGTCTCAAGCACGGCGCCCCTGCCACCGCTTGCGGTTCCTTTTTCCATCAAGCCCGACATATGGCCACTGATGAACGAACTGAACACGGCGCTGCAGAACGCATCAGCGCCCGTCGCACTGGCGCTGCGCAATATGGTCCCTAATCCGGCAAACCCGACGCAGATCGGCCCGGCGGCGCTCTTTTTCATCGCCGTCGTGCGCAGTGGTGATCTGGGTGCATGGCTCGGCGAGCGCGCGAGCGACACGCTGCGCCGCGCCGGACGTTCCGATTTGCTCTCGCGCCTGTCGCAGGAAAGCGGGCAAATGGCACGCACGTTCAACGATGCACCGACGGGCGAATGGCGTACCGCCGCCCTGCCGCTGATGATCGACCAGACCATCTACAAAATGGCGCTGCATATACGCCGCGAGGATGACCCCGAACAACACAATGACGAGAGTAAAGGCGGGCATACACGCTTCCTTTTCGATCTGGATTTTGGCCGGCTGGGGCCGCTGCAGGTCGACGGGCTGCTGCGCGGTCCGCGCCTTGACCTGATCCTGCGCAGCCAGCAACCTTTCGCACCGCATATGCGCGAAGACATGCGCCGCCTCTATACCCGCGCCTTGGCCGAGACAAAACTGGAGGGAGAAATTGGTTTTCAATCCCACCCTGATCAATGGGTGAACGTCACCGCGCAGAGACAGAATATGCAGATTTCGGCGTAGCGTAGCCTATTCTTCCTTCCGCCGAAACGCATCAAGTCCCATTGCATCGAGCTCTTGATTTTCTTTCTTTGTTTCTTCGCGTAATTCCGCCTCTTCGCGAACATTCTTGGTAATTTCAATTTTTTTCATGTCAGAAAAAGCCTCGCGCATATCTTCCCGCGCAACGGCAATACGTGCATCGAGCTTCACAATCGCTTCCTCAATCTCTTCAACACGCTCATGCACGGCCTGCGAATAGGGCCCGAAATAAGACAGCATCTGCACATCCATATCCTTGAGCTTCTCCTGCTCATCAGCCAACGTCGTTAGCAAATTATGCTTTTGCCCATGCAGCTGCTCGGCCTGGCGGTACAGTTCCGCCAGGAATTTTTGCTTTTGTTCCAGCGCATGCTTACGCACGCGGATAAGGGGATCAAGGTTAGCCATTGATTGGAATGCTGGAAGTTAGAATGTTGGAATGTTGGAATGTTGGGAAAAAAATTTATTCTAGCATTCTAACATTCCAACCTCCTACTTCTTCTTCCCCCCTCCTTCCAACACTTCCGCCAGCATGGCAAAGCTTTCATCAATCGTGCTACTCTGATCTTTATGCTGGTTTAAAAACTCCTCGATGCGTGGATACAAAATCAGCGCTTCATCAACTTTCGGATCGCTGCCTTTGCGATACGCGCCCAGACGTATCAATTCTTCCATATCCTCATACGTCGTAATCACCTGCTTGGCGCGGCGCAGTAGCACATTGCGCTCTTCGCTCACTGCCGCCGGCATAGCGCGGGAGATTGATTTCAGCACGTTAATCGCCGGATAACGCCCGCGGTCGGCAATCTTGCGCTCCATGACGATATGCCCGTCGACGATCCCGCGCACGGCGTCCGAAACCGGCTCGTTCGTGTCATCGCCTTCCACCAGCACGGAGAACAGCCCCGTAATCCCCCCCATGCCCGGCGCGCCGGGACCAGCGCGTTCCAACAGCCGCGCCAACTCGCCAAAGGTGGTAGGCGGGTAGCCTTTAGTCGTGGGCGGCTCGCCCGTGCTCAAACCGATCTCGCGCTGCGCCATGGCAAAGCGCGTGACGGAATCGATCAAACACAACACCTGCTTGCCCTGATCGCGGAAATATTCCGCCACCGCCAGCGTCACATAGGCCGCCTGCCTGCGCATCAACGCAGGTTCATCACCCGTCGCCACAATAACAACAGAGCGCGCCAAACCATCCGGCCCCAGATCGTCTTCCAGGAATTCCTGCACCTCGCGCCCGCGCTCCCCCACCAGGCCGATCACCGACACATCGGCCGCGGTGTAGCGCGCCATCATCGACAGCAATACGGACTTGCCCACGCCGGAGCCGGAGAAAATTCCCATCCGCTGCCCGCGGCAGGTAGCGGTGAATGTATTCACCGCCCGCACACCCAAATCCAGATGCTTGCCCATGCGCTGTCTGGAATGCGGCGGCGGCGGCTTGTTCTTCAGCGGCACCGGATGCCCGCCCTGATGCAGCGGCCCTTTGCCATCAATCGGCTGCGCCAGCGCGTTAATCACGCGGCCCAACCAGCGCTCATCCGGCGTGATCACAGGCGCATGATCCTGAATCACTGCCTTGCAGCCCAGCCCCACCCCCTCCAGCGTACCAAAAGGCATCAGCAAGGCGTGGGCATCGCGAAACCCGACGACTTCGCAGGGAATATCAACCCCCTGCCCCGGGCGCAAATGCACGATGGAGCCGATGGACAAGGCCGTGCCAAACCCGGCGATTTCCACCAGCAGCCCCAGAATCTTGGTCACACGGCCAAACACCTCCCGCTCGGGGATCACATCAATCGCGGCAAGGGCTTGATCGGCAAGGCGGTCCATAAGGAGAATCAAAAATCCGAGGTTATTCCCTCAAAAACTCTAGCATTTACAGCCTGCCTTAGCGAACCGCTAAAATTTTGTTGCATAACTAAATAGAATATGTTTATACATAAATTATGACACAAAAGCGCCTGCGCACGCCAGGAGAATTAAAAAAGGCCTTCAACTTCCGTTTTTCACAGGGAAAAACAAAGGTTGCTTTGGCTATTGCAGAAGAACGCATTGATCGATTTCCGAACGACCCGCTCGGATACGAACAAAAATGTGACGTTTTATGTGCAAAAAGCTTATATAAGGATGCTCTGCTTTGTGCTGAAAAATCCATAGAGCTTTTCACCGATAATCCAGCTGGTCATGGTCAGCGCGCCATGATCTTACTCTCTCACCTCAACAGACCTCGACAAGCTTTAGAAATTATTTCTAATTTTACCAAACAACGCATCCCCGGCTATGAACCCAATTCAGCCTATGATCATGTTTGGAATGCCTATATTGCCGCTGAAAAAGGCAACGATCTTGTTGTCCGTGATAAAGCCAACATTCTAAAACTGATGCCCTTTTCGCCTCTCACAATGCTTCTGTTCAGAGCGATGGCTGCTAGTGCTAAATACAATGAAATTATTAGTCCTGATTATTACAGTGAGGTTCTAAAAGCGATGAAAAGCCCTGTTGGCCAGCACGCACCTCCCATTTCCCCAGACAATAAAGACTTTGATATGCCAGAAGATAAAGAAAACGCAGCCACCATTGCGCTTAAACAACTCAAACGCGCGCTGATCGTAGGCTACCGCCCGAGCCAACAAAAACCACAGCCAAGCCCTGCTCCCTCACATTCATAATTTATTTGTCCTTTATATTGATCGGCGCATATAAAAAATTTGACTTTTCCTGCCGATTTAAATTAAACATAACGAATGAATAATAATCATTTAAATCGAGAATCTGCCAGGTCTGCTTTTGCCCCACAGCAAATCAGCGCGCACATACGTAATCTCATTAAGTCAGGTAAACATAAAGAATTTTTAAAGGCCGTTAAAATTTTAGAAGAGGGCGAACTGATATATACCACCCAAGATCCCATATTGCTTTTTCAAGCAGCACAAGTCGCGCGTTACTTTCGCCAACTCGACTATGTTGAAAGATTCTTAGAGCGTGTACTGGCCATAAAACCTAACGACGCGCGCGCTTTGCAAATGTTCGGTGATATAAAGTTCGGTGAGAGCAAGTATGAAGAAGCACTTCGATTTTATAAACTGAGCTTGAATGCGGAAATAAGTTCTGAACGTGATACAAACCCTAAGATCTTGTCGGATAAAATCTACCAAACTGAATCAGCCATCAA
This sequence comes from Alphaproteobacteria bacterium, assembly GCA_023150415.1. Classification (GTDB taxonomy): domain Bacteria; phylum Pseudomonadota; class Alphaproteobacteria; order Micavibrionales; family Micavibrionaceae; genus JAKLKY01. Next base: position 8,995 of record JAKLKY010000013.1, on the reverse strand, counting down.
AGCAAGATCAGGCAATATAAACTCCACTGCGCCAGCGAACCAAAAGAATTAGATCTGCTCAATATTAAACTCCCATTTGCACTCTCCATTAATCTTTGTTAAAATGGGTTAATAAAGGTTAAACCCTTCCCGCCTTCACAACTTAAAAAACACAAGGAAACAGCCATGCGCGTCTTGCTCGTCGAAGATGATAAATCCACCGCCAAGTCGATTGAACTCATGCTCAAGTCGGAGGGGTATATCGTCGATCTGACCGATCTGGGGGAGGACGGGCTGGATCTGGGCAAGATCTACGAATACGACATTATCATCCTCGACCTGATGCTGCCCGACATGGACGGGTATGAGGTTTTGAAGTCCTTGCGCGATTCCAAAATCAAGACGCCGATTCTTATTCTTTCGGGCCTCTCGGAACTCGACAACAAGATCAAGGGCCTGGGCTATGGCGCGGATGATTACCTGACCAAGCCGTTCGACAAGCGCGAGCTGATCGCCCGCATTCAGGCGATTGTACGCCGCAGCCAGGGCCATTCGCAAAGCATCATTGAAACCGGCAAGGTCAAGGTCAACCTCGATTCCCGCACGGTTGAAGTCGGCGGCAAGCCCCTGCACCTGACAGGCAAGGAATACGGGATCATCGAATTGCTGTCGTTGCGCAAGGGCACGACCCTGACGAAGGAGCAGTTCCTGAACCATCTCTACGGCGGCATGGACGAACCGGAAGTGAAAATCATCGACGTGTTCATCTGCAAGCTGCGCAAGAAGCTCGAAGACGCCTCCGGCGGCGATAATTATATCGAGACCGTCTGGGGCCGCGGTTACGTGCTGCGCGATCCCGAGGCCGAGAAAAAGAAGAAAGCCGCGGCGGGGTAGCTTATCTCTCCATCGACATTTCCTTCTGCGTTTTTCAGAAAAAATTTATAACCGGAGACAATCATGCCTCGTTTCGCGCCCCAGATCGGGATAAAAGCTGCGTCAAAAAACGTCAGAAATTTTGTGGAAGGTCACAAAAATGTGTTTTGGGACATTTGGAAACCCATGACGCCTTACGTACTTGCAGGGTGTTTCCTTAATCTGTTATTTGTTTACCTCTTCCCACCATCTGTGACAGCAGACAGGATACCATCTGGGTACGAATTTGGCGTAGGTGGTTTGATTAACGCCTATTTTTTTGCATCTCTGGCAATATCCTGGCATCGTGTTGTTATTCACGGCCCCAATAATTTGGTGCCGATGGACCCCTTCAGACCAAAAAAACACGAGCTTGTTTTTATGTTGATGTGCATTGCCATTCCCATTGTTGTTTCTATATTGGGCGCGGTCGTGGCATTATTGGGTCTCCTGGCAATTCATTTAAGCCCTATCATTACGGCTATCTTTGTGATTGCCGCCTTTGTTCTGGCGGTTTTCACGACGTACAAAGTTTCATTCTACTTTCCTGCACAGGCAACCAACAACCCCATCACCATCAAAGAAAGCTTTAGATTGACCAACAACAAACGCATTTGGGAGTTTTATCTGGTTCCACTTTTATCTTCCTGGAGAATTACCGCCATGGTTTTTGGTTATGGGTTGCTATCAGGCGTACTTTTTATAATCTTGTCAGGCGGCCAGATAGCGCATATTCATGAAACTGGCACCATCCCCTTTGCTCTGCATTTTCTTTCTTTTCTTATCAACATGCCTTTTGTTTTTTATTTCAATCCTCTTTTAATAGTATATGGCATAACGTCTTTATCCAATTACTATCAATATGCCCTGCAACATGAAGTGTACCCAGTAGTATAAAATGCTTCGGATCCCCACCCTCATCACCTTGGCCCGGCTGGCGCTGATCGTGCCCTTGCTGATCTGCATGGCGATTCCAACGAGCAGCGCAGCATGGACGGCGCTGGCGTTGTACATCGTTGCGGCAATCTCCGATTTTCTCGATGGCTGGATCGCGCGTTTCCTGAACCAGGCCAGCGATTTTGGTGCGATGCTGGACCAGATCGTCGATAAGGTTTTTGTCGCTTCGGTGCTCATCATGCTGGTGGCTAGCGGGCATGTTCATGGGATCTGGGTTTTTGCCGCCGTGATTTTGCTGGGACGGGAGATTTTAATCTCCGGCCTGCGCGAATATCTGGGGCCGAAGGGGATTATCCTTCCCGTCTCGAAACTCGCCAAATGGAAAACCGCCAGCCAGATGGCAGCACTGGGTTTCCTGATTGTTGGCCCGTATCTGGCCCATGCGCAGCTGATTGGTTTGCTGTTGCTGCTGACAGCCACGGCACTCAGCGTGCACACGGCCTATACCTACATCAAAAATTGCTGGGGCTATCTGGGTTTTTAAGCCAAAGCGCGCTTTTATTGCACCGGCGCTGTCGTCTATAAAAGATGCATGTGTTCGCTTTATAAACTTTTGCGGCCTTTGCTTTTCCTGCTCGACCCCGAAACCGCGCACAGCCTCACTATTCAAGGGCTGCGGTGGATGCCACCACTTCCACTGCCCGCCGTCAAAGATCCTGTCTTGCATTCCACGCTCTGGGGATTGAAGTTCGCCAATCCTGTTGGCATGGCCGCAGGGTTTGACAAGAACGCCCAGGTCCCCGGCGCCGTACTGCGGCTTGGCTTTAGCCATACCGAACTTGGCACGGTCACGCCCCAGCCCCAGGAAGGCAACCCAAAACCCCGCATCTTCCGTAATGTCAAAAACAATGCCGTGATCAACCGCATGGGATTCCCCGGTGGCGGTGTGAAAAATTTCCGCGCCAATCTGGAGCGTTATCTCGAAAACCCCCACCGCCCGCGCGGCATCATCGGCATCAATATCGGCATGAACAAGGACCAGAGCGAACCCGCGGCCGATTACATGCTGCTGATCCGCACGCTGGGGCCGTTGGCGGATTATCTGTGCGTAAATATTTCCTCCCCCAACACGCCGGGTCTTCGCGATCTGCAATCGCGCGATGCCTTAACCGATCTCATCACCAAACTTAAAGCCGAACGCGCAGCATCATGCGGACCAAAATCACCGCCGCTATTGGTCAAGCTGGCCCCTGATCTGGATACGCAGAAAATCGAAATCCTCGCACAAACGGCGCTGGACTGCGGCATTGACGGTCTCGTCCTGACCAACACCACCACCACGCGGCCCGATCATCTGCCGCCCGCTTTCTCCGCAGAAAAAGGCGGACTGAGCGGTGCGCCCCTCAAAGACAAATCATTGCAAATCCTTAAGTCCTTTTATCGCCTGACGGGGGGTAAAATCCCGCTCATTGGCGTCGGCGGTATCAGCACCGGCGCCGATGCCTACGCCCGCATTCGTGCTGGCGCCAGCCTCATTCAGCTTTATTCTGCACTTGTGTATGAGGGGCCATTTGTGGCAAATTCCATAAATAAACAGTTGGTGAAACTGCTTAATCGCGATGGATTTACATCCATCGCCCAAGCCGTGGGGGTTGATCATGCTGCTTGAGATCGCATTGATAAGTGTTGGATTCTGCGCCCTCGCGGCGCTGGGTTTTATTGAGGGCCGCCGCCGCCAGTTCTGGGAACAGGCTATGGGCTATAAAATCCTCGAAGGCGTGGACGACCGCAATGCGCTTGCGCGCGAGGTTGTTCGCAATTCTCATGACATCAACAGCCTCAAGCGCGATGTTGCCGACACACTCGAACGCGTGCGCGGTCTGGAGAAAAAAGGCAAATCACAAACATTGCAAGCCAGCGCGCCTTTGCCCCAGCCACTCACATCAAACCGGCCCGCAGCGCGTATGCACCCCCCACTCTATAGCCCACCCAAAGCGCTTCGGGCAGCGAATGATCCTGTTGAAAGGCGCGTTGAAGAGGCTGCACCTTTAAGCCCCAATGCCATACGGGCGATTGTCGACAATGCCCTGCAGACACGCCAAATCACTGTCTTTGTCCAGCCCATCATGCGCCTGCCGCAGCGCAAAGTAAGGTTCTATGAAATGTATGCGCGTCTGCGCGCCCGGCCCGGGCTCTACCTTCCCATGCAGGAATACCAGCGCTTCGCCGGCCCCGATGCGCAGGCGGAAAAACTGGATGTCGCCTTGCTGGAGGAATGCTTGCGCATGTTGGTGAAAACCGCGTATCTGAGCCGCGCCATCCCCTTCTTCTTGAATATCACGCCACGCAATCTGGGCAGCCGAACATACATGAAAACCCTGCTGGCGTTTTTAACCGACCATCGCCATCTCGCTGGACGCCTTATTTTTGAAATCAGGCAGAGCGATCTTGAAAGCCTGGATCTGCAACATCGCTCCGTCCTTAAAGGCATCAGCCGACTCGGATGCGGGATTGGCATTGACCAGGCCAGCAAGACCGATTTCAATTTGCAGGAATTGCAGGATCTAGGCATTCGCGCAGTAAAAGTCCCCGCCTCTGTTCTGATCAGCGCTAATCGCAATGAACGCGAACATCAGGCGCTGAAGAAAACTAAAACCCTGCTCGAGGGCAACGGCATCGCCTTTATCGTGACGCAAGTCGAAGATGAGACCACAATGAAAACCCTTCTCGACTACGACTTACATTTCGGCCAGGGGCATCTCTTCGGCCGTCCCGACCTGCAGGGCGCGTATCAGCAGAAGCGGGTTGCTTAAGATCATTTCTGGTAAAGAGAGTATCCATGAAAATTCTAATCTTTGTCATTACCCTTATAATCGCCTCCAGCACACTAGCACAAGAAGCCGCTCAACAACCCGCCATCGCCCTGCACGGGGCGCCGAAATACGGGCCGGGATTTGATCATCTAGATTATGCCGATCCGGCTGCGCCGAAGGGTGGAACACTGCGCCTCTCTGCGCTGGGCACGTTCGATTCCTTAAATCCTTTTATCGTCAAAGGCTCGCCGGCGGCGGGGATGAATTATCTGCGCAGCGGCTTTGTCTATGAAAGCCTGATGCAAAATTCGTATGACGAGCCCTTTTCGCTCTACGGCATTCTGGCCGAGAGTATCGAAGTCGCTCCCGATCGCTCCTGGGTTGCGTTCAATCTGCGACCGCAGGCGCGCTGGCAGGATGGCCAGCCCGTCACTGCCGCCGACGTGGTGTGGACGTTCGAAACGCTGGTCAGCAAAGGCACACCCTTCTTCCGCGCCTACTGGGCCGATGTGGAGAAAGCGGAAGCACAGAGTGAACAGCGCGTCAAATTTACATTCAAAACGAAGGGCAACAAGGAGCTACCTCTCATCATCGCGGAAATGTGCGTCCTGCCCAAACATTATTGGGCGGGAAAAAATTTCGATGAAACATCTCTGACCCCGCCCCTGGGCAGCGGGCCTTATAAAATCGGCGCCGTGGATAATGGCCGGTCGATTGAATATGTGCGCGATCCGAACTGGTGGGGTAAGGATCTGCCCTTCTTCAAGGGCTGGAACAATTTTGACCGCATCCGCTATGATTACTACAAGGATGCCAATGTCGCGCTGGAGGCTTTCTTCGCCGGCCAGTACGACGCGCGGATCGAGAATGTGGCCCGCCTGTGGGAACAGGCATATGACGCACCGCCGGTAAAAGATGGCCGCATCAAAAAGGAAGAGATTGAAAACGACCGTCCCGCCGGGATGCAGGCCTTTGTCTTTAACATTCGCCGCCCGGTATTTCAGGACCGTGCCGTGCGCCAGGCCATCAGCCGCGCCTTCGATTTTGAATGGTCGAACAAACAATTCGCTTTCGGCAAATATGTACGCACCGACAGTTTCTTCGAGAATTCCGAACTCGCTGCGCAGGATCTTCCATCTGCTAAAGAATTAGCGCTGCTCGAACGCTATCGCGGCAAAATCCCGGATGAAGTCTTCACCACCGTTTTCAAACCGACGCTGACGGGCGGCGACGGATTCAATCGCGATCATCTGCAACAGGCGGCGCAGGAATTGCAAGCCACAGGCTGGGTGTCCACACCCGACGGGCCGCGCATGAAAGACGGCGTCAGGCTCCGCTTTGAAATCCTGGATGCCAATCCGGAGTTCGAGCGCTGGGTCCTGCCCTTCATCGCCAATCTTAAACGTATTGGCATTGAAGCCACCTATCGCGTTGTCGACCCCGCCCAGTATCAAAACCGCATCAATGATTTCGATTTCGACATGACGATTTCCGTCTTCGGCCAGTCGGATTCACCGGGCAATGAGCAGCGCGATTTCTGGGGCTCGGCCAAGGCAGACATGAAAGGCTCCCAGAACATCATCGGCATCAAGAACCAGGCCATCGATCAGCTGGTGGAAGAACTGATCCATGCCCAAAGCCGCGAAGATTTGATCAATCATAGCCGCGCGCTGGACCGCATTTTGCTCTGGAATCATTACGTGATCCCGATGTGGCACTATCCCAAATGGCGCATCGCCTATTGGAACACGCTGGCGCGGCCCGGCACGCTCTCCGGGCTTGATCCCCTGATAGCGCAGACATGGTGGGAAAAGCCGCAACCATGACCATCGCCATCATCATTCCCGCCCGCTATGGCTCCACCCGCTTTCCGGGCAAGCCACTGGCGATGCTGGCCGGCAAGACAATCTTGCAGCGCGTCGTAGAAGCGGCGCAGCAGGCCGCGCGAAATTTCGAAAATGTCTCAGTACATGTCACCACGGATGATGCGCGCATCGCCGATCACGCGCGCGCGCTGGGCGTTGCATGCATCATGACGCCGCCCGAATGCCCCAGCGGGTCCGACCGCGTCTGGGCCGCGGCTCAGCAGATAAATCCGCGACCCACCTTCATCATCAACCTGCAAGGCGACGCACCGATGACGCCGCCTTCCATGATCAGCGCCATTATCGACGCCTACCTGGAACATCCGCACTGGCCCGTCATCACGCCTGTGCGCGCGCTCTCATGGGCGGGGCTGGATGCGCTGCGCGAGGCCAAAAAGACAACCCCGTTCAGCGGCACCTGTGCCGTGATGGCGCCCGATGGCCGTGCGCTGTGGTTCTCTAAAACCATCATCCCCGCCATCCGCAAAGAAGACACACTGCGCGCAGAATCTTCTCACGCGCCGGTGTATCAGCATATCGGGCTCTACGGTTTTCGTGCCGAGGCGCTGGAACAATTCTGCGCCCTGCCCGAGGCGATCTATGAGCATATCGAAGGGCTGGAGCAACTGCGCTTGCTGGAGAACAACATCCCCATCCATACAGTCCTCTTCAAAACCGAGAACGATCACGCGCTGGGCGGCATCGACACGCCTGACGATCTTACCCGCGCCGAAGCCCTTTTCACATGACCACACTCATCATCGCCCGCCACGGCAACACGTTTAATCCCACGGATATTGTTACTTATGTCGGGGCGCGCACCGACATACCCTTAAGCGCAAGCGGCCAGGCACAGGCCCGCGCGCTGGGCGATCATCTGCGTCAGCAAGGACTGATCCCCGATACAATTTTTACATCTACGCTCAAACGCACACGCGAAACAGCGGCGCTGGCGTTTCCGGATATCGTGGCCACACCGTTGCCCGTATTCAATGAAATCGACTACGGGCCGGATGAAAACAAAACGCGTGAGGATATCATTGTGCGCATTGGCAAAAAAGCGCTGCAGGAATGGGAAGACCACAACGTCGTCCCGCCCGGTTGGCAAATCGACACAAATACAATCATCGGAAACTGGAAAAATTTCGCAACACAAAACATTCGCAATAAAAAGTTTGTGCTTGTCGTCACCTCCAACGGCATCGCCCGGTTTGCGCCGCATATTACGGGCGATTACGAATCCTTCCGCCGGTCCTTCAACCCCAAACTAGCCACCGGCGCCTACGGAATCCTTGTGCCCGACGGCGATCAATGGCATGTAAGAGATTGGAACAAACGGCCATGACATCCTACCTCCTCCAACGCCTGATGCTCATGATCCCGACTTTGTTTGGGATCATGCTGATTTCGTTCGTCATCATTCAGTTCGTGCCCGGCGGCCCGGTGGAGCGCATGATCGCCGAATTGCAGGGCCATGGCGGCGGGGCCACGTCGCGTTTTGCCGGCGGGGGCAGCGACATGGGCGCTCCCTCCTCAGCAGCCAGCGTCGGTGAGAGCAGCGCCTATCGCGGCGCGCAGGGCCTCGACCCCGAATTCATCAAGGAACTCGAAAAACTCTACGGCTTCGACAAACCCGCGCCGGAGCGTTTCTGGATCATGCTGAAAAACTACGCGAGGTTCGATCTTGGCGAAAGCTATTACCGCGATGCGCGCGTGATTGATCTGGTTCTGGAGAAAATGCCGGTGTCGATTTCGCTCGGCCTGTGGTCGACGCTCATCATCTATCTCATTTCGATTCCGCTGGGCATCAAGAAGGCCGTGCGCGACGGCAGCACGTTCGATTTCTGGACATCCGCTGTGATTTTCATCGGCCATGCGATCCCGGCCTTCATGTTCGCGATTTTGCTGATCGTCGTGTTCGCGGGCGGGCGGTATTTCGACATCTTTCCCCTGCGCGGCCTTGTCTCGGAAGAATGGGCCGATCTGTCCTGGCCCATGCGGATCGCCGATTATGCGTGGCATATGGTCCTGCCCGTCAGCGCGATGGTGATCGCCGGTTTCGCCTCCCTCACCCTGCTGACCAAAAATTCATTCCTGGACGAAATCAACAAGCAATACGTCCTGACCGCGCGCGCCAAAGGCCTGAGCGAAAATCAGGTGCTCTACGGCCATGTCTTTCGCAATGCGATGCTGATCGTCATCGCTGGTTTTCCCGCCGCCTTCATCAGCATCTTCTTCACCGGCGCACTGTTGATCGAGGTGATCTTTTCCCTGGATGGCCTGGGGCTACTGGGGTATGAGAGCGTCATTAACCGCGATTATCCGGTCGTTCTCGGCACTCTCTATATATACGCCCTGATCGGCCTGATCATGACTCTGGTGCGCGATGTGACTTACGTGCTTGTAGACCCCAGGATTGATTTTGGGGGGCGTACAGCTTAAAAAATCGTCATTGCGAGCGAAGCGAAGCAATCCAGCCAAACCATAGCAAAAAATCCTTCGCTTTCTTCTCCTCACCGGCCAGGGAGT
>JAKLKY010000012.1 GCA_023150415.1 Alphaproteobacteria bacterium | reverse complement strand
TCGCGCATGATAAAACGTGTGCGTGGAAAAAAGGGTTTGAGCGTCAGGCAAATCCCATTCAAATGCACCAGCGTACTCACCACCGCCTGCGGGCGGTATTTGAGGAAACACATCAAAAGCGCGCGCCAGGACAGGCTCACCCGCTTGCTGCGCAGATTAATAACCGTGATATCCTTATGCACCTCGCGCGCCAGCGGGCCGCGCGCATCCAGCACCACAAGAACGGGTTTAAAGCGCACACGGTCAATATGATTGGCGAGCGTCAGCAACACGCGCTCGGCGCCACCGGTCTGGAAATTGGGCAGCAAGAAAAAAACCGTTTCGGCCATAGAAATCCTAAATACACTGATAGGCGAATTCAGGCCCAAAGCTGCGGCGGCGCCAAAGTCCCTTGAGATCATAAATAATCCCGCCTTTACCGCCCAGCAAGTCTGCGAATGTCTGATCGCTCATTTTCGCATAAATCTCATGCGCAACCACCAAAGCCAGACAATCAAACGGTCCCGCGGCGGCCAGCGTCGTAAGCAATTCAACGCCATATTCCTCCGCCACCATGTGTGGATCAGCATGCGGATCATGGACTACAACCGTATGCCCCAGCGCCTTCAGGCGTGCGATAATATCAACTACCTTTGTATTGCGGATGTCGTTGATGTTTTCTTTAAATGTAAAGCCCAGCAGTAAAACGCGGGCGCGCGGGCCAGCAGGCGATGTGCGCTCATTCCAGATGCGATCAATGCGCTCGGCCACATAGGCACCCATGCCGTCATTGATGCGCCGGCCGGAGAGGATCACCTCCGGCTCATGCCCCAGATTCTGGGCGCAGCGCGCCAGATAATACGGATCCACCCCGATGCAATGCCCGCCGACAAGACCGGGCGTAAAGGGCAGAAAATTCCATTTCGTGCGCGCCGCATCCAGCACATCATGCGAACACAGGCCCAGCTTGTTCAAAACCATGGTGATTTCATTGATAAAAGCGACATTGATATCACGCTGCGCGTTTTCAATTGCCTTCGACGCTTCGGCAACCTTGATGTTGGTGGCCTTGAAAACATTGCCACGGTTAACGCTGCCGTAAATGGCCGCCAGAAATTCGGTTACCACCGATGTCTGCCCTGAAACGACTTTGGTGATTGTTTCCACCGTATGTTCTGTATCGCCGGGATTAATGCGCTCAGGCGAATAACCCAGGAAAAAATCCACCCCGCATTTCAGCCCACTCACATCTTCCAAAATCTTGCCGCAAACATCTTCGGTCACGCCCGGATAAACCGTACTCTCCAGCACATAAATATCGCCCTTCTTCAAATGTCTGCCAACTTGCGCGGTGGCCTGCCGCACAGCGGTCAGATCCGGCTCGTTATGCGCGTCGATGGGTGTCGGCACAGTGACAATAAAAACGCTGCAATCACCGATGTCATTCTCATCACTGGTAAAGCGGCAGGATGTTGCGCGCAGTTCGGCCGCATCTGTCTCGCGGTTGGAATCCTCGCCGCGCTTAAGCTCCTGCACCCGGCGCGCGCTGATGTCAAAACCGGTGACTGGCATATGCTTCGCCAGCCCCAGCGCCAGCGGCAATCCCACATACCCCAGGCCAACCACCGCCACATGCGGTTTCTGTTTTTGAAAGTCAGGAAACATGATAATAATCCTTATACCACGCGATGAATTTTGGAATGCCCTGTTCGATATTGGTTGTCGGGCGATAACCAAAAGCGGCCGTGCTTTCACTGATCTCCGCATACGTTGACTTCACATCGCCGGCCTGCATGGGCAGAAATTCGATATCCGCCTTGCGGCCCAGTTCCTTTTCGATTAGCCGGACAAAATCCATTAAATTCTCGCTGCGCGTGTTGCCCAGATTATAGACATTATGCGGCAAAGCTTGTCCTTGCGGCGGATGGGCCAACGCGGCAACAACGCCGCTGACGATGTCATCAACATAAGTAAAATCGCGCTGCATATCACCGCCATTAAAAACGGGTACTTTCTTCCCTTCGGCAATGGCCTTGGTAAAAATGAACAGCGCCATATCCGGCCGGCCCCAGGGACCATACACCGTAAAAAATCGCAGTCCTGTCTGCGGTAATTGATAAAGATGGGCATAAGTATGGCTCATCAACTCATCACTGCGCTTGGTCGCGGCATAGAGCGAGAGCGGCGCATTAACCGGATCTTGAACCGAAAATGGCACTTTGGTATTGCCGCCGTAAACCGATGAGGTGCTGGCATAAACCAGATGCTTGAATCCAGGCGTGTGGCGGCACATCTCAAGCACGGTCAAATGGCCGAGACAATTGCTCATCACATAAGCATAAGGATTGGTCAGCGAATAGCGCACCCCCGCTTGTGCTGCCAGATGGACCACTTCCAGAAACGGCCCTGAGTCGGCCCATAATTTTTCCATGGCTGGGCGGTCTGCAATATCGACTTTGCGGAACGCGAAGTGCGAAAATTCCCGAAGTTTCTTGAGGCGCGCCTCTTTTAGCGTCACATCATAATAATCATTTAGATTGTCTATGCCCACAACACGCTGGCCAGCCTGCAGCAGGCGCAGAGCTGTATGAAAACCGATAAAGCCAGCCGCGCCGGTAACCAGAATAGAAGAAGCTTGTGCCATGAGAGCGTCGATAATATAAAGGGTTAATCTGCCATAATCCCCTTTTTGGGGAGTCTTTGTTTCTTAAATCATGCCCGGTAACAGGTCCAGAAGAAATTTACATTCTATTTTGATTAAATTTTAACCAGTTCAAAATTAGAATGTTAGTGTATAATGGCTGTGCGCGTTGCTGCGGCCCCTGACTGACATCTATTTGTTATGCAAGAAGAATTTTCCACCTATAAATATAAGGCCGTCAACAAGCGCGGCCGCGTCGTGAACGGGTCAATCTCCGCCAAGAATGAGATTCACCTGCATCATCTGCTGGAGGAGATGCAGCTCTCCTTAATTAAAAGCTATAAGGTTGACCGGCGCACCTCGCAACTTAAGACAATCTTCTTCACCAGCCGCGTGCGCATCCGCGACCGCATCCAGTTTTATTTCCAGCTCAAACAGCTGCAAAAGGCCGATATCGGCCTCACGCACGCCCTGTCTTATGTCGCCAGCACCATCACCAATATCGTCATGCAGGGCATCACCAACGATTTACGGCGCATGATTTCCGAAGGCATGTCCTTCTCCGAGGCTATGACCACCTTCCCCGAATGCTTTACCAAGCTTGAAATCGCGATTATTAAACTCGCGGAAAGCACCGGGAACATGATCGATTCCTACCAGTACCTCATCGACTATCTTGAAAGTGCTGAAAAAATGCAGGCGCGCATTGCCAAGGCCACGCGCTATCCCATGATTATTCTGGCGGTGGTCATTCTGGCGGTGGTGATTTTGATGGGCTTTGTGGTGCCGCAAATCATCGGCTTCCTGAAAATCGCCAAAGGGTTCGAATTACCGTTCCAGACAATCGCGCTGATGGCGGTGTCGGATTTCTTCCGCAACTATTCGCTCTACGCGCTTCTTGTTTTGGCGATTGTCGTCGTGGTCGCGTATTTCCTGCGCCAGCTTTATTTCCCCTTCCGCTATCAAACCGACAAGTTGACACTGAAGCTGCCGGTGTTTGGCGAGCTTGTCCGCAAAACCGAGATCGCGCGCTTCATGCACGTTCTCGAAGTTCTCTACGGCGCCGGCATTCCCATCGTCGTCGCCCTGCGCGAAAGCAGCAAGATCGTCACCAACGAAGTGCTGAAGGAAGCATCCATCAACCAGACCGGCGAATTCGACGCGCTTTGTGTCCAGTTGATTGACGTCGCTGAAAAATCATCGGGCCTCAACAGCGCCTTGAAACAAATCACGGACATCTACAACACCGAAGTCGACCAAACCATCCAGGCCGCGCTGGATTATCTCGAACCCGGCCTGACCGGCGTTCTGGGCGTTATCATCCTATGGATCGCTGCTGCCGTGTTCGGGCCTATTTACTCCGTGTTTGAGAAGCTGGATTTCTGATCCTCAACGCCCAACTGCACTTTGATCTCATCTTCAATCGGCATAAAGCGCGTGATACCAAAATCCAGCGCCCGGCGCATCCGCCACACACCCTCTTGCGCGGTGGCATCACTGCCTGTCATCGCCAGCCCCGTGAACCACAAACCCACGGGATCTTGCGGGTTATGCGCATAAAGGCGCTGCGCCATGCGGTTCATTGCCTCTTCCTGATGCTGCAATAAGGACCACAGCAGATAGGGCACCGCCAGATCCACCCGTGCAGGATGGCGATCGAGCCAGACATCAAGCTCCTCCTCCCACCCCTGCGCCAGATGATTTTGCAGCGGCTTGTCCATCAACGCCGCAGCGCTCAACAACGTTTCACCGCGCACCAGCAAACGCGCAATCGCCAGTTTTTCACTCGCCGGATGCGCCTTGCGGTACAAATCCGCCTGGCAGAATAAATGTGTCAGGCCCACAAGATCGCCTTTCAATTCATCTTTGAGCTTCTTTTCATCATCCGCGTCTTCCTTGTTCTCCCAGCGGGTGGTGATGACGCGCAGGCGCAAGGTCATCATCCGCGCCAGATGCACACCGCCCGCGCCGTAATCGTTATAATCAAGCGTGCAACTGGTATAATCGCCTGCCTTTGCAAAAGCGGGTGGGGTGTATTGATCGGTTGTGCGCATCGCACGAACAATTCCGCATACCGCCAGCACACCGCAGGTTATACAAAGCATCAGCACAAACAGAACGGCGCGCTCCAGCATTTTAGGGTGCCGGCGCAGAACGGGCCGCAACGCCAGAGGACGTCCCAGAAAACCCAAACCCAGCGTAATGAAGCCAATATTATGCGGCATGATGAACCAGAACGAACCGATCCCCGCCAACGCGCCCGCAAAAACAAAAGCGCAGATTTTTTGCCCGCGCCGCGCGAACAAAGGAATCGTGACAATCCACGCCGTAAAGATCAGCAACGCCGGTAGACCCGCGCTGTAGAGCACGTCGACAAACAGGTTATGGCTGTGAAAATGATCGGTGCTGACACCGTCCCACACACCCTTCTCGCCGGTGAAATCCACCCAGCCTGTGGGCAAATAGCCGCTGACAATCTCGCCGTAGCTGCCCCAGCCCAAACCAATGAGCCAGGAAAGAGGCCGTTCAAACATCGGCTGCCACACCATGTCGATCAGATAGCCGCGCGAAAAGATCGTCGTCAGCGCACCCCAGTCATGGGTGGCGTAATAGCCTTCGCGCGGGTAGATCTGCACACTGACGATCAGCAGGATTAAAAATCCCGCCGGTATCGCCGCCAGCGTCCATAACGCATAACGCTCCTGCTTCTGCCGCGCGATCGGCAATGCGAAAACACCCAGAAAAAAGGCAACGCCGGCCGCGCTGTAGGCCACGCCGACATTATTCTCCGTAAAGATGTTCAGGCCCACAAGCACCGCAAGCAAAACAGGCCAGATGAAAAACCGCAGCGCCTGCTGACCCTGCACGCTCTTCTCAAACAGCCAGAACAAAACCGGCAAAATCCCGAAAATCGAGAGCGAGAGAAAATCCGGAAAATACAGCGGCGTCAGCAATTCTCCGCGCCAGCGGAAATTCATCAACATGCCGTAGAGAATTGCAAAAGCCACCAAGCCTGCTACAACCACGACATACTTAAAAATGCGCGTTTGCCTGAGAATCAGCACCGCCGCGATCATCATCGCCCATCCGGCCCACAGCGCGCTCCCCTCGCCGATATGCGCCGAACCCAGAAAATGCCGTACGGGAATCATCTGCAACGGCATCGTCAATAACGACCACAAACATAAAACCAGGGGACCTAAAGCATAAGGATGCAGAGCAGCACGAATAACCGTTTCCCGATGCCGGGTAAAAAACAGCATCAGCATCCCTATCCCAACTATCGTAGATGCACTATGAAAAGCAACAAGCGGCGGTTCCGATTGCGGCCAAATGCCATAACGAAACCAATGCAAACCAAAAACAAAAACACTCAACCCTCCCACAACACCGATTGTCAGAAGAAAAAACGAAGTGTTTAAAATAATTTTTTGTTTCATTCTTTCTCTGTTGCGCAAAAACAACACCTCTGTGAAAAACTGCGAAAATCTGCTTGCCCCGCCTTGACCCAACCCCCACCCCCATAAGAAGGTAGCGATGGTATTTGGAATCAGTGACTTCTTTAACTTTATCAATCTTTTTGCAAAGGAACAGTCCAATGATGAAATCAGTACGATACATCGCCCTGGCTGCCGGTGCGTTGGCCGTTATGGGCACAGCATCGCAGGCCATGGCATCAACGTCCGGTGGCAGCAGAGATTCTTGCTCTGACCTCGTTATCGGTGGTGCCACTAACGCCAGTGCTTACGGCCCCGGTTCGAGCTACGGAACATATGCATCGACATATGATTCGTGCTTGTACGGCAATACAGCCAACCAAAATTCCACGGTTGCCACGGCTAATGCCGTTCTGCAAGCTGCTTCTTCACAAGCTGCAAGACTTATTGGCAACCGCGTCAGCAGCGCCCTGTCTGGCGGTGGTGCGGGCTTTAACGTCGCCGATAACGGCTTCTCTGCTTCTTCCGGCGTTGCCGCTGGTGGCATGGAAAACCGCATGGGCGTCTGGGTCAGCGGTTCCTACAGCGATGTTTCTGACGATAACACAGCCACAGCTTTTGACGGCACGGTATACACGGGCTTTGCCGGTGTAGACTACAAAGTCACAAATCGGGCACTGGTTGGTCTGTCCGTCGGCTACGAAGATGCTGACATCGACACAGCGTACAACCAAAGCTCAACGGGAGCAGACGGTAATGTTGAAGGCGATGGCTACACCATTGCGCCTTACTTGGGTGTAGAACTCGGCAAAAATGCTTCGTTCAGCCTGACCGGCGGCTACGCGGATCTGGAATACGATACGCTGCGCTATGACCCGATCAGCTCCAACAGCATCACCGGTTCGACCGATGCTGAGCGTTGGTTTGTCAGCGGTGCCTTGAACGGCGCGCACAAGATGGCTTCGAACTGGAACCTGCGGGGCCGTTTGAGTGCTTTCTACGCTGATGAAGAAAAAGATGCTTTCACCGAAACAGAATCCGACGGCGCTACCATTGATCAAGGCGCCCTGGACAATGCCTTCGGTCAGGCCTCTTTGGAAGCACGCCTGGGTTACGCTTTCCGCTACGCCGAGCCTTATGTTCTGGCAGCCGCCGACTATGACTTCGAGAAAGACGAAGCGCCTGTCGGTCTCGGCACCAGCCTGGCTCCGGCTCAGCAAAAAGCCTCTTTGGATGATTCAGATTTCGGCGCCCGTTTCGGTGGCGGTCTGAACTTCCAGCTGGGTTCAAACGTGACAGGCGGTATCGAAGCCTACACGGTTGAATTCCGCGAAGACTACGAAGAAATCACGGTTGGCGGCGGTCTGCGCCTGAACTTCTAATCGTGACTTCACGAACGCACTACGGGAAAGCCTGGCCTCAGCGCCAGGCTTTCTTTTTTGCCTTTATTCTTCTTTTCTGCATAAGCGCCTGTGCACCGCTTGAAAATTATCAGCATGAAAAGCGCGAATCCCTGGCCATGAGCCTGATCAGCGCTGGCGGCTATCGTCCCTTCACACTCCCCAGCCAGCCCTTCGCGCTATTTGCCGCTGGCCCTGCACAGGTGATGGCGCCCGATTCGTCCGGCTCCTTGAACATTGTCATCGAAGGTGACGGCTTTGCCTGGTCGACGCGGCGTACCCCATCCTGGGACCCAACGCCAAAGGATCCGCTGGGCCTACGCTGGGCTTTGGGTTTGGGCGGGTCCAATACGCTTTATCTGGCCCGACCCTGCCAATACATCACCAACGATCTGTGCGACATTCCTTATTGGACAGATCAACGCTTTGATTCAAAAATTATCGCGACCTTCCAGTCCGCCCTCAACCAGATCAAAACGCAAACCGGCGCGCAGGGTTTTCATCTATACGGCTATTCCGGCGGGGCCTATGTGGCGTTGGCTCTGGCAGCACAGCGACAAGACATTCTGTCCGTGACCACCGCCGCAGGCCTCCTCGATCCCCCCGCCTGGACGGATTATCACGGCGTTACGCCCCTACAACTGCCGGAAACCACAGCCGCGCTGCAAGCGCGCACGGCGCATATTCCGTTTGTTGATTATTGTGGTGCCGATGATGAGACAGTCCCCTGCGAGCTTGCGGAGTCATTTGCTAAGCAAGCGCCCAATCATCATGTGATGAAAATCCCCCACGCCGATCATATCACAATCATAGAACCCGTGCTGGCGCTTATGCGTCAAGGCCAAGCCAGCGCCGCCACGCCGCCTTCGGGCGCCGCGCCATAATTTCCTGATAGATGCGGGCATTCATGCGCTTAAGCGTGAGCAAGGTCTGTTCGAAGGAATCGATCTTGCGGCGTTGTTCCTCCAGGCTGGCACGGCTGATCCCCCCATCATCATCGCGCTGGCCTTGCGCGATCATAATCTCCGTCAGAGATTTGTTCTGCGCCTGCGCCTCAGCCAGCGCCGCGCGCAGCATTTCAATCTGCTCCAGCAGTTGTGCGCGCTCTCGCGCCCGCTCGTCCTGGATCTTCGCGATCTCCTGCGCCAGCATCTCCGAGCGTGTGCGCAAGCCTTCGCGCGCGGAGAATCCGCCAGCGCCCTCATCGTTGGCCACCAACAAATTCTGGCGCACCGTGTCGCCATAAACGCGGATCAGCTCCGCCACATCCACTTTCGGGTTATTCTCGGCATCCTTGATAATATGAATACCTTTGCGTTCGATGTGGCGATAAAACGTCGCTCGTGTGACGCCTGCCATTTCCGCGGCTTTGGAAATCGAAACCTGCATCGGAATGTTATATGGTTTTTAACCCGTGGCGTCAAACACCAGATCAAGCATTGCCTGCCGCCAGCAACCGATCCGCTGCCGCACGGGCTTCGTCCGTGATGGACGCGCCGGAGAGCATGCGGGCGATTTCCTCGCGCCGGGCGCGCGCATCCTCAAGAACAATAACGTTGGTTTTCAGGGCTTTGGCGCCTTCCTTGCGGACAATGTAATGATGTGCCGCGCGCGCCGCCACCTGCGGCGCATGGGTGACGACCAGCACCTGATGGCTCTGGCCCAGCGCGGCCAGCCGTTCCCCCACAGCATCCGCCACCGCACCGCCAATACCGGTATCGACTTCATCGAAAATCAGCGTGGGCGCAGCACCGACTTTCGCCATGACAACCTTCAGCGCCAGCATAAACCGCGCCATTTCCCCGCCCGAGGCGATCTTGTTCAGCGGCCCCGGCGTCGCGCCGGGATTGGTGGCCACCAAAAAGCGCACGCGGCTGATCCCCTGTGGGCCCCATTCGGCTTCCGGCAATTCTTCCACCGCCGTCATGAATTGTGCCTTCTCGAGCTTGAGCGGCACCAGCTCCGCCTTCATGAGCCTATCGAGCTTCTGTCCGGCCTTGAGCCGCGCTGCATGAACCTGCTGCGCTTCCTTCACAAATGCGGTGCGCGCTTGATCGGCAGCGCGAATCAAATCCGCCAGCCTGTCCTCACCCGCCTCCAGCGCATTCAAACGACCCGCCAATTCATCGCGGATGCGCGGCAGATCATCGGGTGCGCATTGATGCTTGCGGGCCTGAGCGCGCAATTCATGCAGGCGCTCATCCACACTCTCCAGATCGCCCTCACCCTCTTGCAAATCTGTTGAAAGGCTCTGAAGAAGGCCTTGCGCTTGCGTCACTTCTTCCATCGCGCGATCCAACGCCGCTATCGCCTGCTCAGCCTCCGGCCCGGCCTTGTCCGCCACGCGCTGCACAATCGCCGCCGCCTTGCGCAGCGGATCGGAATCAGCCGAAAGAATCTCATCCGCCGCGCTCAACGCCTCCAGAACGCGCGTGCGGTGCATCAGGCGCTCGCGCCGCGCCGCCAAGTGCGTTTCCTCACCGGACTGCGGCGCCAATGAATCCAGATCCTGCACCGAAGTACGCAGATAATCCTCCTCTCGCCGGGCGGATTCGACGGCGGCGCGATGATCAGCCAAAGCCTGCTGCGCATCTTGCCACGCCCGCCAGAATGTTTCCGTGCGGCCCGCCACGCCGGCGTAATCATCAAGCAAAGCGCCGTGCGTCGCCGGGTTCAACAAGCCTTGTGTCTCGAACTGACCGTGAATTTCCACCAGCGTTTCACCAACCTGCCGCAACAAGCCCACCGACACCGGCTGGTCATTGATGAACGCACGACTGCGTCCATCACGACCGATCGAGCGGCGGAGGATCAGGCCCCGTCTTTGATGTCCCTCTGCTTGATGTCCCTCTGCTTGATGTCCCTCTGCTTGATGTCCTTCTGTTCCAGATTCAATAAAAAGATTTGAATTATGTAAGATAATAAGCGAAGGATGAGAAGCAGGAAGCTCAAACACGGCGCTCACCTGCGCTTGCTCCGCCTCTGCGCGTACCAGCCCCGCCTCGCTACGCGCGCCAAGCGCCAGACCCAGCGCATCCAGCAAAATAGATTTTCCCGCGCCAGTTTCCCCCGTCAGCGCACACAGGCCGGATTCAAGCGTAAGGCTGAGCTGTTCGATCAAAACGACGTTCTGGATGGTGAGGGAGACCAGCATGGCCGCGCCTCCTTAATCGGCTTTCAGGAGCGAATCAATCGTGCGGTCCCAGAAGCCCGCCTCATCCCGCAGCCTGGTGCGCGCCTTTTCATCCATCAAATCATAGCTGCGCTGATACCACGCATCGCCGGGGTAATTATGGCCCAGCACAGCGGCGACGCGTGTGGCTTCCTCCCGCATGCCCAGCGAAAGATAACATTCCACCAAACGGTGCAGGGCTTCGGGCACATGGGTTGTTGTCTGATAGTCCTTGATGACAGCGCGAAAACGGTTGATCGCCGCAGTCACCTGCTTGCGGAACAGGTAATAGCGTCCAATCTCCATCTCCTTGCCGGCCAGGTGGTCAAGCGTCAGATCGCGCTTGAGCGTCGCGTCGCGCGTGTATTGGCTATCAGGAAAGCGCTGGATCAAAGCGTTCAGCGATGAAAGGGCTCTGTTCGTCATTTCCTGATCGCGGCGCACATCGGTGATCTGCTCGTAATAGCACAGCGCTTTGAGGTAAAACGCATAGGGAATATCCGACGAACCGGGATGCAGCTCGATAAACCGGTCCAGCGCCACCAAAGCCTCTTCATAGCGCGAATCCTTGTACGACGCATACGCACCCATCAGCTGCGCCTGTGTGGCCCATTGCGAATAGGGATGCTGGCGCTCGACTTCCTCGAACATTTTCGTGGCGGCGATATAGTCCTTCTCCGCCAGCGCGTCCGCGCCCTTGTTGTAGAGGACTTCAACAGCTTCTTCCTTCGCCTCGTCTTTATCCGACGTGCTGCACCCACCGAGAAAAGCGGTCAGTAGAATAAAGGTGAGGACAAGAAAGCGCGACATGATCCATGTTTAGACCAGAAACCAGAGACACACAATAATCAAAGTGTCTTGTGAAACCATGGGGACACAATGATTATTGTGACCCTGTGCCTTGCGCGCGCTTAAGCAAAAACCGCGTGTTCGGCGGCGGTAGCGGGCGTATCGTTGACGATCGCGTAGGATGAGGGATCGGCAAACACTGCGCGCAGCAAGGCATTGTTCAGCGCATGGCCCGCCTTCACACCGTGATAGGCGCCCATAATCGGCATACCGGCCAGATATAAATCACCCACGGCATCGAGCAATTTATGGCGGATAAATTCATCAGCGCGGCGCAAACCGCCAGGATTGAGAATGGTTTCACGGTCCAGCACAATGGCGTTATCCAGCGAACCGCCCAGCGCCAGCCCTTGCGCGCGCATGGCTTCGACTTCATGCATAAAACCAAAGGTCCGGCAATCGGCCAGTTCATGGCGGAAATTGCCGTTCACCAGCTGCGTCGCGTAGGCCTGCCGCCCGATGGCCGGGTGGGGAAATTCAATCTCGCCGGAATAGGCGGCCACAGGCGCCGGGCTCAGGCTGGCGCTTTTATCGCCGTGCGTCACAGTAACGGTTTTAAGAATGCGCAGCCAACGGCGCGGCGCGGCCTGCGCTGTCAGTCCCGTCGCGTCGATGCGCTTGACGAATTCCTGAGCGCTGCCGTCCATCACGGGCACTTCCGGCCCATCGAGCGTGATCAGAACATTATCAACGCCACAGCCGCACAGCGCGGCCATGATATGCTCCACCGTGCCCACGGATGCGCCGGATTCGTTGGATATCAGGGTACACAGACGCGTGTCGGTGACACGATCCCAGCGCGCGGGAATCCGGTTGTCAGCGCCGCTGAAATCCGTACGCTCAAACACGATGCCGTGCCCAGCGGGCGCAGGATGCAGGGTCATGGCCACGGCGCGGCCGGAATGCAGACCAATACCCTGAACCGTAATCGGCGATGAAAGCGTGTGTTGCATGCTGTCTTTTAATATAAACCGCTGATGGTATTCAACAAATCACGCTTTGTTGCGGAATGTTTCTATCTTTAAATATGAAAGGCTGAAACATTCTCAGTATTAAATATTGATTATAATACAATGTATATATATAATATAATTTCATGAAAAATCATTTTGAAACAATATTGGACCTATCACGTATTCTTAAAAACCAACGATGGTTTTTTGAAGGGACGGTCACAGGCATTGGATATCCTGATCCGACCCAACCGCAGCTGCCGCTCACATATAAACGGTTGCGATCCTATTTTCATTGCGCAGTGCGTGGCGTTCTTTACCGGATGATCCGTGAAGAACCTCATCTTTATGATATTCAACACATCAGAGAATGGACACCAAAGCACAACCGAAATGCAATTTGCTTTGTTTTTTCGGAAAGGGCCCAACAAAACCTGCGAGAGCTAACTTTGCGCAGCGTCCAGTTTCTATGTAACGGACCTGATCGTTACTATGGGGCACTTGGGCGAATTCGCGCCAGATCAAAAACTTCCCCCGAAGCCGCTGAGAGTAAATTGCTAGACGAAGCCATTTTGTGCGTACGATCACAATCAGGAATTATTGAGTTTTCTAATTCGCCTGACGTCTAAGAAAAGCCGGAATATCCAGCGATTCATCGGTGGCCGCGCGTGGCTTGGCCGCAGGCGCTTCCATCGCGTTGCCCTTGCGTGCGGGCGCCGACAAAGGCCCAGCGGATGCCGGGTGGTGATGGCGCTGCTCATGCTCCTCGCGGAAGGAGTCGAGATGGTGCTGCACAGTGCCGGTGATACGCTCGAACAGCGAAGGCGAGCGGCGGCGCGATACGGGTACAGGCGGCGCATGTTCACGCGGCGCAGATGACTCCGCACCAGGAGCCTTGCTTTGGAAACTGGCTGTCTGCGTGGCAAAAGGCGGAACAAAACGATCCTCAGTCGCGGCCTCAATCGGGCGCGGCGGGATGAAGGAATCATTATAACGCGTGCCGCGCATGGCGGTGTTACGGACAGGCGCAGAGGATGCGCCAGGGGCTGAAAACGCGTTTTGCTCGAACAGATCGGCTTCCGGCTCGGGGTCGCGGCCTTTGGGCTGGACAACCTGGTTGGTGACCGGGCCAGGCGCAACGGGGGCCGTAATACCGCGAATAGCGGCCGCAGCCGACGAAACCGGCGTTGCCGTACGGGCCGCCGCATGATAGGGCGGCACCACAGGAATGGCAGGAACTGCCGATTGTTCATTATTCTCAGCCTGCAAGGTCTGCGGCTTGGCGCGCTCCAGAACCCCTTTGCCACCATTCATGCGGCCTTTTTTGAAGTTCTCCTTGTCGATGCCGGTGGCGACGATCGAAACACGCATCACGCCTTCCAGGCTCTCATCGAAGGTCGCGCCGAAGATGATATTGGCATCGGGATCGACCTCATCGCGGATGCGGTTGCAGGCTTCATCCGCCTCGAACAGCGTCATGTCGTAGCCGCCGGTGACGTTGATGATGACACCGTGCGCGCCCTTCATCGATACATCGTCCAGCAGCGGGTTATTAATCGCAGCCTCGGCGGCCTCGATCGCACGGCGCTCACCCGTGCCTTCGCCGGTGCCCATCATGGCCTTGCCCATTTCGCTCATGGCGGTGCGGATGTCAGCAAAATCCAGATTCACCAGACCCGGACGGACCATCAAATCCGTCACGCCGCGCACACCAGATTGCAACACACTGTCGGCCATGCGGAACGCTTCGGCGAACGTTGTCTTTTCATTGGCGATGCGGAAAAGATTTTGATTCGGAATAACGATCAGCGTATCCACCTGATCCTGCAAACCGCTGATTGCGTTCTCGGCGATGCGCATCCGGTGAGTGCCCTCGAAATGAAACGGTTTGGTCACAACACCAACCGTCAGAATACCGCGCTCCCGGCAGGCGCGCGCGATGACTTCCGCCCCGCCGCTGCCTGTACCGCCACCCATACCGGCCGTGACAAAGGCCATGTTCGCACCTTCAACATAGTGCAGCACTTCCTCCAGCGACTCCTCAGCCGCGGCGCGGCCGATATCGGGCTTTGATCCCGCGCCTAACCCGCCCGTCACATGCACACCCAGCTGCACCCGGTTCGGGCACAGTGAATTGGCCAGCGCCTGCGCGTCGGTGTTGCAGACCAGAAATTCGCAGCCCTCAAGATTCGAGGCGATCATATTATTCACGGCATTTCCGCCAGCCCCACCAACGCCGATCACAATGATCTTGGGCGAGAGCTTTTGATCGTCCTTAGTTTGCATACGAATATTAATCATGGCGTTATATCCCTCAGGGATTTGAAGTTGGGTACGAAGAGCAGTGAACACCTTCGCGGTGGGTGACTGTGAGTGTAGGAGAGTTAATGCAGAGTGCAAAGCGAAAAGAGAGACAAATTCACGCGTTTCCTGTTGATAAATCCTTTCACCAGCCTAACAGCACAGAAACCGCAGGGCAAATAAAAGCTGTAAGTGATTCATCCGACTCATGATTTTTTGCCACACCCGATTCGGACCACCATGCAAGAGAGTCAATTTCAACCGAATCAAATGGTTGTGGATAAGTTTTACCAATTCTCGCGCAGCCATGTTTTCAGGCGCTCCCACAGATTGGCGGGCGTGACCTGCGCCAGAATCGCGGCGGGCATTTCCTCGGCGCGGGCGGCGCGATAGGTCAGCAAGCCTGAAGCCACTGCGAACGCTGGGGTCGCCACCGCATCGGGCAAGCCTGCAAGGCGAATCGGACGGCCCAGCCGTGCCGGCGAATCCATCACATGCGTGGCCAGATCCCGCATCCCGGTCAGCTGGCACGCGCCGCCGGTCAGGATCAAACGCCGCCCCTGCGCGTTTTCGATGCCGCTCTCGGCCAGGCGGTGGCGGATCATTTCAAAAATCTCCTCCAGCCGGGGTTGAATAATCCCGACCAGAACCGTGCGCGGCACATGGTTGGGCGCGCGCCGGTCACCCTCGCCGACACGCGGCACGTCAATCAGCTCCGCCCCGTCCATGGCGCTGGCCAAGGCGCTGCCGTAGAATTTCTTGATACGCTCAGCGTCTTCAATGCTGGTGGTCAGACCGCTGGCAATATCCGCCGTGACGTGCTTGCCGCCCAGCGGCACCGCGTCAGCATAGATCATCGCCCCATTTTGGAACACGGCGAAGGACGTAATACCGCCGCCCATGTCAATGACGGTACAGCCCAGATCCATCTCATCCTCCACCAGCGTGGCAAGACCCGCGGCGTATGAGGACAAACAAAACGCGTCAATATCCAGATGCGAGCGCCCAACGCTGGCCGCGATATTGCGCAGCGCCGCCTGATCGCCCGTCACCAGATGAATATCCATGCGTAGCTCGCCGCCATACATACCCCGGGCCTCGTGAATCCCCTCATGCCCGTCGATGGCGGTGTTCACGCCGATCGTATGCACCAGCTCGGCCTGTGGCGTCACCAGATCTTGCTGCGCGCGGGCCAGCGCCCGGCGCAAATCATTATCCGTAACGGCGTGCCCGGCGATCTGCACATCGACGCTACGCCCGTGCGAGAGCGCATGAATGCCTGGCAGATTCACTATCACCTCGCGCAGCGGATAGCCCTTCATAATGGTTAATGCCATGTTCTCCGCCGCGTGAACGCATTGGCGGATCACAGCCTCAGCCGCGTCCAGATCGGTAATGGTGCCGTTCTTAATGCCGCGCGAAGGGTGATGCCCCACGCCGATAACCTCCAGCCCGCCCTGATCGTCGCTCACGCGGGCGATGAAACAGACTACCTTGCTGGAGCCGATGTCCAGCGCGGCCAGCACAGCACCTTTGGGAAGATTTTTTTGCTTCAGGCGGAGAGTCATGGGCTTATGTTTTAGCATCAAGCCAAACAGTGTTAAAGGGGACGTGTTAAAGGGGACGCAACCTTTTTGTTGCGTCCCCGGCTTTCAAACTCTACACCCCTGGGCCTTGCGCCACGGGCTTCAGCACCATGCGCCCAGAACTGCGCAAATCGATGCTTTGGTAGGGCTGCTCAAGCAGACCGCCTTGCACCTGCGCGCGCGCCAGACGGTCGAGCGCCTGGGGGATATCCTGCTCGGGAAGGTAAACCACCAGCCCGGATGTGAAGATCAGATCCCAGCGCCGCCCCTCGACAAAGCGCGCATGATCGAACCGCGCCAGGAGATCAGGAAAGCTACGCAGCAGCGACAACAAAACCGGGGCGCCCTGATCCGCCCCTGCCCCTTCCACCAGCGGCCACTCGGAAAAATCATCGGGTTTGCTAAGCCTGATAATTGGCTGCCCCTGGGTGTCCAGCAGCGTGAGTTTTTCGTCAATGCGCCAGCGCGCCAAAGGCTCATGTTCCTTTATCCGGACATAAATCGTTGCGGGCATGCGCCGCTCGACATGCGCCTGCGCGATCCAGGGCAAGGATTCCAGCCGCTGACGCGCGGCCTGCACATCATAATCCAGTAGCGGCATTCCCGGTGCAGCGGCGATCGCATTTTCGACGCGCACCCGGTCTGCAAAGACCAGACCTTCGATCTGGACATCTTGCAGAATAAAGCCGTTGGCAGCGACGGATTCATGAAAAGACGATTGCGCGCGTTCATACAACCGCATCACAGCGCCGGAGACCCAAAGCCACGCCCCGGCCCAAAGAATAAGAAACGCACCACCCGCGATCAGGCCAAAGCGCCGCAACCAGGGCACAGCGACCGCCAGAACGCCCTTGCGGCGTTTGTTGGAAAGTATGCGCGGGCGGCGCGCGCTCACGGCCCGCCCTTGCGTTCAAACAGCCGCGCATCCACCGGCACCGGATCGGCGGGCAAAGACAATCGCCGGTGCTGCGCACGCGCTTCATCGATCAGGTGATCGAGCAATTCGCTGAACAAGATGGACTGCGCCGCAGCCTCCCACAAAAAATAACCGAACGATCCGGGAATCGGGTTGACCTCATTCATCCAGATCTCGCCCGTCGCGCCGTTCGAAATAAAATCAATGCGCGGCGCGCCGACGGGCCCTGCGGCGGCGAAAATCCGCGCGGCCCATTGGCGGATATTTGCTTCTGCTTGCGCGGGCAAGGCGGGGTTGATCTCGCGCGTTAGCGAGAGCATCCCCTCGCTGCGCTGGCCCGGTGCCTTCACGCCGCCCTTGATGCCTTTTGTTCCGCCGCCGGCCAGATATTTCTGCTTGAAATCAAGCAGCTCATCCTTGCTTTTGGGGCGTTCGATGGCGGAGGTTTGAATGCCTTGCGCGCTGTTGCGCAAGGCGACATTGTATTCCACCAGATTCTGCACGAAAGGCTCGACCATCGCCTGCTCATCCCATTCGAACACGCGCGGCAGACAAGCCGCCAGCTCCTGCAGCGTATTCACCTTGGCAATACCGATCGAGCTGCCCATATGCACGGGCTTTAAGATCATCGGGAAATCCAGCGCCGCAACCGCATCTTGCAATGCGTCTGCGGGAATCAGATACCCCTGCGCCGGGCGGTTCAGCACGGCAAAGGGCAGTGTGGGAATATCCAGCGCGCGCATCAATTGCTTGGTCAGAACCTTGTCCATGAACAGGGAGGAAGCCGTCACGCGCGGGCCGGTGAAGGGAATTTCAGCCGTTTGCAAAATCCCCTGTATCGCGCCGCTCTCGCCCGTGCCGCCGTGAAACGCCAGCAAGGCCACATCGAATTCTCGTACCGCCGCCTTGCCAAACAATCCACCCTTATCGCTGATCAACCGCCCTTTTCCCTGCGCCGAGCGCACATCGAGCGTCACGCCCTGCAGGGTTTTTCCCAAGGCCGCGCCCATCATATAATTTTCGCGCTTGTGCAGGGCTTCGCCCGTCCACCAGCGCCCCTGCGGATCGACATACACAGCGAAGGAATCATAACGCGCGGGGTCCAGCGCGCCCATCGCCTGCAGCCCCGTCACCACCGAGACATCATGTTCCGGGCTGCGCCCGCCGAAAAAGACAGCGATGGTTTTCTTGTGTGGGGCCATGAGAGAGAGAATAGTCATTGTGTCCGGATAGGGCAATAACCCTCCTCAGGGGACGGAAACTTGGTTCCATCCCCGGTATGACGTCCCCAGCATGAAAGACATGACTTTATACTTTTTGGCTTTTTCTCTATGCTGCCGCCATGACCCTGAACATGCACTTTGTTAAAATCGGCAGCGGCGCAGCAACCCCGATGCTTTGGGCGCATGGCTGGGGCCAGGACCACCGGGCGATGGCCGCGCTGGCACAATCCTTTGAGCAGGCCGCGCCGCAAATCGCGATTGATTTCCCCGGCTTTGGCGCCTCACCCCTGCCATCAGGGCCTTGGACGACAGAAGATTACGCCGATCATATGGCAGAATTTCTCAAGGCGCAGAACATCGGAAAAATCATCTGGATCGGCCATTCCTTCGGCGGGCGCGTGGGCGTCCAGATCGCGGCGCGCCATCCAGAGCTGGTTGAAAAACTCATCCTGATTGCCGCCGCTGGCCTGCCCCGCCCGCGTCCGCTGTGGCAAAAGCTATGGATGCAGGCGAAAGTCCGCGCCTATAAAATCCTCAAGCGCTTGCCCCTTGATAAAGACAAGCTGGCCGCGTGGTTCGGCAGCCGCGACTATCAAAACGCAGGGCCACTGCGCCCGATTTTCTTGAATGTGATCCGCGAAAACCTGGCCCCGCAAGCCGCGCAAATCCGCTGCCCGACACTGTTGATTTATGGTGAAAACGATAGCGAAACGCCCCCCGCCATCGGCCAGCATTATACCCGCCTGATCACGGGCGCACAAATGGTTTTACTGCCCGGACAAGACCATTATAGTGTTCTGGGACCGGGGCGGCATCTTACCGCCCGGCATATCAAGGATTTTATTCGCACGAAGCCATGATCGAATATTTCGCCCCACCGCTTGTCTTCATCGCCTATCTCGCCTTCGCCGCGCGCAGGTTGCTCACCTATCTTCATGCCTATCAGCAGGAAGAGTATGACAGCGAGCGCTTTTTGCGCTGGGTTCTGGTCAACCGCGTTTTCGACACGCGTCTTAGTGCGATGCTCGTGGCATGCGGAATTGTGGCGCTGTTCCTCTCCAGCTTCATGACTCAGGCGCTGACCTTCTTCGCGTTCCTGACCATCACGGTTTTGGAAAAAGACCCCACGCGGGAGGCGAAAAAGAAGCTCGTCCTGACCGATCGTGTCAAACGCATTTTGGGTGCAGCGCTGGCCGTTGCCGCACTGATCGGCATGATCCTGACCATTATCGGCTGGCCATTGCTGTGGATTATTCCGGTGCAGGCGATGCCTCTTTTTCTGGTGCTGGGGAATATGGCGCTGCAGCCCTATGAAGACAGCGTGCAGAAAAAACTCTGGGCGCAAGCGCATGAGAAACTGGCGCGGCTCAAGCCGAAAGTCATCGCCATCACCGGCTCGTTCGGCAAGACCTCGGTCAAGCATATGCTGGGCCATGTGCTGAAAATGCATGCCCCCACGCTTATCACGCCGGGCAGCGTCAACACCCCGATGGGCGTCACCCGCATCATTCGCGAAAATCTGGATGAGACACATCAGTATTTCGTGGTGGAGATGGGCGCCTATGGCCCTGGATCCATCAACATCGGCCACGCGCATTATGAGCGCTTTAAAACGCTCGAGACCGTGGCGGATGCGAAATACGAGCTTGCCCATGCCACCATCGAAAAGAATGGAATCGTCGTCGCGCATGAGCGCACACTGCGCTTCCCCATCCCCCGCGCCTTCAAAGATGCGCATGAAGAACGTTTTGTCATCGCGGGCGAAGTGCGGCCCAATGATATCACCTATCTGAAGGAAAACGACGTGCACATCACCCGCGCCGTGCAAATGTCGGACGGCATTCAGATGAGTCTCCGCTGGAAGGACAAGGAGTATAATTTCTCCGTCCCGCTCTATGGCCTGCAT
Organism: Alphaproteobacteria bacterium; assembly: GCA_023150415.1. Taxonomy (GTDB): domain Bacteria; phylum Pseudomonadota; class Alphaproteobacteria; order Micavibrionales; family Micavibrionaceae; genus JAKLKY01. Next base: position 28,758 of record JAKLKY010000012.1, on the reverse strand, counting down.
CATGCGCACAATGTCGCGCTGACCTTCGCTGCGGCGCTGAGCCTCGGCCTGCCATCCGACAGCGTCATCACCGCCTTGCAATCCGTGCCGCAAATCGCTCACCGGCTGGAGGTCAAAAAGCGCACCGGCGGCATCACCATCATTGATGATGCCTATAATTCAAACCCCGTGGGTTTTCGCTGCGCGCTGGATCTGCTGGCAACACTCAACCCCGCCGCGCGGAAAATTCTCGTCACACCCGGCATGGTCGAACTTGGCGCCGCGCATGAGGAAGCGCACAGCACCATCGGACAGCACGCGGGCAAAGTCTGCGACATCGCGCTGGTGGTCGGGCCGCAGCGTATCCCCAGCTTCGTCGCAGGATTCGAAGCAACCGGGAAGGGCGCGCAGCTTGTGCCCATGGAAAACTTTTCGCAGGCCTCCGCATGGATCGAAGCCAACGCTCGCGAAGGCGATGTGATCTTGCTGGAGAATGATTTGCCTGATATTTATGAGCGCGTGCCAAAACTATAGACGAGCAAATAAAATGGCAAAAAATCTCAATAAAAGCCGCATTCTGGCCTCCAAAGCCGCCCTGATATCAACCTTGCTGATCGTCCTGTTTTCTCGCCAGTACTGGCAGGATGACAGCGCCTATCATGAAGTTCTTGAGTTGGTCGGGAATTTTCTGATCGCCATCTGCGCGATGGGACGCGTCTACGCCACCGCCTTTTTAGGCGGTTTTAAAAATGACCGTCTGGTAACACACGGCATTTATTCCTTAATGCGCAATCCGTTATATTTCTTTTCCCTGATTGGTATTACGGGCGTGGCCCTGGTGTCCAACCATCTGGTTGTCATGATCGGCCTGCCGATGTTTTTCTTGCTGATTTATCTGCAACTGATCGCACGAGAGGAATCATTCCTGCTGGAAAAATTCGGCGCAGCGTTCACGGACTATATGCAGCGCGTTCCCGCGCTCTGGCCGCGCTTTTCAAATTACAATGCGCCGCAAACAACTGAACTCACGCCGCGATTCCTGAACAAAGCCTTTGCCGATGCGGTTTGGTGGCTGGCCGCGTTGCCGGTGATCGAACTGGTGGAATATCTGCAGACAGCCGGATGGGTGCCGACTTTTTTCACAAGCTGACGCCAATCCGCTTGATCTCCCATCGTAAATCCAGCCCGCATTGATCTAGCACGCGCTTGCGGATTTCCTCGCCGAGATTTTCCAAATCGGCCGCGCAAGCATTGCCCGTGTTGATCATGAAATTGCAATGCTGCTCCGACATCATCGCGCCGCCGATTTTTAATCCCCGCCCGCCGACGCGCTCGACAATCTGCCAGGCGCGCAGGCCTGGCTCCAGGCCCGCTTGAATCAAATCCTCATCCAACGGATTGGCGAAGGTTGACCCGCCCGTGTGCTCCTTGATCGGCTGAGTGGCGTTGCGTTTGGTTTTGATCTCATTCATCCGCGCCTTGATCGTTTCGTAATTCTCCTTCACGCCGCGCAGGATGACGGATGTGACAATCGTATCTTCAGGCAAATCCGTATGGCGGTAGGACATGGCGGGCACACCGTTCCATTCCTGCCCTTGCGTAGTCATGCCCTGCACCGAAACCAGAACATCTTTCATCTCCGTGCCATAGGCACCAGCATTCATCGCCACAGCACCGCCGATGCGCCCTGGTATACCCGAGAGAAATTCCAGACCCGCAATCCCGGCCTTGAGCGCCGCCGCCGCGACCGAGCCGTTCAGCGCGCCAGCCTCGATTTCCAGCGTCGTCTCATCCAAAACGTGAATGGAATCACAACCCTTGCCCAAACGAATAGTTAACCCCTTCACGCCGCCATCGCGGACGATGGTGTTGGCCAAGCCGCCGATGAGAGTGTAGGGAGAGGGGAAAAAAGAAGATCGCAAAAACGCCTGAAGTTCGGAAATGCTGGCAGGCTCCAACAACCGCTCCGCCACACCGCCGCAGCCAAACCAGCTCTCGCGGCCAATGGGGGCGTATTCGAGCAAGTCACGCACGGGCTTTTGTTTTGGCAGCATAAAGCGTATCCAACGCGGCGGGCAGGCCCTGCGCCCATTTGGTGATGTCGCCCGCGCCGAGGCAAACGACAAGATCGCCCGGCTGCGCCAGCCCGGCCACCAGCGCAGGCAGGGCCTCCGGCCCGTCCAGCGCCGTAACGCTGCGATGCCCGTGATTGCGGATTCCGGCCACCAAAGAATCACGGTTCGCACCTTCGATCGGCGCTTCGCCGGCGGCATAGACATCGGCGACGATCACATGATCGGCCTCATGAAAACAGGTGCAAAAGCTCGCGAACAATTCATGCAGGCGTGAATAGCGATGCGGCTGCACCACCGCGATCACATGCCCGCTCTGTTCGGATACGGCCATACGCGCGGTTTTCAAAACGGCTTCGATCTCCACCGGGTGATGGCCGTAATCGTCGATCACTGTAACGCCACCCGCTGCGCCGGTTTTGGTGAAGCGGCGCTTGACGCCCTCGAAGCTGCTCATCGCCTTGCGCATCAGGGCCGGTGCCACACCGCGCTCCCGCGCGATTGCCAGCACCGCCAGCGCGTTTTGCACGTTATGGCGCCCCGGCATCGAGAGCTTCAAATCCTTGATGACATCATCCGGATCGGAAAAATGCACATCGAACGTGCTGCCCTCGGCCGTGATGCGCAGATTTTCCGCGCGCACCTGGGCCTGCGGCGAAAACCCGTAAGTGATTAAGCGCCGCTCGCGCACATGCGGGATCATCGCCTGCACTTCCGGGTGATCCACGCACAGGACGCCATAACCATAGAATGGCACCTGCGTGACGAAGCGACGATAGGCCGCGCGCACATCATCGAAACTGCCGTAATTCTCCATATGCTCGGGGTCGATATTGGTGACGATCACGGCCGTGGCGGGCAGGCGTATAAAACTGCCGTCGCTTTCATCCGATTCCACCACCATATAATCACTGCCGCCCAGGCGCACATTCGTGCCATAGGCATTGACGATGCCGCCGTTGATCACCGTGGGGTCCAGCCCCGCTACCTCAAACAGATGCCCCGTCATGGCTGTGGTCGTCGTCTTGCCGTGCGTGCCGCCCACCGCCACCGCCCATTTGCCGCGCATCAGTTCAGCCAGCATATCCGCGCGGCGCACGATAGGAATATTCAAGGTCCGCGCGGCCTGTAATTCGGAATTGGAATCCTTCACCGCCGATGAAATCACCACCGCCGCAGGCAGAGCCCCGCTCTCGTCATGAATATGTGCGCCATCATGCCCCACCAGCACGCGCATACCCTGGGCGCGCAGGCGCTGCACGTTATAATTTTCCGCCAGATCGGTACCCTGCACACGCATGCCCTGCGTATGCAGGACCTCGGCGATGCCGCTCATGCCGATACCGCCAATACCGATGAAATGCAAAAAGCCGCTGTCTTTGGGAAATATGGTCATAGGAATTTATAGCGGCGTAGCCCTGGCGATACAATCATTATTGTGCTGCCTTAACCGGGGTCAGCACCAAATCCGCCAATCTCTCCGCCGCCTGGGGGCGGCCGCAGCTGCGAGCCCGGGCCGCCATATCACACAACAAGTTATAGTTATTTAAATACTTCTCTAAAATATCTGCCAGCGCCTGTGCCGTCATATCCGCCTCATCCATCAGCACTGCACCGCCATTGCGCACAAGTTCTTGCGCGTTCTTGAACTGCTGGCGGTCCTTGTGATGCGGATAAGGCACGAACACCGCCGGGCGCCCGACAGCGGCCAGCTCCGCCACCGTACTGCCACCGGCGCGGGCAATCACCAGATGCGCATCGCGCAGTGCGCTGGCGACATCATCAATAAAGGCGCTGACCTGCGCGTTCACACCCGCCTGCGCATAGGCCGCGCGCAGCGCTTCGACATCCTGCGCCCGCGCCTGTTGCGTCAGACGCACCCGCGCGCGCAAGGCCTCCGGCAACAGCGCCAGAGCGGCCGGCATCACATCGCTGAAGATTTTCGCGCCCAGCGACCCACCCATCACCAGCACCTGCAAACCGCCATCTGCTGCCAGCGGCGGATAAGGCTCAGAAGCCAGCGCCGCAATCTCCGCCCGCACCGGATTCCCCACGACAACAGACCGGGCACCCCTCGGCACGCCGTGAGTCTGCGGCAAAGACAGGGCCAATGCTTTCGCCCGGTGCGCGGCAATCACATTCGCCAGGCCCAGCACGGCGTTTTGTTCATGCACATAGGTTTTGATCCCCAACACTTGCGCGCCCAGAACGGGCAGCAACGACGGATACCCGCCAAATCCGACCACTGCATCGGGCCGCAAGCGGCGCAAAACACGCAAGACCTTAAACAGCCCGAACAACAAAATGCCGACCCCACGCAGCCGCGCCACGACAGAACCACTCAGCGTCGCGGCGGGCAAGACCATCAGCGGGATATCACCGAACATCGGCGCATATTTCTGCCCTCGCACATCAGTCATCACCAGCACGCGATGGCCGCGCGCGCGCAACACCTGCGCCAACGCCGCCGCCGGACTAACATGCCCGCCTGTGCCGCCGGTGCTGAGGACAATGGTTTTCATCTAAACACTCCCCACGGAAAGGCCCCCGCGCGCCGCGCTGGGCCGTCCTTCGCGCCGCGTAAAGGCCAGCACAGCGCCCATGGTAAATCCCATCGCCAGCAATGACGATCCCCCATAACTGATGAACGGCAACGTCATGCCCTTTGCGGGCAACACCTGTAGTGCCGAGCCCATGTGAATCACCGCCTGCAACCCAAACATCGTCAGCAATCCGCCCGCCGCCAGCAACGCAAACAACTCTGCCCCCTGCATCAGGCGACTCAGGCCACGCATCACAATAAAAGCATAGAGTGCAATCAACGGCACAACGAACACCAGGCCCAACTCCTCCCCCGCGACGGCGAAAATGAAATCAGCATGGGCATCGGGCAGGCCTTCCTTAACCGTGCCATGACCCGGCCCCGTGCCCAGAACGCCACCGGCGCGAAAGGCCTCCAGCGCGCGTTCGACCTGATAATTGTCGCCGCTGGCAGGATCGAGAAAACGATCGATGCGGCTTTGCACGTGATCAAAACTGACATACGCCGCACCAATTCCCAGCACGCCGACGCCCAACAAAATCAGCATGAGCCGGATCGGCAACCCGGCCAGTACAATTTGCGCCCCGAACATGCACGACACCACGAATGTCATGCCAAAATCGGGTTGCAGCAACAGCAAAAAAATCGTCAAGGCGTAGAACCCCGCTGCGATTTTATGCCCGGTGAAATTGCGTTCCGTCTTTTGACCCGCCATGAACCAGGCAGCACAGATAGCAAAGCCAGGCTTGATGAACTCGCTGGGCTGAAGCGAGAACGCGCCAAGGTCAATCCAGCGCTGCGCGCCCTTAATCTCCAGTCCGTGAAACAGAACCGCCACCATAAAACCGACGGCGATCACGAACAGGACACTGGCCACGCGCCAGACCCAGCGCGGGCTGAGCATGGAAACCCCGAGCAGCAAAACCAATGCCGGACCCAGAACAATCATATGCCGGAACAGAAAGTGATAAGGATGCAAGCCCAGATGCTTGGCCACGGGCGGGCTGGCTGTGGCCACAAGCATAGCGCCCACACCCATCATCACGAGCAGCGCTGCCAGCAAGGGCCTGTCCAGTGTCCACCACCAGCGGGACAAAAACGATCGGTCCGTGCGGGTGAAGAGGGTCATGACTTGAGACCATTTACGAGCGCTGCGAACGCATCGCCGCGTGCTTCGAAGTTTTTGAACTGATCGAAGGATGCGCAGGCGGGCGAGAGCAAAACTGTCGCTGCGGTGCCTGCATTTCGCACATCATTATACGCATTCTGAACGGCGGATTCCAATGTATGGCTGCGCGTGAAGGAGATCTGCTGCGCCTGCATCCAACGTGCAAAATCCTCCGTCGCCTCACCGATGAGATAGGCATGGCGAATTTTGGATGCGAAGGATTCCAGACCCTGTAGCCCCCCTTCTTTGGGCCGTCCGCCCGCGATCCAGTAAATATCCTCATACGCGGCCAGCGCATGCCGCGTCGCATCGGCATTGGTGGCCTTGCTGTCGTTGATAAACACCACAGGCCCGATCTGTCGCACGCGGAATTGCCGGTGCGCCAGTCCAGGAAATGTGGCCAGCCCTTTTTTGAACGCGGCTACATCTAACCCAGTCGCCTGCACGGCGGCAAAAGCAGCGACGATGTTCTGCCGGTTATGATCGCCGCGCAGAACGCCCACATCCTTAAACGCATCCAGCGCAGCATCGCGATACGATATACGCTTTACATCTTTGCCCGCCTGCGCCAGTCGCTCCGCCATCGCGCGGCAGATTTCATCATCCACGCCGATCACGCATCGCAGCGCCTTGCGGAAGATGGCTTCCTTCGCAGCGATGTAATGCGCCAGGCTGCCGTGACGATCAAGATGATCAGGCGTGATGTTGAGCAATATCGCCACATCCGGCGCAAATGACGGAGTAAGGTCAAGCTGGTAGGAGGACATCTCAAGCACCATCCATTGCGCATCGGGCTCTGCCTGCAAAATCGGCTTACCGATATTCCCCGCCATTGCACAGGATATTCCCGCTTCTTTTAAAACGTGATGAATGAGCGCAGTCGTCGTGGATTTGCCATTGGTGCCGGTGATGGCGATAATACGCGCGCCGGTCTTCGCATGTTTGTTGAGGCGGCACCAAACCTCGATATCGCCGATAACCTCCACGCCCGCCGCACGTGCCATGGTCACGGCCGCATGCGGCTGCGGGAAGTGCAGCGGTATCCCGGGCGAAAGCAAAACAAAGGCAATACGGGTCCAATCCGTCAATGCCGTGAAATCACAGATTTCAAACCCTGCGACGGCGGCTTGTTCGCGCTGCGCGGGGCTGTCATCCCACACCAACGTCTTGATACCGCCCGCCCGCAACGCCTGCGCGCTGGCCAATCCCGACAGCCCCAGCCCGACCACCGCCACCGCGCGCCCGGAAAGCCCTTGTGCGAAATTTGTCCAATCTGTCTGCATTTAAAATACCCTTGCCGTCATTGCGAGGCCGTCAGGCCGAAGCCATCCGGAGACTAAAAAACTTAACAACTAAGAACACTAAGAAAAACGAGGTCTCCGTAAGCTTGGTGTCTAAGTGGTTAAAAAACTTTTCTGGATTGCTTCGTCGGCGTTGCCTCCTCGCAATGACGATCATCTCTCACCGCAGTTTCAAAGTCGCCAGACCCAGAATGCCCAGAACGACAGCGATGATCCAGAAGCGGATGACGATTGTAGGCTCCGACCAGCCTTTCTTCTCAAAATGGTGATGCAGCGGCGCCATGGCGAACACGCGCTTTCCGGTCAGTTTAAATGATGCCACCTGCACGATCACCGACACAGTCTCCAGCACGAACAGCCCGCCGATGATTGCCAGGACGAGCTCTTGCTTGGTCATCAGCGCAATCGTGCCCAGAACCCCGCCCAGCGCCAGCGATCCCGTATCGCCCATGAACACCATCGCCGGCGGCGCGTTATACCACAAGAACGCCATCGCGCCGCCAATCAGCGCACCGCACAAAACCGCAAGTTCGCCCGTCCCGGGAACAAAGGGAATGTTGAGATAATTGGCGAAATCCGCGCGCCCCACAAGATAGGCGATCAAACCAAAACACGCCGCGACAATCGCCACCGGCACAATCGCAAGACCATCGAGCCCGTCTGTCAAATTCACCGCGTTCGATGAGCCAATAATCACAAACAGCGCCCAGAACGGAAACACCCAGCCCAGATAAACAAAGAAATGCTTGAAGAATGGAATGGCCACATGCGCGCCCAAATCAGACGGGAGAACAAACATCATCCCCAGCGCTGCGACCAGACCAATTGCGAACTGCGCGACGATCTTCAACCGCCCGGATAAACCCTTGCTGTTGCGTTTTGTCAGCTTGAGATAGTCATCGCCAAAGCCAATCAGGCCGTAGCCGCACATCACCAGCAACGCGAGCCAGATCAGTGGATTGCGCAAATCCGCCCACAGCAGCGTCGATATCGTCACAGAAATCAGAATAAGCAAACCGCCCATCGTCGGCGTGCCGGCCTTAATGAAATGGCCTTCAGGCCCATCAGCGCGAATGGGCTGACCCTCCTTTTGTTTGCTTTTGAGCCAGCGGATCATTTTAGGGCCGATATAAAGCCCGATGAACAGCGCCGTCATCACCGCGCCGCCGGTGCGAAACGTCAGATATCGAAACAGGTTGAAGGCAATAAATTCATCTGCAAGTTGGGGCAACAGGTGATAGAGCATGAAATTTCTCCCTTACAAGCGCCGGAACGCGCCGGCGAAAGTGGCTTCGGGCTGCTGTATATCAAACACGACGCGATCACCGGGCCCCAGAACCTGCGGGCAAATCTCTTCCCATTCGCGCGGCGGGCGTGCATCGGTTGCGATCCCTCCGCCCGAACACATATAGCCAAACGGCGCATAAGCTGTCTGCAGCGCAATGCCACCCTTGCGGCCTATGAGCATGGCCGTCTTATGCCCGCCGATCTCAATAACCTGATTAACGCCGAAGCTGAGCGCGCGCGGACGATAAAGATGCACATTCCCCCATTCGCCGAGCGGCGCACCGGCCAGATGTGCGATGAATGATGCAAGGTCTTGCCCGCGGCCCATGCCCTCAGGCACCGTGATAATTCCGGCGATGCCCAACGCGCGGGCGCGCGTTACGGCCTCGAGATGATGAGGATCATCGGCGCAGACGATCACCCGCCCTTGTACATTCATCCCCTCCAACGCGGCGATCTGGGTCGAGCGCGCGTCGGTAATCACGCACAGATCAGGACGCAAACCCGGCACGCAGCCAAAGAGCGCGTAATCGGCCATCTCCGGCAACAGGGCAAGACTGTGCGAGAAGTGCGGCCCCGCCGCATGCACATGCCCATGCGCCTTCAAGACTGATTTCAACTGCTCGCGCAAGGTAAACCCGGCCACAGCCAAAATCTGCGCATGCGTGCGAAACCGCGCTGCGCGCGCCAGATCACGCAAGGCCTCGTACAAATCGGGCACCAGCATCATGGGCCCCGACGGCAGTATATCCCCGCCCCGGCTGGCAATCACAGCGGCCGCAGCGCCATGCGCCAGCGCCTGCGCGGCTTCGCGCAACGATGCCGCAAAGAACAGATCGCCCGGACGAAGCTGGCGCATGTTCAGCGCTATACCCGTTGCGCGCCAGGGCTGTGTGCTGCGCCCGCCGGTGATGATATCCGCTTCTAAAGATGTCCAGAGTGTTTTCATGTCAGTTCTCCGATTACTTTACGCGCCTCTTGCGCGTCGTCAAAGGGTTCGGTGTGATTTTCAAAAATTTGTCCCTGTTCATGGCCCTTGCCCGCGATCACCAGCACATCGCCCGCGGCCAGATCCTGGATGGCCTGGGCAATGGCTTCGCGTCGGCCGGGGATTTCGCGCGCGCCCTGCGCCCCCGCCAGAATGGCCGCCCGGATGGAATCGGGCCGCTCCGAGCGCGGATTGTCATCCGTCACTATCACAGTATCGGCAAGATCATGCGCGATCTTGCCCATCAGCGGACGCTTGCCCCGATCCCGGTCGCCGCCGCAGCCAAACAATGCCACCAACCGCCGCTGGGTGTGCGGACGCAGGGCTTTTAAAACCGTTTCCAGCGCATCGGGTGTATGCGCGTAATCGATATAAACAGCTGCGCCTTTGGGTCCACCCACATGCTGCATCCGGCCCGGAACGCCCTGCAGCGCGCGCAAAGCGTCGATGAACGTTTGGGCATGCGCGGGTGCGCACGCGATCGCAAGCCCCAGCGCGCACAGCACATTCATTGCCTGAAACGCACCCGCGAGCGGCAATGCCAGATTATGCGCCTGGCCTTGAATCTCAAGCTGAAGATCCAGACCCTGCGGTGTGGGCGTGGCTTGCAGCAGTTTGAAATCCCTGCCCGCCGCGCCGTAAGTCAAGACATGCGCGCGGCCACCAATGGCGTCGATCAGATGCTTGCATTCCGGCACATCGGCGTTGAGCACTGCAGCGCCACCCTCTTGCAGGATATCCGTGAACAGGCGCGTCTTGGCAGCGAAATACGCCTGCATGTCGGGATGGTAATCCAGATGATCGCGACTGAGATTCGTAAACGCCGCCGCCCGGATCTGCACACCATCCAGTCGATATTGATCGAGCCCGTGTGAGGATGCCTCCATCGCCAGATGCGTGATCCCCACAGCACAAAGATCAGCCAGTTCAGCATGCAGCGAAACAGGATCGGGTGTGGTCATCGAGCCGGAGCGGATCAGACCCGGCGCGCGCACGCCCAGCGTGCCAATGCTGGCCGCCTTATATCCGGCCGCCAGCCAGAATTGCTTCACGAAGTGCACGGTCGATGTCTTGCCGTTGGTGCCTGTGACCGCGACGATGGTCTGCGGTTGCTGGCCATAGAACCGCGCCGCCAGCAGAGCCAGTGCGCGGCGGGGATTTTCATCGGTGATCAGCTTTACATCCCCCGAAAGATGCGCCGCTTCGATGCCGGTGCCGCGCGGTGCCAGAATGACACTGGCGCCGTTGCGGATGGCGTCGTTGATATAACGCCTGCCGTCGGCCTTGCTGCCAGGCAGTGCCGCAAACAAAAATCCCGGACGCACGGCGCGGCTGTCTTGCGTCAGACCTGTGATCGAAGCAAGGTCAAGGCTGTTGATATTATTATTCATCATGTACCCCCTGCGTGGCGGCATTGGCGGAAATATAGGCGCGCATGCTTTGCGCCGGATCCTTGAGCGCATCGCTGTTTTGCGGCGGCAATCCCAGAATAGCTCCCATAGCCGCAACCACGCGTCCAACCGCCGGTGCGGCCACCCAGCCGCCCGTGGCATAAAAGTGACTTTGCGCGTTTCCGCGCGGCTCGTCGATTGCAATCAGAACAACATAGCGCGGCGCATGGGCCGGAAAAATCCCGATAAAAGAGGACAACAAACGGTCGTGATTGTATGCACCGCCCTGGGCCTTTTCCGCAGTACCCGTCTTGCCACCGATCCAATAACCCGGAACATCGGCCTTTGCGCCGGTTCCATCCGTTACAACCAGACGCAGCAAACTGCGCATGTGCGCCGCCGTCTGCGCCGAGACAATGCGCTCGCCCTGACCATAGGCGCTGCCGCCTGCCAGTAAAGTCGGGCGCACCAAGGTGCCGCCATTGACGATGCTGGCCACAGCCGCAGCCGTCTGTAGTGGCGTTGTGGCCAGGCCATGCCCATAGGCGGCTGTCAGTGTATCAATATCGCGCCACGGGCTGGGCACCAGTGGACGCGCGATTTCACGCGATTCAAATGTCATGGGCGTCAACAATCCCAGACGTTCATAGAAAGTGCGCAAGCGCTTGGTGCCCACGGCCTGTCCCATCAGCGCCGAGCCGATATTCGATGAATACATGAACACTTCGGGCACGCTCAGCGCCCGGTTCTGTGGATGGTAATCCTTGATGGAAAACCGGCCGTGCTGGATCGGCTGGCGCGCATCGAATTCCATGGATAAGGCGTCGCTCATTTTATCCAGCAGTGCGGCGGTCGAGAAGATCTTGAAAATCGAGCCTAGCTCATACACGCCCAGGCTCAGGCGATTGAACACAGCGTCTTTATCTGCGCGGGCAACGTGATTGGGATCGTAATCAGGTAAGGATACGCCAGCCAGAACCTCGCCCGTATTCGCATCCAAAATCGTACCGATTCCAGCCTTGGCATTGAATTGCCGCATGGTGTTCTCGATCTCGCGACGCAGCGCATGCTGCAGGCGCGTATCAAGCGACAGGCGCACAGAGTCCTGACCCTGCGCAAGCGTGTCATCAAAGGCGCGCTCGAACCCGGCAAGGCCCCGCCCATCGACATTCGTATAGCCCAGTAAATGCCCGGCCAAAGCGCCTTGCGGATAGATGCGCCGATAATCCTCGGCGAAGGCCAGGCCTGGTTCACCAATGCGTAGAACGGCTGCTTGCTGCGCGGGCGTGATATGGCGCTTGATCCAGTGGAAACGCCCCGGCGCGGTGAGGCTGCGCATGATATCCTGGATTCTAAGATCGGGGAAAATCTGCACGATTTTATGCGCAGCACCTTTCGGATCGGCAATCAGGGTGGGATCGGCATAAAGCGAAGCGGCCTTGACACTGGTGGCCAGCAAAACGCCGTTGCGATCAAGGATCGCCGCACGGCGCACGAGCGGCGCACCCTGGACCGCGGGCACGGGCGCGGCGGTTTCAGTTTGCGGCAGTGCTTGCATGACCGTGACATCCACCGCCCGCACCGCGAGAAGAAAGAACGCCAGCGCGAACAGAGCGCCAATCAGCACCAATCGTCCGCGCGCGATATAGAGTGCGCTGCTGCGGTCGCCTGTGAGCGATATGACTTGCGCCACGGCAAGGGTCATGGCTGCACCGCCTTTGGCTCAACCCCGATCGCGACGGGCTGGACCTGCATGATTTCAACAGGCGGCGCGGAATCGGGAATCTGGGCGCGCAACATGCGTGTTTCTGCGGGTTTGAGATCGAGATATTTTTTCGCCAGCACCTCCAGACGCGAGGGCGCGTTCAGCGCTTCCCATTCGGCTTGCAGCATGATGATAGATTCGCGTTCGGCGTCCATTTGCGCGTGCAGGCGCTTGAGCGATTCTTGTGATTCTTGCACGCGCTGCGAGATGTGCATCAATAGCCCACCGCACATGCAGGCCGCGCCGAGAAGAACGAGACTGCGCACACGGATTTTCATACGCTTGCCTCCGTTTCCGTCCGCACCGCCCAGCGCAATCGCGCCGAACGGGCGCGCGGGTTGGCTTTTGTTTCTTCAGCGCTTGCCGTGACGCCGCGCGCATTCTCCACCACAAACAACGCCGGCGCGGATTGCGTTTGCGGGCGGTAACGCGAGCCGGACTCCGCGCGGCCGCTGTGGTCTTTGAGATAGTCCTTTACGAGGCGATCTTCGAGCGAATGAAAGCTCACTGCGGCGAAGCGGCCGCCGGGTCTGAGGATACGCGGCGCGGCGCCCAGCGCGCGGCGCAGCTCTCCCAGCTCGTCATTCACCGCGATGCGCAGCGCCTGGAAGCTGCGCGTGGCTGGATCGCTTTTGTCCTTGAAGGATTGCGACACAACGGCGCGGATCAGATCGGCCAGTGCGCCGGTGGTGGTGATGGGCGCGGATTTGCGGATTTCGATGATCTTGCGCGCGATGCGGCGCGAGGCGCGTTCCTCGCCATATTGGAAGAGGATATCGGCCAGCGTCTTTTCATTGGCTGTGTTAACGAGATCAGCAGCGCTTTGACCGCTGGTTGGGTCCATGCGCATATCAAGCGGCGCATCGAAACGAAAGGAAAAGCCGCGCTGCGCTTCGTCGAGCTGCATTGACGACACACCAAGATCCAACACAAAACCATCGACTTTGGAAAATCCTGCCTTACGCAGCAGATCCTCGACATCACCAAAGCAGCCCTGCATGAACACAAAGCGCGCGCCGAATTCCGCGCCGAGTTTTGCGGCATATGCCGCCGCGCTGGGATCGCGGTCGATAGCGATGACGCGGCAGGGCGCGGCCTGCAGCAACGCGCGGCTGTAGCCGCCCGCGCCAAACGTACCATCAACATAAATGCAGCCCGCCACAGGTTTGAGCGCATCCAATACTTCGGCAAGCAAAACAGGCTGATGAGGCATGACAATAATGAAAAAGGAATCGGTGAAAGATTATGATGATTCAGGATCGCAAGACTTGACTCTTTGCTAGGCTACACCAGCGTTTTGCGAATCGTCAACAAAACCTGCGAGTCGCAAATACTATCCACAAGGAGATGGGGTTGGAGGTTGTAATGTTGTAATTATTAGGAAGGTGACGTTAATATATTATAAGAAATAAAAAACAAAGAAGATCTATAAGCCGGGTTCTGTGCCTCTTTACAGAGGCGGCGACCATTCATCTGGGATTTGCGTTACCGCAAACCTCGAGCAACCGACCCGCGCCACGTCTGTGGAAAGGCAGAAAATGCAGCGCCTATTTGGTCTTGCTTCGGGTGGGGTTTGCCATGCCACGTCTGTTGCCAGCCGCGCGGTGCGCTCTTACCGCACCGTTTCATCCTTACCTCCATCCGGCTTCGCCCAAAGGGCTTGGCCGGACAGGTCGGCGGTTTGTTTTCTGTTGCACTGTCCGTCGGCTCGCGCCGCCCGGGTGTTACCCGGCACCATCTTTCCATGAAGCCCGGACTTTCCTCCCGCCTTCGCCTCTTCGAGGCTTCGCCGGACGCGCCCGGAAAAAAACCTGAAAGAGACGAAGGACGAGCGGCCGCCCGATCTTCTTTGCTGTAGGCGTTATACCATGCTTGCGCCGGGTCGGCAAATTTGTGCAAACCTTCCAAAAAGCGCCGATAAGCACGCATTTGCAGGCGCAGCGCACGGTATTCAGCGCCATAGAGCCCATGTTTGCGCGCATTCATCGCCACCCGCGCCTTGCCCGCCCCACTGCGTGGACCCGTCGACCAGCGCCAGGGCCGCAAGCGGCGGATACGCACAGCCTGCGCCTGGCGCCGCGATGGTGGCCAACCCTTTGTTATTGTTGACAATTTTCTAGTCCTTCAGTTTGTTTGCCTATTTTTCGGGACGCGGCGCTTGCCATCTTCCGCGCATGGGTTTGCAGGGAATCGTAGGTCTGGCGGCAGAGTTTCTGCGCCGCCAGCGCCGTGACCAGAGGCTCCGCCGAGAGAGTGTTGTCCTGACCCAGGCCGGCCTGGTGCAAGGCGGTGAGAAAGACCGTATCCAGCACTTGCAACTGACGCCGCAGCAAAGCGGCCAGATCATCCGCATCGGCGGGCGGCGCGGCGATTTCCAGCTTCTGAGCGAGATGACGGACGAGCTGGGTCGGCGTCAGGCTTTCGAAAAATTCACGGCGGGCGGCGCGCTGCGCGCGCCATTGCGCGGTTTTTATTCTCTCCATCTGGAGGCTGTGGGCGAAACCTGAGGACATTTTATAATCTCCTTTTAAACTTTATTTGTTCACTATATGTTCTTATTTTATGAATTTTTATAGGTTTGTCAAGATGGGAACGTGTGGGATTGTGCCTGCCTTCATCATTTCGGAAGCGAGGGTCAGACATCACTGATTAAGAAAATATTTGAATCCTTGTAGGACTTATTTTTTTAATCAATGAGGGCAGAGCCTAAGCGTTTTGAGGCACGGAAAGCTTGATGCGCTTAGTGGTTAAAAAACTTCTGGATCACCCGCATGAAGCGGGTGATGACGGTGGGTGTGTTTTTGGGCGTGATTGCGAAAGACGACGTTTAAATCCACGCCTGCGGATGCGCCAGCCGGTGGCCCTTCGCTGCGCGGCTCAACCCCCGCACATAGCGCACACCGACATAAGCCAGCGGCGGGACAATCGCCAGCAGGCCGCTGATCGCGAAAATCGTGCCGTTCTTGCTGAGATAATCGCCGAGGCACGGGCTAAACAGCGCGTGCAGGCCCGGCCCATCCATCGGCACGGGGTGCCCGTCCATAATTCCGCTCAGGCAAGGATAGAGCGGATTATGATCGATATAGAGCAGCAACACCGTGCTGCCCGCCAACAATCCGGCGACCGCCACAAAGCTGCCGACCCAGATGGTGCAGATGATAAACGTAGCATGATTGGCCAGCAGCGATTCTGCATCCGCCTTTCTGCGCAGATGATAGGCCAAGGGTAAAATCAGTAGAATCAGAACAATGCTGATCACCGCTGCCAGTGTGTGCGGAATAACCGAGGACAGCACGGCCAGACCGAAAAATCCGTAAAGATATAAAATCGTATTGCGTTCATCGCTGGCGTGATGCTGGGTCATGGGAATTCCTTTCCAGGGTTTATTCTACCTGCGTCCGAATAATTTTTCGATATCTTTTAAACTGAGGCTGACATAGGTCGGCCGGCCGTGATTGCACTGGCCCGCGCGCGGGGTGCGCTCCATCTGCCGCAGCAAGGCGTTCATCTCGGCCTCGTTCAGGGTTCGGCCTGATCGCACCGAACCGTGACAGGCCATCGTCGCCAGAAGATCGTTCAGGCGCGTCTGCAAATCCTGCCCCGCGTCATGCTCATCCCGCGCCTGCGCGGCCAGATCCTGCACCAGCCCGGTAATATCCGCCCCTGCCCCCAGCAAGGCCGGCACGGTTTGCACCGCCACGGCGCCGGCGCCGAATGGCTCGATCTCCAGTCCCAGCTTGTTTAAGGCGTCTGCCTGCTCCAGCAGCGCCGCAGCAGCACCTTCTTCCAGATCGACAATCACGGGGCTGAGCAAGCCTTGCCGCTCGATGCCGTGCGCTTCCATCTGCGCCTTGAATTTTTCAAAAACCAGGCGCTCATGCGCCGCATGCTGGTCGATCAGCACCAGACCATCGGCGTTTTGCGCCACGATGTAATTGCCGTGAATCTGCGCCCGCGCCGCGCCCAAAGGAAATTCCGGCGTTATAGCAGGTGCCGGTGAAGGGTTTGCTGCGATCGCGATGCGCGCCTGCGGCGCGAAATCAGCGGGCAGTGCCTCGGCCAGCTGGCCATAGGCGGGGGTGGGAATATCATAAAAGCGCGCTGTTGCCTGCACCGGCGCGGCGCGAAAGGCGGTCACTGTCTGGCCGCCCAACGCGGGCGCGGCGCGCAAACCCTGATCATGCAGCGCATGTTTCAAGGCGCTGACGATCATTGCCCGCACCGCCGCCGCGTCGCGGAATCGCACCTCGGCCTTCGCGGGGTGGACATTCACATCCACCTCTTCGGGCGGCAAGGTCAGAAATAACGCCAGCGCCGCATGACGGTCGCGCGCCATTACATCAGCATAGGCCGCGCGCACGCATCCCAGCAGCAAACGATCGCGCACCGGCCGCCCGTTGACGAATAAAAACTGCTCGCTGGCCGTGCCACGGCTGTGGGTGGGCAGGCTGGCGCGCCCGCTGATACGCATATCATCGCGCTGTGCGGTGATGGAAAGTGCGTTTGCGACGAATTCAGCGCCCATGACAGCGCCGAGCCGCGCTTCATCAGTCTGGCCGGGCGGAATGTTCAGCAGCACGCGCCCGTCATGGCTGAGGCGAAAACCGATGGCGGGCTGCGCCATCGCCAGCCGCGCCACGATATCCTTGACGGCCATCATCTCCGCGCGGTCGGATTTCAGGAATTTCAGGCGCGCCGGTGTGGCATAAAATAAATCCCGTACTTCTACGCGCGTGCCGTGCGGCTGGGCGCTGGGGATGATATCGCTTTTGCGCCCGCCTTCGACATTGATCTGCCACGCTTCAGCCACGCCGCGCGCGCGGCTTTCGATCCGCATCCGTGAAACGGAAGCAATCGACGGCAAGGCCTCGCCGCGGAAGCCCATGAACTGGATGTTCAATAAATCCGCATCCGGCAATTTCGATGTCGCATGACGCTCCAGCGCGGCGGCGATTTCATCCGCGCTCATGCCAAGGCCGTCATCGCTGACGGCGATAAGGCTCTTTCCGCCCTGCTCCAGATCGATATGGATCTGCCGCGCCTGCGCGTCGATGGCGTTCTCCACAAGTTCCTTCACCGCAGCTGCGGGGCGTTCGATGACTTCCCCCGCGGCAATCTGGTTGACCAGGGTTTCAGGCAATATCCGGATTCGCATAAACCTTAGGTTAATATGCCCTTCACGGGGGACACAATGATTATTGTGCTCCCCTGTCTGGCCGTGATTTCAGGGGAACTACAACGACGTAAAGTCGATGATCGCGCCGTCCAGCTTGCAGTTCATCAATATACAGCCCTTGAGGATCGCGCCCGTCATGTCGGCGCGGCGCAGATCGCAGTTGCGCAACACAGCGCCGCCCAGATCGACGCCCATCATGATGCAGTCGCGCAGATCGCCCTTGTCAATGCGTGCATAGCGCAAATTGGCGCCGCTGAGATCGACGCGCTGCAGGCGCTTGTTCTTTCCGCGCCCAAATTGCAGCGGGCAAAGCTTTGCGCCATCAAGTGTGACGCGCGCAAGCTGTGCGTAGCGGAGGCTGGAGCCGCGCAAATCCACCTCGCGCAGATCGCAATCGCGGAAATCCGCTTCATCGAACACGGCGCTTTGCATTTGCGCGTCGCGTAAATCCTGATTCAAAAAGCGCGCGCCAACGGCTTTGACAGCCGTCAGCGGAAATTTGCGCAAATCCACAACATTGCGCAAGTCATAGCCGCTGAGATCCAGTTGCCGCCCTTTCGTTCCGGCGCTGGACACCCAGAGTGTGTGAGTCTCCAGAAGCTCGGATAAAGTCTTGCCCAGATTCTCCAGCGTCTCGCCCATGTCACGGTCGGTAATGGCTTCGCGCAGGTCAAGCCCGTGCTTCTCGGCGTTCTCCAGCAGCGCCCCGGCGATGATCGTGCCGCGCATCATAGCGTTCTCGATATTCGCACCGCTGAGATCGGTGTCGGTCATGTTTGCACCGCTCAGATCCACATCGCGCAGGTCGCTCATGAACAGCGTTACGCCGCTGAGATCGGCATCCGTGAAATCCGCGCCGCCACCTTGCACACGCGCCATGTTCGCACCGTTCAACTTCGCCCCCGCAAGGATTGTTTTCGCTCCTTCGCCGCCGGCGCGCTGGCGATCCACCAGAACACCGCTTTCATCGCGCTTCATGACCTTGCCCTGGCGCAGATCGGCATCGGTCATGTTGGCGCCGCTCATGTTTGCGCCCGCGAGATATGCACCACGCAGATCACAGCGCGAAAGATCGGCATCGCGAAGATTGGCACCACGCAGATCGCAGGCAAAAAAAATCGCGGCCTGGAAAATTCCTTCGGCCAGGTTGCTATCTTCGAAGTGGCAGCCCGTGAAATCCGCCTGCGATAAATCCCGACCCGTCAGATCCAGACCCGAAAGATCATGATAATGAATGACAGCGCGCGCGCCGCCTTTTTGGCCGCGCTGGAACAGCCGGTGGCGACGCACGACTTCATCGAGATCCCCCTGTGACAACGCGGGCATTGCATGTGGGTCGGGGGCTGAACTTTGCATGCGCACTCCTTGGGTCAGGTCTCATAAATTAAAGAAAGTCTGTGTTGAGAGTATAACGCAGTGACTCAGAGAACGCAGAGTTTTTAAAAAATAGTTTTTAAGAACGGAGTTCACGGAGCTCTCGGAGAATGTCTGTGATCTCCTTTTCCTCTGTGCGCTCCGTGTTAAATATACTTTTCTTCTCTGCCCGTCTGCTGTTTTAAAAATATTTTCTTAAATGAATGAGGCCAGAGCCTTGGCGGATTCAGGGCGTCGTTCTGACGTGCGCATATCATAGCTGAAACGCGGCTAGGCCCGCAACAGCGCATCCGCCAGCGTTTTGCCCAGCTCTACGCCCCATTGGTCGAAGCTGTTGATATTCCACAAGACGCCTTGGGTAAAGATTTTATGCTCATACACCGCCAGCAAGAATCCCAATGCCCGCGCGTCCAGGCGCGTGAGCGTAATAAAACTGCTGGGGCGGTCGCCGGGGAAGTGGCGGTGGGGCTGCTGGGCGTTGCTCTGCCCCCGCATCAGCGCATCCGCTTGCGCGCGCGCATTGGCCTGCAGGGTGCGGTGATGCGCGGAAAAATCGTGATCGGCCAGCGCAACGGTGATGAAATCAGCAGGGGTGATATCGCGCCCCTGATGCAGCCATTGAAAAAACGCATGCTGCGCCTGTGTGCCCACACCGCCGAACACCAGCGGCGCGCCAGAGACAGAGAGCGCATGACCGTCATGATCGACGCCCTTGCCGTTGGATTCCATCTCCAGCGCCTGCAAATACGGCACCAACCCTTCAAGCCCGTGCGCATAGGGCAGCACCGCCTGGGCGCGGTAATCAAAGAAATCGCGGTACCACGCGCCAATCAGCGCCATTAAGACCGGAATATTCCGGGCCATGGGCGCATTTTGAAAATGCGCATCCGCAGCCGCCGCACCGGCTAGCAGATCCGAAAATGCCGCAAACCCAGCCGATAATACAATCGGCAGCCCCGCCGCCGACCACAGGCTGAACCGTCCGCCAATCCAGTCGCGCAGCGCAAAAACATTTTCTGGCGCGATGCCGAATGCGTGGGCTTTTTCCGGCGCGGCTGTCACGGCCCAGACATTGTGTTTTATTTTCGCGGCGCCCAGCCAGTCTGCAAACGCGCGGGCATTGAGCATTGTCTCTTGCGTCGTGAAACTTTTGGACGTGATGATCACCAATGTGCGCTGCGGATCACACGCCTTCATCACGGCCGCAACCGCGCTGCCGTCGATGCTGGAGAGAAAATGCAAGCGCGGTGCCCCGGCGCGGCGCGGCAGAGCCTCACAAACAAGCCGCGCCCCCAGATCCGATCCACCAATCCCGAGATGCACCACATCGGTATACGGCGCGGCCATATCTGCAGCGCCTTTCATTTTTTCAAGCATCGCATGGACATACGCTTGTGCCTCTGCTGGCCCACCGCTGCGTAGCGCCGTGTGTAATGCCGCGCGCCCTTCACTGCGGTTGATCATGCCGCCGGAAAATAAATCCTGCCGCCGCGCTGAGAAGTCCCGTGATTCCAGCCAATCGCAGAGCATTTGCAGAGTCTGTGTCGTGATCTTGTGGCGCGAATAATCGAACGTCAGTCCGCCTTCGGAAACGCTGAAATTCTTCGCACGCGCCGTATCATCATCAAACAACGCCGCGATGGGTGTCTGTTGTAGCGTTTTGGCGTGTGAGCGCAGATTTTCAAGAGCCTTACTCGACATCAGGCAGATCCTTCACCACCGTTGCGTTTTTGAGATCCCTGGGCTGCCCGACTACGACGATCCGGAGATCATCGGGTCGCAGCAGCCGCGCCGCCATCGCATTCACATCTTGTAGGCTCAGTGCGCGCAATTTCGCATCACGATCTTCCAGCGCGGTGATCGGCAATCCATCTTCTTGTAGCGAGAGCAATAGCCCCGCAATCGCGTTCGTCGACGTGAGCGACAGTGGCAATGCGCCGGTCAGATAGGTTTGCGCGTTCTTTAATTCCTGTGCGGTGATGGGGTTTTTGGATACATCGCGCAATTCCTGGCGGATCAGGTCAATCACCTGCGCGACATTCGCATTCTTCGTCGACGTGCTGATCATCAGGCCATCGGCCTTGTCCAGATGCAAAAAGCCGCTGCTGATGCCATAGCTGAGCCCGCGCTTTTCGCGAACCGATTCCATTAAACGCGCGCCGAAGCCCGAACCGCCCAGCGTGAAATTCACCACTTCGGCCGCTGCGTAAGCGGGATCGGCGCGTTTGATGCCGGGTTGAATCACCTGGATCGCCGATTGCGGCAGCATCTTGTCGTAGACGCGGATATCCTGCGCGCCTGTGATCTGTGTTTCCGCTGGTGCAGCGGGCGGTGTTACAACGGGCATCGCGCCAAACACGCGGTCGAGCAGTGGCGCCAGTTCTGCGGCGGTGATATCCCCCGCCACGCCGATCATCAGCGCATGACGACCCAGCAGCGTTTTATGCGCGGCGCGGAGATCATCGGGCGTGATCTTCGCCAAGCCGGAGAGCGTACCGCCGCTGTTGCGGGCGTAGGCATGACCCGAGAAGGCCGAAGCATATAAAAGCCGCGTGGCGATCCAGTCCGGATCGGACAGGCTCTCGCGGATGCGGGCGATGTTGGCGGCACGCATGCGCTCCACCGCTTCGGCATCAAAGCGCGGCTGGGTGAGGGCCAGGGCCAGAAGTTCAAACGCCTTGTCCTTCTCCGCGCGCAAGGTTTTCAAGGCGCCGGTGAAATGATCGCGGCTGGCGCCGAAGGACAGGCTGATGGCGCGGTCGGCCAGTTCTTTTTGAAAGGCCTGCGCGTCCATCGCACCGGCGCCCTCATCCAGCGTATTCGATAACAGACGGATCAAGCCCTGTTTATCGGCAGGATCATTCACTGTGCCCGCGCCACGAAAGCCGAATTCCACGGCGATTACCGGCACGTTGTGATCCTCCACCAGCCAGGCCGTGATTCCGCCGGGGCTGGTGACAGTTTTGATGTCGAGAATTTTTTCAGAGGCGTGAGCCGGCGCGATCATCAAAAGAACGCTGGCGAGAACGAAAGCAAAAGAACGTATTGCTGCTATTTGCATCACTCCCCCTCTGCCTCGGGCAGGAGGCCCACCACCGGCGCACGGCCACGCATATGATCTGGATTGAGATATGCATTCGCTGCTGCTTGCACATCATCGGCGGTGACAGCGGCAATTGCCTGCGGCCAGGTTTCGACATCTTCGAGGCTTGCACCGGTGATCAGGGCTTGGCCCACAATCATCGCTGGGCCTGCCAATGAATCACGCGCATAGACGGCCTGCGCCTGCAGGCGCTTGATCGATTGCGCGACTTCGTCCGTGCTGACGCCCTGTTCGATGATGGCGCGAAGCTCCATCTCAAGGGCTGTGATTACCTGCTCGGGCGGGGTTAGATTTGCAGGAGCGGCATACAATGTCACATCGCCCTCATCCCATGATTCCTTGCGGAAACTGATCCCCGCATCGACGGCGACTTTTTGCTCCGAGACCAGATGACGGTAAAGCCGGGCGCTGGGGCCGTTGCCCAGAATATCGGCCAGGACCTCCAGCGCCAGCGCCGCTTTCTTGTCCTGCCGGAAGCCGGGAACGCGAAAGGCGATCTGCACCATCGGCTGGCGGTTGCTATCGTCGCGCAGCGTGACGGTTTTGCGCGCCTCCAACGCCGGTACACGCGGCCAGTTGCGGGCGGGGATGATCTCCGGTTTCAGCGGGCCATAAATCTCCTGCGCCCATTGCTGGACCTGTGCTGCGTCGACAGCGCCGCTGATGACAAGGATCGCGTTGTTGGGCGCATACCAGATGTCGTAGAACGCTTTGGCCTGCGGCCAGGTCAGTTGCTCCATCTCCTGCCGCCAGCCGATCACCGGCTTGGCATAGGGATGATTGACGAACAGTGCGGCGTCCATTTCCTCAGCCAGACGCGCCTGCGGATCGTTTTCTGTGCGCTGCATACGCTCTTCCAGAATAACCTGGCGTTCGGATTCCACTTCCTTCAATGGAGGATACAAGCCGCGCATGCGCTGGGCTTCCATGCGCATGACGGTTTGCAGATGTTCCACCGGGATCGACTGGAAATAGGCGGTGTAATCGCGCGATGTGAAGGCGTTGTCCTGTCCGGCCATGGCGCGCACGCGGCGCGAGAATTCGCCAGGGGCGAGATCACCGCTGCCTTTGAACATCAGATGTTCGAGAAAATGCGCGACGCCCGATTGCCCGGGCGCTTCATCCGCCGCGCCGACACGGTACCAAACCATATGCGTGGCCACCGGCGCGCGATGATTGGGGATCACTACGACCTGCAGCCCGTTTTGCAGGGTGAAACTTTGCGCGTCGAAAACGCCGGCGCGCGCCTGGAGCGGCGCGCACAAAATGATAAACAGCAAAAAAAGGCGAAAACTGCGCAAGCCAAACCTATTGCTTGATGGTGGGGGTGTCGCCGTCCGTGACGGGTTTGCCCTCCTGCTGGTTTTTCTTCAAACGCGCGGCTTCCTCCGGCGCGTTCACGATGTTCGCCTCGCCGCCGGGCTTTGTCTCGCTGATGCCCAGCTTTTGCATCACGGTGGTGTTCTGGTCGGCCAGATACTGGGTCTCGCGGTCGAGTTTGGCGCGGATCTGCGGATCGAGAGTCAACACGCCCGCCATCTCCAGAAACACGCGGTCGGCAGAGCTGGCATTGGCTGGCAATTCATTGCCCGCCACGGGATCACGCCCATAGACGGCCGATTGCGCCTGCAGCGATGTTGTCTGTTCCTGCGGGCGCGATGCGCCGGGGCGCGGCGGACGCAGATCGTAATTCGGCGGCAGTTCCAGCGGCGCGCGCTTGACCACCGCGAATTCATCGGGCGCGTCGCGCTTGAGGCCCAGCTCTTCCCGCGCATTGCTGCAGCCTGCAAGTAAAACAGCAAGCGATATAAATCCGAGGGCAAAAAGTATTCTCATGCTGATCGATCCCTATTCCCGGTTTTCGCCAGATCCCTGAGTTTTAACAGCTCAGGGTCATGTCTGGAATCTTTCCATAGGCGTGCATGGAATAGTAATATACCCACGCCTATGCATATGCAACTATCCGCCACATTAAAGGCCGGCCAGTGCCAACCCGCAACGTGAAAATCCAGAAAATCCATGACCGCGCCCATGCGCATCCGGTCAATCACATTGCCCATGGCACCGCCGATCACGAGCGCCAGCGCCGCGGCTATGATGCGGCTGTGGGTGCGCATCAGCCAGACGCTGAATATCAGACATAACACAACCGCTAGCGAGCTTAGGATCACCGCGCCCCATGCGCTTTGATAATTCAGCGTGCCGAAACTGACGCCGAAATTCCAGACCATGACGATATTGAAATAGGGCGTGATCTCCACGGCTGAAAACGGCAGGCGCGGACCGGGCTGGGTCAGCCACGTCCAGAAATCCGGCAGAGGCGGCACGCGCAGGATCAAGACATCTGCGGCCCATTTGCTGACCTGATCGACAATAATCATCGCCAGCGACAGCAGAAAAAAGGGAGCGTTTGAGGGTTTCATGAGGGGGGATCATAGAGCAAAAACGGGCAAAAGGGGACACAATAATCATTGTGTCCCCATTGCTTCCCCATTGCTGATTCTCTTATCATCTGCGCATGCAAATTTTCACGTCCTATCGCCGTCACGATCACAATGCGCCGGGTGCAGTTGTTGCGATTGGCAATTTCGACGGCGTACATAAGGGCCATATGTATGTGCTGCGCGCGGCGCGCGCACTGGCGCAAAAAGAAAAAAAGCCCCTGGCTGTGCTGACGTTCGAGCCGCACCCACGCGCCCTATTCCGCCCTGATGATCCGCCGTCGCGGCTGAGCCCGCCGGATGTCAAAGCGTGGCGGCTGGCCGAGGCGGGCTGCGATATTCTTTTCTCCATTCCCTTTACCTGGGATTTCGCCAGCCAGAGCGCGGATGATTTCATTCAAAATATTCTTAAAGATGGGCTGGGCGCGGCGCATGTGGTGGTCGGGTATGATTTTCAGTTCGGCCAGATGCGCAAGGGCACGCCCGCTGATCTGCAAACTGCCGGCATTCCCACCACCATCATCGCGCAGGCGCAGGATGGGTCGGGTGAAAAACTCGCCTCCAGCCGTATCCGCCAGTTGCTGGAAACCGGGGAGATCGCGCAGGCGAATAATCTGCTGGGCTGGGCGTGGGAGATTTGGGGTATTGTGCAAAAGGGCGATCAGCGCGGCCGCGCGTTGGGCTATCCCACAGCCAATATGCCGCTGGGCGATACGCTGCATCCCGCCTACGGAATCTATGCCGCCTGGGTGCAGGTAGAAGGCGAGAGCCAATGGCGGGGTGCTGCTGTGAATATTGGTATCCGCCCGATGTTCGCGGTGAAGGTGGGGCAAGTGGAATCTTATATTTTCGATTTCGATCAGGAAATCTATGGCAAGCGCCTGCGCGTCATGCCCGTCGAACGCTTGCGCAGCGAGGCGAAATTTGAAACGCTTGACGCGCTCAAAGCGCAAATGGCGCAGGATTGTATAGAAGCTCGCAAAATTTTAGGAATTTGAAATGGAAATCTTCCTGACCCTTCTCACCAGCCTGCTTCCCCTGTATGCCCTGATCGCGCTGGGCTGGGGCGCGGCGCGCTGGTTGCATGCGGACCGGCTGACGCTGGCTAATCTCACGGTGTATATTTTCGGCCCCGTGGTGTGTTTCGGATTCTTCGCGCATCTGGAATTGCAGCCCGCTTTTATGGTGCTGCCGTTTGTGGCGTTTTTCCTGATGTCTGTCACAAGTCTGGTTTTTTATACCATCGGCAAACGGGTGTATGGCGACAACCGCGCCAATCTTCTGGCGATGTGCACAGGGCACGGCAATACCGGCTATTTCGGCCTGCCGCTGGTGATGACCGTTTTCGCCGATGCGCCGCAATGGGTGGCTGTGTATATGTTCATGTTGCTGGGCGGTTCAGTGTTCGAGGCCACCTTGTCCTATTATTTCGCCGCGCGGGGTAAATTCAATGTTGCCGATTCCTTGCGCAAACTCGCGCGCCTGCCGATGCTCTATGCCATGGTCGCGGGTTTGATGGTGCATGCGCTTGGGGGTGTGCTGCCGCCACTGTTTGAAACCTATTGGGTCTATTTTAAAGGCGCTTATATCGTCGCCGGCATGATGCTGATCGGCATCGCGCTGGGCGGGACGCTGCGCCCGGTGATCGCGCCGCGTTTTCTGATTCTCACCTTTGTTGGGAAATTTCTGTTCTGCCCCTTGCTGGCCGCGGGGTTGATTGTAATCGACCGGCAGTTTTTCCACCTGTTCACCGCGCCGGTTTATCAGCTGGTTATGATCCTGGCGCTGGTGCCGCCCGGTGCCAATATCGCCGCCTTCGCTGCGCAGATGGATTTGCGCCCCGAAAAGGCCGCCAGCACGATTTTGCTGGGAACTTTGTTCGCGTTGTTCTACATTCCGGCTGTTTTGGTTTTACTGGGTTTTTAGGACATGTCGAAGGATCAAAAGTCTCAAGAAGAATTTTACCGCTCCACCGTCTTTTTGCCGAAGACGGAATTTCCCATGCGCGGCGACCTGCCGCAGCGCGAACCGGCGATGGTCAAGCAATGGCAGGATTCCGGCATTTACAAGAAGATCCGCGCGAGCGCCAAAGGCAAGCCGAAATGGGTTTTGCATGACGGCCCGCCCTATGCCAACGGCGATATTCACATGGGCCACGCGGTGAATAAAATCCTCAAAGACGTGGTGGTGAAGTCTTACGCGATGCTGGGCTATGACGCGCCTTATGTACCGGGCTGGGATTGCCACGGCCTGCCGATTGAATGGAAGATCGAGGAGCAATACCGCGAACAGGGCAAGGACAAGGATAAGGTCGATATTCTCGCCTTCCGCGAGGAATGCCGCAAATTCGCCCAGCATTGGGTTGATGTGCAATCCGCGCAGTTTCAGCGCCTGGGCGTGCTGGGCGATTGGGACAATCCCTATCTGACGATGGCGCATCGCGCCGAAGCTCTGATCGCGCGTGAAATCCACAGCTTCGCCAACAATGGGCTTTTGTATAAAGGCGTGAAGCCGGTGATGTGGTCGGTCGTGGAGAAAACCGCGCTGGCCGAAGCGGAAGTCGAATACAAGGAACATAAATCCATCACCGTTTGGGTGAAGTTTTCGGTGGTGAAATCGCCTTTGAAAATTCTGGACGGCGCATCGATCGTGATCTGGACGACGACGCCTTGGACCCTGCCCTCCAACCGCGCGATTGCAGCGGGTAGAGATATTGAATACGGCGTTTATCAAAGCGGCGATCAGAAAATCGCTGTCGCGCTGTCGCTCGCCGAAGACGTCAAAAAGGCCGCAAAGATTGAGGAATGGACACAGATTGGCACGTTCAAGGGCGCAGAATTAAGCGGCGCCGTTTGCGCGCATCCGCTTAAGGGTAAAGGCTATGATTTCGCTGTGCCTGTCCTGTTTGGCGATTTTGTCACTGAAGAGGCCGGAACGGGTTTCGTCCATATCGCGCCCGGCCATGGGGCGGATGACTTTTATCTGGGACAGGCGCATGGCATTGAAGTCACAGACAACGTCACCGATGACGGCAAATTCCGCGATCATGTGCCGCTGTTTGCGGGTCTTGAGGTCTATACGCAAAAAGGCGAGATTGGTGCGGGCAATTTTGCTGTGCTCAAGGCGCTGGATGAGTCGGGTGCGTTGCTTGCCAAAGGTTCACTGCGCCATGAATATCCGCACAGCTGGCGTTCCAAGGCGCCGCTGATTTTCCGCACGACGCCGCAATGGTTTATCGGGATGGATAGCGCGGGAAAGTTGCGCGAAACGTCGCTGAAGGCGATCAAACAGACACGCTGGCTGCCCGCCAAGGGAGAGACGCGCATCACGGCGATGATCGAACAGCGCCCCGATTGGTGCATCTCGCGCCAGCGCGCCTGGGGCGTGCCGATTGCGCTGTTCGTGCACAAGAAAACCGGTGAAGTTCTGAAAGACAAAAAAGTGTTCGAGCGCATTGTCGCGATTTTTGAATCCGAAGGCGCCGATGCATGGTGGTCGCGCCCGGCGTCGGATTTCCTCAGCCCCGATTACAACGCCGAGGATTACGATCAGATTTTCGACATCGTCGATGTGTGGTTTGAATCCGGCGCAACGCACGCGTTCGTGTGCGAAGACCGTGCCGAGCTGCACAGCCCGGCTGATTTGTATCTTGAAGGATCGGACCAGCATCGCGGCTGGTTCCATTCTTCGTTGCTCGAGAGTTGCGGCACGCGCGGCCATGCGCCGTACAAGGCTGTGCTGACGCACGGCTTTGTGCTCGATGAGAAGGGCTATAAAATGTCCAAATCGCTGGGTAATGTTGTTGATCCGCTGAAGATGATGTACACGCACGGCGCCGATATTCTGCGTTTGTGGACGGTGACGTCGGATTATTCCGAGGATCTGAAAATCGGGCAGGATATGCTGAAAAACACGGCGGATCTGTATCGCCGCATCCGCAACACGTTGCGATTCTTGCTGGGTGCGCTGGATGGATTTAGCACGGCCGAGAAAATCAGCGACAAGGAATACGCGCAGATGCCCGCGTTGGAGCAATATATGCTCCACCGTCTGTATAGTGTCGACCAACAGGTGCGCGATCTCATCAAGGATTTTGAATTTGGCAAGCTGGCGCAGGTGCTGCACCTGTTCTGCAATAACGAACTGTCGGCGTTTTATTTCGACATTCGTA
>JAKLKY010000011.1 GCA_023150415.1 Alphaproteobacteria bacterium | reverse complement strand
CTGTTCATCGGCGATAGCCTCATCATTGGCAAAGAAACGCTGGGCGTTGTCCAGTGCCGTTTTGAGGGATGGATTATTCTCGGTTTTTAATGCATGTGCGCTGCCGCTATCTCGGGCCAGGGCACGGACGATCAGTGGCCCCTGCGCGGCGGCCTTGGTAAAGAGGTGCTTTAACTTCGGCATGAGCGGGATTATAATTATTATTAACATAAATGTCAATAATTATGGCATATTATAGAAATCTAGCCAGAATGTCTTGTTTTTGTTAGGATAATGAAAGGAAGACCATGGCAGAGCAAATCGACGTCTTGCAGGAGAAAATGAACTGGCACTGGCGCAATTCCATGCGCAGTGTACGGTTCTTTGCCGTGGACGGGCGGGCGGCGATGCCGTTGCCGCTGCTGCTGGTTTATGCGCGCTGGTCGACGCTGATTTTGTTTTTTGTTTCGTTATTTACTTTCCGATTCCTGGAGCAAAAAGGTCTGTCTTTTCCATCCGCGCTGCGCGCCTTGCGCAGCTGGTTGTTCGGCAAATACCGCCCCGGCGTGCCCAGCCTGTATCAGCGTAAATTCAGGGATTTTGGGTAGCGCTGCTATTCACAGATGTATAAAGAAAAGGGGATGACGTGAGTCATCCCCTTAATAGTCTCTGGAGACCAATGCTCTATCTTTGGGTGGTAGAAGAAGTTTGACATTTCTTTTTAGCCTCGTCGTTGGCTTTCTTTTCCAGCTGCTGATCTGTCAAGCCCGGGGGGACTGGGTCGGATTTTTTCTGACAGGCTGTATATGGATACTGATTGCCCCATATATCCGCGTAGACGCATTTATAACACTTTAAAGCCGGATTGCTTGTGCCATCAAACTCGCATTTCCCTTCCCACAACATACATGTTTTAGTAGGGGGGTTGGGATCCGGCGATTGCGCGACTGCATCGACGCTCAAAAGAACAAGAATTTGAATTTGCTAAGTGTAGTCTAGTTTATTGCTCTCTATAGTAATGAAATGCTAATAACAAGAGGCTTTATAAACTATTTTATTTTATTACAGATAGTCACTATGCTATTACATCTATCACAGGGCTCCTCCTTCTCCGCGCTTGTTTTCACGCTGGGGGCACGTTAACCTACTGATTAAAATCAGGAGATTTAAATGTCTGTTGCTCAACCCGCTGCCGATTCGATTACGCTGACACTGCCCGATGGCAGTGTGCGGACATATGCCGTGGGAACGACGGCCGCGCAGGTGGCGGAAAGTATAGCCAAATCACTGGCCAAGGCGGCGGTGGCGGTCAAGCTGGACGGCGTGTTGGCTGATCTTTCCCTGCCGATTACGCAATCGGCGAAGATTGAAATTGTCAAACGCGAGGATGCGGCGGCGCTGGAGCTGATCCGCCATGATTGTGCGCACGTGCTGGCCGAGGCGGTGCAAACCTTGTTCCCTGGCACACAGGTGACTATCGGTCCGGTCATTGAAAACGGATTCTTTTACGATTTTGCCCGAAACGAGCCTTTCACGACGCAGGATTTCGCCGCCATCGAAAAAGAAATGCATCGGATTGTTGAGCGCGGCGCGGCTTTCACGCGTGAAGTCTGGCCCCGTGACAAGGCTATCGAATTCTTCCGCAACAAAGGTGAGAATTACAAGGTCGAACTCATACAAGACCTTCCGGTCGGTGAAGAGATCAAGATTTATAAACAAGGAGAATGGCTTGATTTGTGCCGCGGCCCGCACATGCCGACCACCCGGCATGTTGGCAAGGCGTTTAAGTTGCTGAAAGTGGCGGGGGCCTATTGGCGCGGTGATTCCAGCAAGGCGATGCTGACCCGGATTTACGGCACAGCCTGGCATAATGAAAAAGACCTGGCTGATTATCTGCATCAATTGGAAGAGGCGGAAAAGCGCGACCATCGCAAGCTGGGCAAGGAGATGAGCCTTTTTCATTTGCAAGAAGAGGCGCAAGGCTCCGTTTTCTGGCATCCCAAGGGCTATATTATTTATAATCAGCTTGAGGCCTATATTCGCCGCCGCCTCAACGATGCAGGCTATGTCGAAGTTAAAACGCCACAGCTCATGAACAGCAAGTTCTGGGAGGCTTCGGGCCATTGGGATAAATACCGCGAAAATATGTTCGTCGTGCCTGATGTTGTGCCCAACACCGAGCCGGGGGCAAAAATCTTTAAAGAAGAGCCCAAGCACTTTATGGCCCTTAAACCCATGAACTGTCCGGCGCATGTGCAGATTTTCAATCAGGGGATTAAATCCTACCGCGATCTGCCGATCCGTATGGCGGAATTCGGCTGCTGCCACCGTAACGAAGCGCACGGCGCGCTGCACGGCCTGATGCGCGTGCGGCAATTCACGCAAGATGATGCGCATATTTTCTGCCGCGAAGACCAGATCGAAAGCGAGAGCCTGGCATTCTGCAATCTGCTGCGCGCGATGTATGCCGATCTTGGCTTTAACGATCTGACCGTCAAGCTTGCTCTGCGCCCGGATAAACGGGTGGGCAGCGAGGAAAGCTGGGACTATGCCGAGAACGCCTTGCGCAAGGCGCTCGACGCTGCTGGCCTTGACTATGCGGATGCGCCGGGTGACGGCGCGTTCTATGGGCCGAAGCTGGAATTTCATATCCGCGACGCGATTGGCCGGTCCTGGACCTGCGGCACGCTGCAGCTCGATCCGAATTTGCCTGAGCGTCTGGGCGCCAGCTATATCGGCGAGGACGGGCAGAAGCACCGCCCGCTCATGCTCCACCGCGCGATTTTAGGGTCGCTGGAGCGCTTCATCGGCATCATGATCGAGAACTATGCGGGCAAACTGCCGCTGTGGCTGGCGCCGGTGCAATGCGTCGTGGCCACCATCACCAGCGAGGCCGACGCCTACGCCCGCACCGTGCATGCAGCCTTGAAAGCGGCGGGTTTACGGGCTGAATTGGATTTGCGCAACGAGAAAATCAATTACAAGGTGCGCGACCATTCGGTGCAGAAAGTGCCCGTGCTGTTCGTCGTCGGCGCGCGCGAGGCCGAGCAAAGCACCGTCGCCATCCGCCGCCTGGGCTCCGACGCGCAGGAGATCGTGGGCCACGAACAGGCCGTTGCAGATTTAACCCAGGCGGCGCGTGCGCCTTATTAAACCCCTTGCCAGAGAGCATAAAACCGCATAAAAATGCCGGTTTGCGAGCATAATGTTTTTTAAAGGAGAATGACCTATTCGTAAGCCCCCTTTTACGGCCCCCCGGCCCCCGCTGCGCCGCGATAGCCGCGACACGCGCCCTACGCGCGATGACGGTCCGCGCATTAACCAAAACATCCGCGCTGAACAAATCCGCGTGATTGACGCCGCCGGCGAGATGCTGGGCCTCATGTCCGTGCGCGAGGCGCTGGTGCTGGCGGAAGAAGCCGGGCTGGACCTGATCGAGATTTCGCCCAATGCAGAGCCACCTGTCTGTAAAATTCTGGACTACGGCAAGTATAAATACGAGCAGCAGAAAAAAGCTGCCGAACAGCGCAAAAAGCAAAAAGTCATCGACATTAAAGAAATCAAGATCCGCCCCGGTATTGAAGACCATGATTACGGCGTAAAGATGCGCAATGCCAAACGCTTCCTGGAAGAAGGCGACAAGGTGAAAGTCACCATGCGCTTCCGCGGGCGCGAGATGGCGCACATGGAAATCGGCATGGGCCTGATGAAAAAGATGCAAGAAGAGCTCACTCTCACACTGGGCCGCACCGAGCAGGAGCCGAAAATGGAAGGCCGCCAGATGGTGATGATCATCGCGCCGGGGCATGTGAAGGGGTAGAGTAATTAAGGCCTTCTCCCTTAATCCCTCTCCCTTCAGGGAGAGGGAAATTTGAGCGAAGCGAAAACAGGGAGAGGGTAGCAGGAACGCATCCCGATTAAACCTTCTCCTCAACCCATTTCTTAAGCTGGTCTTTTGGAGCGCCGCCGACGCGCTGGTCTATCACCTTGCCATCCTTGAAGAGGATCAGTGTCGGAATGCCGCGCACATGATAGCGCGTGGGCGCTTCGGGCGCTTCGTCGACATTCACCTTCACCACCTTGATCTTGCCTTGCATTTCTGTTGCGAGTTCGTCAATCACGGGCGAGAGCGCCTTGCACGGGCCGCACCATTCCGCCCAGAAATCCACCAGCACCGGCTCCGAAGCCTTCAAAACCTGCGCCTCGAAATCCGCATCGCTGACTTTTACACTGCTACCCATTTGTTATTCCTTTCCTGTTATCCGTCTGTTTAGAAATATGACGTGATTCTGTGGGCTGGCAAGCAAGGTTTTAGAGATTATCCAGCGCCATCAACACCGGCCCGTCCGTCCACAACAGGGCGCAGCGCACCGTGCGGCCATTATACAAGCCCTGTAACAAAGCCTTGTAAGCCTGCATTTGCGCCCTGTACGCTTGCGGTACGTTTTCCGGATTCTTGGGCGGCGGACGGTTCGTCTTGTAATCCAGGATCAGAATTTCATTATCAGTGATAAGCAGGCGGTCAATTTTGCCGCTGATCAACTGTCCGCCAATATGTCCTGTGATCGGCACTTCAGCGCGTGCCTGCGGGGAGAAAAGCGGTGCAAATGTTTTATCCTGTATAATTGCCAGCACTTCGCCCATAATTTCAGCGCGTACAGGCTCGGACAGATCCTGAGCATATTGTGTGAGATAAAGCTGCGCCAAGTCGTTGTGACGGTCAGCTGTATAAGCGGGCAGCAGCTCCAGCAGCCGGTGTGTGACAATCCCGCGCCGGAAACGCTGCGCTGGCTGGCCGGAGAGTGGTGATGGGGTTGGTGGAACAAGATTCTCCTCGCGCAGGGCCGCCAGACGGCTTGGGCTTACGGCCGATTGCTGATACTCTGCTGTGGCAGGGGGGAGAAAAATAAAATCCGGAATGGTCGGTATATCAGAAAATATGCTTTTATTATCAGTGGTATCAGCCTTATCTGCATTGCCTGTATGCGGGCCAGTATAAATGATGCAACCATTCTCCTGACGTTCGATATTGGCCAAAGATTCTAGCCCGTCACGGACCATAAAGTACCAACTCTCCGGTATGGCGGGCTTAAGGGAATTTGCTCCGCCAATATATAGGCGGTCTTCGGCTCTGGTCATGGCAACATACAATAAACGCCGGTACTCTGCATCGTCGCGCTGCTGCTTGAGTGTATCAAGCCGTTCGCGCTCTGGAAAAGAATAATCCTGTCTTCCTGTATAAAGCGGACAGGGGAGATGGCTATAATGTGGCCAGTGGAGATCAAAAGCGGGCTGGTTTGCTGGACGCCGTTGTGTCCGGATCGTATCGGGCAGAATCACAATCGGGGCCTGTAAGCCCTTGGCCCCATGAACAGTCATGATACGAACCTGTCCGCCCTGATCTTCCAGCTCACGTTTGATAATTGTCTCACTCTGCCCTTGCCAGTGCAGGAAATTTTGCAGGTAAGGGCCATGGATCGGCAGGGCAGGGGGTCTCAAGCAACAGGCTAAAAAACGCATAGGGGCCTAGATGCAGACCATGTACAATCAATTCGGACAGCCACGTTGAGACAGAGATGTGTCGTGAATTTCTTAGCGATTCCCATAAACTTGCAGGCCGATCATAGCAAAGATTAAACAAATCCTCTTCGTCCAGCCCGATCAATGGCGATTTTAAGAAGCCCGCCAGCGCCAGATCATCGTTCGGGTAGAGCGCAAACGTCCCCGCGGCGATGAGATCCTGCACGGCGATCTGCTGACCCAGAACCATACGGTCTAGTCCGCTGACTGGAATTCCTGCATTCTTAATGGCGCGCGCTATTTGCCCCATCAAAGCATTGCGCGACTTGACGAGGATCATAATATCACCTGGCGTGATGGCACGTTCACGGCTTGCGAGAATTTCGCCCTGATCCAGCCATGTTTTAATCTTCTGTGCGACATGTCGTGCCAACCGCACACTGCCGGACTGACCTTCTGTGCTTTGGACAGGGGGTGTCCAGAAATCGGTCCTTTTTGCCGTTTCTGTCTCAAAGAGTGGCCACAGAACAACTTCGCCGCCTTGTTGCAAACGATGGCTGCGGTGACGCACGGGCTGGTCGCCCATCCCCTGTTGCATTGCCGGTGTTGAAAACACGGCATCCACAGCTTCAAGAACACAGGGAACTGTGCGAAAAGAGATATCGAGAGGAACGGAACGGTAATCTTGCCCCGACGCCCTTACTTTATTTTCCAGATCATGACGTACAGATATGTACGCCTGCGGATCGGCGCGCTGAAAGCTAAAGATGGATTGCTTCTCATCGCCGACAACAAAGACAGTACGTTGTATAGCACGTGCGCCCGCGCCGGCAAAAAACTCATGATACAGTGACTGTATAATTTCCCATTGCTCAGGATTGGTGTCCTGCGCTTCATCAACAAGAATATGATCAATTCCTTGGTCAAGCTTATACAGCACCCAGGGCGTTTGCTGGGTCAGGAGATCGCGTGTATGCATGATCAGATCATCGTAATCGAGTGCGCCTGCAGCAGTTTTGAATCGCGCGTACGTCTCTATGATCGCCTCTGCGAGTGTAAGCAGATCCCGGCTCGTATTGGCGGCATCTTGAAGTGCGACACGCTGTATCACGTGTTGCAACCGCTTTGCCTCGGCGCGCATGGCTGTATAGAGGTCAGGGCGGCGCTGGATCAGGGCCTTGCTCATGAGATGGCTATCGGCCTTGATTTCATTTTTCTGTGTTAGAAACGCGCTGCGATAGTGACTAAACAGAGCCGGGCGGTGATCCGCGTCTGCAGCCAGAAAAGCGGCAATCGCCTTTCCGTTCTCGACCATTCGCGTTCCGTCTGTGGACAGTAATTCCTGACACAACGGTTGCAAGATAATGACATCCAGAGCTGCATCGGTGCAGGCCTGCTGTACAAGCGCGGCTTCATCCGCCCCGGGAATGAGATCCAAACTTTGGCAAAGGGCTGTATAGACACCCGTAGCGCCAAAATAACGCGATAATAGGGCGATGATTTGTCCGCGTTCGCTAATGATCGCTTTCATCAGTGCGGAGAGCTGAGTCTCACTCAGCCGTTGGGCGAGATTTGAGACAGCCTCCCAGAGCGGTGTGCCGGGCTTACGTGACGTTGCCAACACCTGACGCTGCGCACGCGACAGCAGAGCTTCGGCCTCGCGCTCTTCGATGAGGGTAAATCCCGGCAACAACCCGCATTCGAGCGGAAAGCGGCCCAGGATCGATTGGCAGAACGCATGAATTGTCTGGATTTTGAGGCCCTCGCTGGCGTCGATCAGCTGTGCGAAAAGTTGCTGCGCTGCGGATTTTTGTTGGTCAGTGGGGGGGCTGCCCGTTAATTTTTCCAGGTCTTCATGCAATTCTTGCTCGCCCATAATGACCCATTGCGAAACCCGCTCTTGCAGGCGGACACTCATTTCCCCCGCACCGGCCTTGGTGTAAGTCAGACATAGAATTTTAGCCGGCGGTGTGCCCAGTGATCCGTCGCCGCGCGGCAGCAGCAGCCGTAGCAGGCGGTCTGTTAGTACTTTCGTCTTACCTGTTCCCGCCGAGGCACCAACCCAGACATTGCTATGTGGATCGGAGGCCTGCCGTTGCAAAATATTCGGATCGGGCGCGCGAAATGGCGCGTGCGACCTGCTAGCCGATATCGCTTCAGAATTCAAATTAGGTTCATGCGCCTGTCTATGAACCGTCATGCGCCACCCCCGGCGTCAGAACTTTCTCCGCCTGTATCGTCTTCGCTCTCTTCGGCGACGCCCCATTCGGCAAGACGCGCCAGATGGTTATAATCGCTGTATCTAAGGGAATGTGCAGGGTCCGGCGAACTGAGATAGGGTGTTTGCTCATCGTCAAACATGTCCACGAGCCCCCGCAGACCTTCGCTTGCCGCGGTAATGGCATGCTGGCTTTTTGATGGATCTAAGAATGTACGTGTCAATGTACCGCTTGCAAAGGACAGCAAAGAGAGGCGGGGATACACATCAGTGTCCAACCGCAGATTTCCGCCAAATCCACCTGATTTCAAGATGAGGCCCTCAAGGGCCAGCTGCGGGTGCTCACCATTGCATAGACCTTTGGCCGAATACTTCCCGCCTGACTTGTAGTCGATGAGCACATAGGAATTTGCTCTACGGTCGCGCGCAGAGTCAAGCCGGTCAGCCCGCGCAGTAAGCGTAATTTCAGACCTGTCCGTTCCAAAACTGATTTTCCCAGGCAGTTCTGTTGCAAATGGAATATACGATACGCGCCAGTCCGTTTCATATTTAGCCAAATCTGTTGCTATTCTTGCGAAATGGCGAATCCAAAAATCATACTCTTCTTGCTCATACGCGCTCTCAGAGAGGCAATTATAGGCTGTCTCATGCAGTCTTATCACTGTCTCAGCCGGGAGCTGATCGGGGTACGTATCAATGAATGTCTTCAAAATATGATGAAGAAGAATTCCCCTTTGTGCGCTATCGAAGCTCTGCTCTAGTGGCTCGAGAGCCCGTACGTGCAGGATTTTTTTTGCATAAAGCGCATATGGATCGCGAATCCATGTTTCAATATCACTAACAGTGAAGTTTTTGGGCCGCGCCGTGCGAGGTGGACGTGGTTCGGGGCGTCTGACGGGTTGTGGCAGGCCTGCATATTCCAAGCCCCGCACCCATTGCAGGGCCGGCGGCGGACTGATCGTTAATTTTGCGGCCTCGGCGAGGACATGCAGACGCTGCAGCCAGCGCGCTGGTAGTGTGGGCGCACCATCCATCTTTAGCGCGCGCGTCAATAAGATTTGCTGCGCGCAAAACCCCTGCACAAAATCATGCGCGGCAAGGGTCAGGGCACGTTCGGGCGGCGGCAAGCCAAAGCGCGACCGCATGCTGCGCGACATCCATGGATCATGTCCTGGCTCGGGAGGCCATGTACCCTCGTTCAGCCCGGCTAGAATAACGTAATCAGAGTCAATCAGTCGCGCCTCCAGCTGCCCGAGTATATTCAAGCGGGGATGGGTGTCGCTGGGTGGGCGCACCACTACCCCTCTGAAGATCGCTTTTAGAAACTCAGGAAATTCATGCGCGGAAATTGAAACCAGGTCCGAGCTATCGCTTATAAGCTCGGCCAGAGTTTGCGACAGGGCCTCCCCGGCTGTGTCAGCCCAGAGCGCATTTTCGGTGCTCAGGGCCTGCGCTGCACCAACATGAGCCACAAGAAAATCTTTTATATTCAATCTTTTACCTGAATCAATGCAGGATGTGATCTGGCGCATAATCGGGGCAATGACCTCCCACGCACCGCGCGCTTGGGTGCATTTCTCATCCCCGGCTGACAGGTGCTTTTCGATATGAGCGCCCAATTCCTCTAATCCAGGTCTTGGCCTTGGGCCGCGCAAAATATGCTCCAATGCATAAACATAATCCTGCGGCACCGCTGAACACAAAGGATGCTTCAACAGCGCCAGCAAAGCGACCGGGCTGAATCTTTGCGCCACGGCCTGGGCCAGCAGGAGGAAAAACACCCCAGGCGCTGTTTCAGCCAGAGAAAGCCCGGCCGAATCATTCAATACAATGCCCCAGCGTCGACAGGCAAGCGCTACACGGCGGGCCAGTGTACGGTCTGGCGTGATCAGGGTGGCGGTCTTGCCCGGTGTTTCAAGCACGGTGCGGAGGCTAAGCGCAATAATTTCAGCTTCTTCGCGCGCATGGGCGCATACGGCCAGCTGCACATGAGCCAAACCCTCTTGAAACAAGCCAATCTGAGACACGGAAATCTTCGCCCAGGAATGGTTAGCCTTTGCCGGTCGCATCACTTCGCGGATAAGGGCAACACGGGCGGGTGCGGGCGCGCTGACGCCCGGCCACAGGGCGACATCCGCGCGCTGGACATCAAGAGTTTGCAACAAGTGCTTTAATCCTGCCTGCGGATGCCCTTCTTCAAGAGCCTCCCAGTCAGCCTCTTCCATATCCTGATCAAGTCCGGGCAATACGATGCGGCCTTGGGGAAGCGCAGCAATCGTCTGCAGCAAAAGCGCGGTCGCGGGGATGGTGCCTGTGGTCCCGGCTGCGATGATCGGGGTTTGTGGAGGCTGGTTCTTCCAATGCGCCGCCAGTGCTCGCATCAGACGATTACGGCGGTCAGCAGCGTCCATGACGTTGTGCTCGGCCAGAATGGTGGGCCAGTGGCTGCTCAGGATCTTCAGAAAATCTAGCGTAATTTGCCAATGCTGCGCGAGTTCAGGCGGCGCTAGCTGCAACAGATCCGCCAGATCCAGCCCCTCTGTATAGATCTGGTCCATCAAATGCGCTAACGCGTCCGCCAGCTTCAAGGCATGCGCCGCCTGCATGGGGGTGTTTTGCGCCTGCACCAAACGGGCCAGCAGCATCCGGCGGCGCAGCGCCGATAAGGCAGGCGGCAGGTTGAGGCTTTCATCCGGCGCATCAGCGATTGCGAGATCGAGCATCAGCGCGTCATCTTCCACATCCCCCAGCGTCAGCAGGCGCGGCAGCAACAAAGACCGTCCCCCGCTTTGTTCCAAAAAGGCATCTTGTAGCACACGGCAAGCCCGGCGCGTGGGCAGGAAAATGCGCCAATCGGGCAAGGTCTCGGGTTTATGCTGCACCTCGTGCAGGATCTGGCGCGCAAGTGCCTTCGCAAAGCCTGTGCCGGGCGGAATGGTGAAGATATTCCGGCTTTGGCTTAATCTCGCCATTGCGCCTCCACGGCTTTAACATCCCCCAGCGTCGAGAGATGATGCCAGTCCCCGGCATGTTCGAGCGCAAACAGGCGGCCTTGCCCCTGCGCACGATCCAGCAGGTCGAGATAGGAAAACGCACCTGTCCGTGAATCCGCGAAAATGCGGGGATGATTGATACGGATGGAGGTAAACATATGTGTCCCTTGTTGCGCAATGTTGCGCACCGCCCGGCCATCGGGCAGGAGGTCGTAATCCCCCACGCCCTGCGTCAGGGTCATGCGCGCAACGGGCTGCAGCGCAATCAGGATATCCATGTGCTGCGGGTTCCAGCTTTCGCACAAGCGCTGCAGCAAGGGCGTGTCACGGTCTGACCAGAGGCCGTCACCGCTCAGCACGTAAAAGGGCCGATCGTTGAAATGCTGCAAGGCCTTATAAATGCCGCCGCCGGTGTCGAGCAGAGCTGGTTCGTAGCTGATGAAAATGTCTTTGAGGTTTGTGCTCTGATGTTTGTAATCGTCTACAAACGCTTCGATTTTGGGTGCGAGATGGTGCGTGTTGATAACGGCGCGCGTGACACCTGCGGCGGCCAGTTGATCCAACGTCCGCTGCAGCAAACTCTGTCCGCCGACTGTGACAAGGGGTTTGGGCGTATGTGCGGTGAAGGGTTGCATCCGCTGCCCCCGCCCCGCAGCTAGAATAAAAGCCTGATCGATGGGTCCATATAGAGGCTTAGACATGGGAATGTTCCTGCAGGTGGAGGTGACGCAAATCCGGCAGAGCCTGATCAGGCGTCATCGTGATATCCAGGCGGCGCTGCGGCAACAGTGCCCCGAGCCGTTCCGGCCATTCGATTAGAATCAGACGGGCCTGCAGGGCCTCTTCCCAGCCCAGTTCATAAATATCCGTAGGGCTGCCAAGGCGGTAGAGATCGTAATGCCAGACGGTGCCATCCGGCGTGTCATAGGTCTGCAGCAAAGTGAAAGTCGGGCTGGGCACGTCTAGCGCCGTGTCGTTTGCCAAATGACGAATCAAGGCGCGCGCAAAGACACTTTTCCCTGCGCCTAGTGGACCTTGCAGCGTTATGCAGCGATGATCGCACCAGGCGTCATGGATCAGGGGCGCCAAAGCAATCATTGCGTCTTCGGAGTCTGCTTGCCATCTCTGCTGGCGCTGTTCAGGCTTGATAATAGACATGGGCGGGTAGTCCGGCGGCAAAGGGAAAGATTTGTTGGGGCGGAAGGCGAAAAATGAATGCAGGCTCGGTGTGTACCATTTTCCAGAGCCCGTCGCGGATTTCCTGTTCAAGTTGCCCCGCATTCCAGGCCATTAATCCGATGGCGAACAGGGCATGTTGGAATTGCACACGTTCACCGGGCAGGCCCGCACTCTCGTCGTCCGGCGGCCCGCCACCCGGCTTCAAATTGTGCCCTATGAAGGTCACGCCGCCGGGCAAGGTCGTGCTGGGCGTATCGGGGGGGAGGATCAGACCCTGCGTGCTCGCCAGGACGCTGACAAAACAGGGCTGGTCCGCCTTCATGCCGCTGAAGGCAGGGCCGCCAAAGCGATAGACGTGGCCGGCGGGAATTTTACACAGCTGTGGATAACGGTTTTTCAAACTGACTAAGGGCGCTTCCAGAAACAGCGTATCCAGCCGCACCCCCATACAGCCGTCTGCATCAGCATGAAACAGCAGGATCACGGCCTTGTCCAGCGTGTCGGCCATAGGCCGCGCCGCGACCAGCATAAATCCGGGCTGGGGACTATAACTCGTTGCAGGATCCATGCCTAACAATGGGCGAAAACCATGGCGCAACGCAACACCTTTCCCCATG
The DNA here is from genome assembly GCA_023150415.1 of Alphaproteobacteria bacterium. Classification (GTDB taxonomy): domain Bacteria; phylum Pseudomonadota; class Alphaproteobacteria; order Micavibrionales; family Micavibrionaceae; genus JAKLKY01. Next base: position 38,238 of record JAKLKY010000011.1, on the reverse strand, counting down.
GATCAGGTTCATCCTTTTTGGTAAAATGAACTAATGAAGTGGGCATTGTATTCAATTCTGATTTTTACCCTGATTTCGGGTCTGATTTTTGTCCCGGCCACCGTACGTGCAACAGCGCAAGAAGCACCGGTGGCAGGGCCGGATATCAGCAGCGATCCTGTTTGCTTTTCGGTCCGCAACACTGCGGCCTATAAAGTGTATGGCACTTTCGGCACCGATTATTACACCACACCCGATGGGACCAAGGCGCGGCATCGCGCCAATTTCCGCCTTGATCCTGCCGGATCGACAGATCCCGAAAAGGGCACACCGACCGACCGCGCCGATTTTTGCTCCTATGGACCCTTCTTCAAGGGCAAGACGCTAGAGCTGACTTTGCGGACCCTGGTGCCCATCTTCTCCTGCCAGACACGCATCGATCAGGGGGAGATCATCATCAAGGGCGAACGCACCGATGATGGCACCAAAACCTGGGCCGAGTGTTTTCAGTAGTCGGTCCTTAAAGCCGCTTAATGACCACCAACCGGCACCCGCAGATCGGTTTTTATCGATAGCGATGGCAGAAAAAGGGTAACTTTTGTGCCTTTGCCGGGTGCGCTTTCCAGATCCACCGTGCCGCCATGCATCATCACAATGCTGCGCACCAGCGACAGGCCAAGCCCGGCCCCCGCTCGGCTGACCCGTGCGCCTTCGTTTAGACCCCCGGCCCGGGCGCGTTCAAAGGGCTCGAAAATGCGGCGACGATCTTCGGGCGGGATACCGATTCCGGTGTCTGTGATACTAATTTCCAGACCGTCTTGCCGCAATTCCGCCGCCAGCGTGATCGTTCCGCCCGCAGGCGTGAAGTTGAGCGAATTACGAACCAAATTTACCACTGCCTGCTTAATCCGGCTTTCGTCGCCCGTGAATTTGCCGATCGTTTTGGCGCATTTGAAAATGATGTGGATTTGCTCTTTTTGCGCCCAAGGTTCCATCAGTTCCTGCACCGCCTTGAGCATGCCATAAATCTTGAATTCCTGCCGTTCCAGCACCATGGTACCGGCCTCCAGCGAGGCGAGGTCGAGGATATCGTTGATCAGGCCCAGCAATCGTTCGCTGGCTTCCTGCGTGCCGACTGTGTATTCCTTTTGCTTGGGGTTAAGAGGGCCAAAAAATTCTTGCTGCAGTATTTCGTTGAAGCCCATAATTGCATTCAGCGGCGTGCGCAGCTGGTAGGAGACATTGGCCAAGAAGTCGAGTTTGAGGCGCTCGGCGGCTTCCAGCGCAGCATTTTTCTCCCGTAGCGCGTTTTCCACGCGCACAGAATCGGTCACGTCACTGGTGGTAATCAGAACGCCGCCATCGGGCAGGGGCACGGTGGAATAATCCAACAGCGTGCCGTCAATTTGCTGCAGCCGCCCTTCATGCATGCGCCGCTCCAGCGCCTGCGCAATAAGCTCATCCCGCCGTGCGGCCCAGTCCTGAGGGATGAAGCGTTTGCGCATCTTATCGGCCAGCGTGGTGATATGTGGCTCACCCTCCAGATCCTCCGGGTTCAGATGCCAAAGGCGACTAAAGGCCGGGTTCCAGAGCTTAAGCCGTCCGTCGCCACCATAGGCCGCCACGGCCTCGCCCAGATTATCCAGCGTTTCTTTCTGCACTGCGATCAGGGTGTTGTAGGAGGATTCAAGCGCCAGGCGGCTGGTGACATCCTCGAACGTCATCATCAGCCCGCCCATCGAATGCGGCACCACCAGCATGCGCAACGTGGTGCCATCGGGCAGGTGCAGCAAATCCTCATGTGCCTCGATCAGGCGGGTGAACATATCCAGCCAGCTTTGCTTATAACGCCGGAAATCCGACTGCTCGGGCAAACGCCGCGTTTCGCGCAGCTTTTCGATGATCTCACCCAGCTTCGGCCCCGTATTCAGCCAGCCTTCCTCCAGCCCCCACAATTGCGCAAAAGCAGGGTTGTAGAATTCCAGACGCTGATCCTGGCTGTAAATTCCAATGGCGCTGCGCAATTGTGCCAGCAATTCGTGTGAGGAGGCCTGATAGCGGCGCAAATTGCTCTCCAGCTCCTCCTCGCGCGTAATGTTGTAGCCAATGCCTAACGTGCTGTTTTGCGTCGGCATCGGCATTTCCGTCAACCGTATCAGGAGCCGTGCACCCTTGACGATGGCATGCGCGCGGGCCTCTTGCATTTGCCCTGATTGATAGGCCCGCGCCGCCAGTGAACGTCCGGGCTGGCGGTCGTCATTATCTGGCCCCTGCTTGGCCGATTTGGTTGAGAGTTCCTTTTGCTGCGCAATAACGGTTTTTGGATCTGTATTCAGGAAGTCCGCATAAGTCTGGTTGACCCAGATTAAGTTTTGCTGCGCGTCGCGCAGCCAGACCGGGCGTGGGATCGCATTTAACGCTGCTTCGTAGGGTTGAGCCTTCGGCGCAGCAAATTCTTCCTCTTGCTGCGGTTGCGCCCACAAGACGGTGGTTTTATCGGTTTTGTGCAGATCCTGCCCCTGCGCGCCCCAGAAGGTGATTTTTTGTTGCGATCCGCGGATGCTCAAAGCCAGGCGAAAGGGCTTTCCTGTGCGGCGTAGCGTGTCAAAGGCCGCCTCCAGCGCTGCGCTGTCGGTCGCATTCAACCGGGCCTGAATGTCGCCCAGGCCACGCACTGATTGCAGTCCCAGCAAGGCGCAAAATCCAGCGCTGTAGGCCACGCTGCCATCGCGGGTGAAGCCGCAATATTCGCCCGGAAAGGCATCAAGAAAAGCCTCCAGTCGCGCCAGCTCCGGCGCGCGGCGCGGCCCCGGTGGCGGACCCAGCAAGGCCTGGCCCAGTCTCGCAAAAAAACCGCGTTGCGGCGATGTCTTTAAGACAGCCTTTCCCATGGGTGGGAAGTTTAGTTGAAAATGCTGCTCTTGGGAACGCGCTTAATACCGATACGTATCCTTCTTGAACGGGCCTTTGGGCGACACGCCGATATAGGCGGCCTGCTCCTTGGACAGGGTGCTGAGCTTCGCGCCGACTTTCTCCAGATGCAGCATGGCGACTTTCTCATCCAGATGCTTGGGAAGCACGTAGACCTTGTTGTCATAGGCGGAATGGTTGGTCCACAGCTCGATCTGCGCCAGTGTCTGGTTGGTGAAGGATGCGCTCATGACAAAGCTGGGATGGCCAGTGCCACAGCCCAGATTCACCAAACGTCCTTCGGCCAGCAAAATAATGCGCTTGCCGCTCGGGAATTCAATCATATCAACCTGCGGTTTAATGTTGGTCCATTTCATGTTACGCAGCGGCTGGACCTGGATTTCGTTATCAAAGTGGCCGATATTGCAGACGATCGCCAGATCTTTCATGGAACGCATATGGTCGGCCGTGACGACATCCTTGTTGCCCGTGGCGGTGACGACGATATCCGCGCGCTTGACGGCGTCTTCCATCGTCACGACTTCATAGCCGTCCATCGCGGCCTGCAGGGCGCAAATGGGGTCGATTTCCGTGACCATCACGCGGCAACCGGCCTGACGCAGCGAATTGGCGCTGCCCTTGCCCACATCGCCGTAACCGGCCACGACGGCTTCCTTGCCGGCCATCATGACATCAGTGGCGCGACGGATCGAATCGACCAGCGATTCCTGACAGCCATATTTGTTGTCGAATTTCGATTTTGTGACCGAATCATTGACGTTGATGGCGGGGCACAGCAGCTGGCCCTTTTGCTCCATCTCATGCAGGCGCAGCACACCCGTGGTGGTTTCCTCCGACACGCCGCGGATATTCTCAAAATATTGCGGGTATTTGTCGTGCATGATTTTGGTGAGGTCGCCACCGTCATCCAGAATCATGTTGGGAACCCAGCCGTCAGGGCCGTGAATGGTTTGTTCAATGCACCAATCATATTCTTCCTCATTCATGCCCTTCCAGGCAAAGACGGGCGTGCCCTTGGCCGCGATGGCGGCGGCGGCGTGGTCCTGGGTGGAGAAAATGTTGCAGCTGCTCCAGCGCACTTCGGCGCCCAGCGCCTGCAGCGTCTCGATCAGCACGGCGGTCTGGATCGTCATGTGCAGGCAGCCCGCGATGCGCGCGCCTTTTAGGGGCTGTTTTGGGCCGTATTCGGCGCGCGTGGCCATCAGGCCAGGCATCTCATGTTCGGCCAGCATAATCTCCTTACGGCCCCAATCGGCCAGGGCAATGTCTTTAACTTTGTAATCATTGGCGATGGCTTGGGGCTTGGCGGACATGTGTTTTTCTCCTCATCTTGTTAAGAATTTGATGGTACCATACACGCATGGCTCTGAATTTCAACGACGAAAGCACAAAACCTCGATTTTCCAGCCGCGCCAACCCTTTGGTGCCCCATGCCTGGCAAATTCTGCAATGGAACAAAACCATGCAGACGTATGAACCTGTGGGCGATTACGTGCTGGTGGACCTTTCGGAAGCTGCGGACATCACGGAAAAGAAGCTCATCAACCTGATTGGCATTATGAATGGGCGGCAGAATCTGGTCGATTTCACAAATTTGACAGGCCAGCGCATTTTGTTTACGATAGTTCCAGAAGCACCAGAAACGAACCGCGAAAAAATTGTTTTCAGAACATATGACGGTTCAGGTGTTTCGAGGGAAAATGCGGTACTAACATTAGAGAAAGGTGTGTTCACATGATTTCAACCGGATTCAATCTTGCTGCGCGTGGTCTAGGCACTGTCGGTGCATTGGCATCGCGTTTTGCTTATGCGGCCAGCGACAACGTCTTACAGTTTCCTGTGCCTGAGCCTGTGCCCGAGCGTGGTGCAGCGCCAGTCGTGCCAGCTCGCGTGTAAAACAGCTTATCGCTGCGTAACAAAAACCCGCCTTATGGCGGGTTTTTTTATGGCCCTTATACCAAATCCCGATGCTCTGCCGTGCTGGCAAAGCCCAGGGATTCGATGAATTTTTGTAGCTGCTCGACAATATAAACCGAACGATGCCGCCCTCCGGAACATCCCACGGCGATGGTCAGATAGTTTTTTCCCTCGCGGGCGTAGCGCGGTAAAACGATGCGCAGCAAATCTGTCAGCGCCTTGAAAAACGTCGCGTAATCGGGGTCGGATTCGATATATCTCCCCACATCCGCATCATGCCCACTGAGGAGCCGCAGCACGGCATCCCAATGCGGGTTGCGCAAAAATCGTACATCAAACACGAGATCCGCCTGGCGCGGCACACCGCGGCGATAGGCGAAAGACAATAAAGAGATGGCCATGTCCTGCGTATGCGCGGGTTTGTAATGACCGCGCAGTACGTGCCGCAGATCATGCACGGACAATTCGGATGTATCGATGACCAGATCGGCCTCCTCCCGGATGGGGGCCAGCAGGGATTTTTCCTGCGCAATGCCATAGGACACCGTCTTGTTCTGAGCCAGCGGATGGCGGCGGCGGGTTTCGGTGAAGCGGCGCTCGAGAATGGAATCCTCGGCCGCTATGAACAGGATCTGACCGCCCAGGGCGCGCGTTTGCTGCAGCAATTGCTGCGCGTCGAAATCGCGGCTGCGCACGTCAATTGCCACGGCCACCGGGCCCGCATCCGCCGCGGTGCGCTTCATCAGGGATTCGAGCAAAAACAGCGGAAAATTGTCGAAGGCCTCAAACCCGAAATCCTCCAGCGCCTTCAGCGCGGACGACATCCCCGCACCGGAAAGGCCGGTGACGATCAGCAGTTTGGGAAGGTTCTGGGGCATGGTGTTTGTCCTCTGGCATCTATTCTGTGCCGGATTCTAAGGCGTTTCAAGCGCCTGCAGCACATCCCCCGCTAGATAAAGAGATCCGCAGATCAGGATACGGCCGGGGCCTTTATGTTCCTGGACGATTTGTTGCACGGCTTCTTGCCAGCCGGCTGCCGTTTGGAGCGTCGCTGGTGGATGACTTTCATCGCCCAGCGATTCCACAGGCACCCAGGTGATGCTGGTGGTATGCGGGGCCAGCAATCCCAGGAACGCGGTGGCGTCCTTATCCTTTTTCATGCCGATGATCAGATGCAGAGGGCGGGGATCTTGCCGCGCCCAGTCGTGTGCCTGCGCGGCCAGCGCGCGCGCGCCGTCCTGGTTGTGCGCGCCATCCAGCCAGATGTCCCAATCCTTGGGCGTATCTAAATAAGCGCTTATATTTTGCAGGCGCGCGGGCCATCGGGCGCTGTGCAGGCCTAGCCTGTAATGTTCAGGGGCACAGGGCAAGCGGTCTTTAATGATCTCCAGGCCCGCCACCGCCAGCGCGGCATTCTCGATCTGATGCGCGCCGGGCAATACAGGCACCGGCAGCAGGAGCATTTGCTCCTGGACATTAATAATAAACGAGTCAGCGTCCGTATCGTTTATGCTTATATTCCAATCCATACCGTATCGAAATATAGGGCAATCTACCTGTTTTGCTTGATCAGCGTAAATTTCATCCACAGCGTTTTGAATCGCTTCGGGTGAGAGAATATTTGTCACGCAGGGCGTTCCCGGCTTCATGATGCCGGCCTTTTCCTGCGCTATACAGGCCAGTGTATCGCCTAGATACAGCTGGTGGTCATACCCGATACGGGTAATGAGACACAGCGCCGGGTGCGGAACGACATTCGTGCAATCCAGTCGCCCGCCCATCCCCACCTCCAGCAACAACACATCCGCAGGTGCGCGGGAAAATGCCAGAAAGGCCAGAGCCGTCGTAATTTCAAAAAAGGTCGTAGGCGCATCGGCGTTAATGTCCAAGACCTCATCAATCAAGCTTGAGAGGAGAGAATCAGAAATTTCTTTTCCCGCGAGAACAATCCGTTCATTAAACCGCACCAGATGTGGAGATGTATAAGTATGCACACGATAACCTGCAGCTTGCAAAATCGCGCGCAGGAAGGCAATGGTCGATCCCTTGCCGTTCGTTCCTGCCACGTGAATAACGGGGGGTAGGTGCAAATGCGGATCGCCCAGCCGGTGTAGAAAATCCTGATATTGCGCACGGATGGCGCGGGTAATGCCCGGCAGAGAATCACGCAAGCCATAGAGGCGGGCCAGTTTTTCTGAAAGCGCGGGATCAGAATGTCTGAGGTCAGCACGATGCATAACCTCGTCTCCCGGCTATTGGCCGACGCGGGTGCGTCCTGATTCTTTGCCTTCAAGGTTTTCCAATGCGCGCTTGGCGGCGCGGACCTGCCGCAATGCGCGTTTGGCAGCAAGCTGGCCTTGAGAACTCGTATTCGCAGGCGGATTAAGGCTGAGCGATTTTCCGCCGCCCGTTGCTTTAGCCTTGCCGCTACCACCGATCACATCGCCTTGCGATGCGCCGCGATCCATCAGCAAGCGCAGAATGCGGGCCAAGGTTTCGCGCATTTCTGCGCGCGGCACCACCATATCCACCATGCCGTGCTCGCGCAGATATTCAGCCGTCTGGAAATCCTTGGGCAGTGTTTCGCGCACGGTCTCCTCGATCACGCGCCGTCCGGCAAAGCCGATAGTGGCACCGGGTTCGGCCATATGAATGTCGCCCACCATGGCGAAGGATGCGCTGACGCCGCCGGTGGTTGGATCTGTCAGTAAAACGATATAGGGCAGGCGTGCGCGTTTAACGCGTTCCACAGCAATCATGGTGCGCGGCATTTGCATGAGCGAGAGAATACCCTCTTGCATCCGCGCGCCGCCGGAGGAGGGCACGATCATCAAGGCTGCGCGGCGGGAAACTGCTTCCTCAGATGCACGGACAATCCCCTCGCCCACGGCCATGCCCATGGACCCGCCCATGAAATTGAAGTTGAAAACGGCGATGACGATTTTCTGTCCGCCCACCGTGCCTGCCGCAACCGTAATGGCGTCTTTAAGACCTGTCTTGGCTTGCGTATCGCGCAGGCGGTCGGCATATTTTTTGGAATCGCGGAATTTTAGCGGGTCGCTCGGCACTTTCGGTAGCTCGATCAATTCATATTTCCCGTCATCAAACAGCATGTTCAAACGCTGCTTGACCGGCAGGCGCAAATGATGGCCGCAGTGGCTGCAGACGTTAAAGCGTGCCTCAAGATCGCGCGTAAACAACAGGTTTTCACAACCCGGGCACTTTTGCCATAAATTATCGGGAACTTCCTTGGCTCCGACAAGCGAGCGGATGCGCGGACGAATGATATTGGTCAGCCAGTTCATGCGCGTCTTTTATCCTGAAAATGGATCAGAAAGTCAAGTTCGAGGCTTAAAGAGACTGCAAAATCGCGCGGGCGGCGGCGGCGGGGTCGGCGGCGCCCGTGATGGGGCGGCCGATGACTAAATGGCTCGCGCCGGCGGCAATCGCTTCTTGTGGGGTGAGGGTACGTTTCTGGTCGTTGGCATCAGAGCCGGCGGGACGAATGCCCGGCACCATCAGCACAAAATCCGGCCCACGCTCACGGCGCAGCGCAGAAATTTCATGCCCGGAGCAGACAACGCCTGCCAGATTGCATTGCTGCGCAAGCCGCGCCAGGTGCAGCACACGCACACTGACATCCGGCTGGTAGCCGATAATATCGAGATCCTCTTCCTCCAGCGAAGTCAGTAGCGTCACGCCCAGCAAATGCGTTTGCGGCGGGCACGCAGCCTGTGCTTCTTGCAGCATGCTGCGTCCGCCGCTGGTATGCACGTTCAAATACATGGGATGAAAACTATGGCCATACGCCTTGACGGCGCTGGCGACGGTTTTGGGAATATCATGGAATTTCAAATCGATGAATAGTCTGGCGTCGGGGGCGGCCTTTTGAATCTCGGCAATGCCTTGCGGGCCATAAACGCCGATGAATTCCATACCCAGTTTCAGGCCGCCGGTAATAGGCCCGATCAGCCGCGCCCAATGAAGGGCCTGAGTTAAATCTGATGTGTCCAGGGCGCAAAAAATAAGAGGCTTTGTCATGAAATGATGTCCGTTATGGATGATGTTAATTTGTTGCGTAGCAGGTTATGGTCGTTCTGCAGCATGACAACAGGTTCGGCCGTAATGGCAGTTGTGCGCTCGAACTTCTCTATTTGGCGTTTCAGGCCGCGTACACGCAAACGCAACGGCAGATGATAAAACCAAGTGAATACCGCGCCTGCGATTAATCCCGCCGCGAGCGGCCCCAGAACAATCACATACACCGGCAGGGCCGTGGCATCGTGAAACGGGGTAAGGGTTACGGGGGTCGATTCACGGTTCAACACTGCAAACGCAACGATAAAGACCGTGACAGCCAAACTAAACAGCCACCCTGCAATCAGAAAGAAACGCGCGACAATCCGTGGAAGTTTAATCACGCAGCACTACCGTTTAACCGTTCTCGCAGGGCTTTGCCCGTTTTGAAAAAGGGCAGGCGCTTGGCGTTGACTTGCACCTTCGCGCCCGTGCGCGGATTGCGGCCGGTTCGTGCCTGGCGGTGCTTGATTGAGAATGCACCAAAACCGCGAAGCTCTACACGCTCGCCGCGTGCCAGGGCTTTGGTCATTTCCTCGAAAACTGTTTCAACGATCTTTTCGACGTCGCGCAGATACAAATGCGGATTGCGGTCCGCCAGGCGCTGGATCAATTCAGATTTGGTCATGGCATACTCCTTTACAAGAGACTCAAAAGATGGGATTCGCTGCGCCTATTTTGCGAATCTTTTCTTTATAATGCAAATACTTAAAGCGCATCATCCAGAACAATAATCGTAGGCACCCGATTTTATTGACAGAAAATCAAGGAATGAGGTAACTTCAGGAAAAGCTTAAAAATGAAGGACTTTAGAGATGGTAGAGCCGCATTATGAGTTTGCTAGGCTTTCTGCGCATCGGGCTATTCCCGTACCGGGCATGTGGGCGGTGGAATATGCGAAAAACCCTAACATAACACCACAAGAATTTTTTGCGGATCCCCAGAGCATGAGGAGATTTTTTGGCGATTTGCATAAACATATGCTTCATCAAGGTGTGGGCAAAGAATCCAGCCTCGTTATCATTCATTGCGGTCAAACATGGACAAACAGCAAGCAACCCAATCTGCATGTGCATTTTAAGGAAGGCGCATTTCCTGAATCACATGCACACATAACAACGCAGAAAACATTTGTTGCCACACCCAATGCGGGTTTGGCGGCCTATATTGATTCAAAAGTCCCGCAGTTAGCAAAATCCGACCTTGAAGAATCAGGTTTCTTGATAGTTGTGCCTAGAAAATACAGAGAAGCGCCCAAACACTTTGTGCTTGCCTTTCCTTCGTATGACAATCTGTTTGATTTTGGTGATCAATGTGCGCGGGGGATTGTCCCTGAAAGACTTTCGCAAATGGTCAGCGCGATTTTTAAAAAATATGGTGCTCCTGAGAAAGGTGTGCGTCTGGTGATTGACGGCATGGTCAATCCGACCAAATGTTTCACCATCCACGCTTTAACGGGCGGGCCGCTGTGGCAAGGTTCGAACCCGCATCGCTGGTTCGAAGCGCCCGCGCTTTGATATCACTGCTACATTTCGTAGCGCATCGGGCCGTGATTCTGGTCTTTTGTTTCCGGTTTTGTGTTTGGCGCAGGAGCCTCTGCTGGGTTTAGCTTCAAGTTAGAGAAGGATGCGCCGTAAAGCGGCGTGCCCGGATTGCTGCAAAATTGCTGCAGTCGACGGTCAACGCGCAGCTGCAAGATATCCGGTGGTGGCACATTTCCGTTGGTTTGGTGAACAACATCTTGAAGCGCGCGCGTGACAGCCTCCGAGACTTGGGCCGGGGTCGCCTGGCTCTCGTTCGGGTGGAACGTACAGCTAAAGTGGAAGCCTTCGAGGGCAGCCGGTAACGGTGCGTGGTGTGCAGAAGGCCAGGCCGCTGTATTCACCGTATTAAGTGCTTTAGGTTCTTCAGATGGCACTATGCCCCTGTTATTGAAGGCATGGCCGAGATTGAGGAGGATCCCCAGCGAAGCCGCAGATAATAATCTTTTTAAGCTTATCTCCAATGCTTAATTTCCTTGTCTACAATAATCTCGCAATTTCATTCTATGCCAATTTCCTATATTTTGCAAATATCGCTTCACCCCCGTTATTCACATTTATCCACAGGCATGGATGCAAAAAGAACTCGTCGCCGGTGGCCAAACCCCGTAACCTGAAGCGATGTTCAAAGATTCGGCCCTGCGCGCCATCAGCGACCAGCTGAACGAACCCTCATCGCCGTCCTACCGCGTCTTGCCTCACAATGAAGAGGCGGAGCAGGGCCTGCTGGGCGCGTTGATGATTGACAACCGCGGCTATGAGAAGATCGGTGATTTCCTTCGCCCGGCGCATTTCTTTGTGCCCGTGCATCAGCGCCTGTTCACGGCCATCGTCACCATGATCGATCGTGGCCAGACCGCCACGCCGGTAACATTAAAGACCTATTTCGAGAAAGATGAGGATTTACAAGCCGTGGGTGGAGCGGTCTATCTGGCTGATCTGGCGGCAGGGGTGATTAATGTTATCAATGTTGAGGATTACGCGCGTACGATTTACGAATTGCATCTGCGACGGGAATTGATCGCGCTCGGCGAATCCATGGTGAACGGAGCCTATGCGGCGACACTTGAAGTGGATGCTCAGGGCGCGATCGAAGAGGCCGAGCAGAAATTATTCGAACTGGCCGAAACCGGCCAGGTTAAGGGCAGTTTCATCACGTTGCGCGCTTCGGTGAGCACGGCTATCGCGCTGGCGGAAAAGGCTTATAAGACCGAGGGTCATGTCACGGGCGTAACCACGGGCTTGCTGGATATGGATAAGAAGCTGGGCGGGTTTCAGGATTCGGATTTGCTCATTCTTGCCGGGCGTCCGTCGATGGGAAAAACCGCGCTGGCCACCAACATGGCCTTTAACGCGGCTAAGGCCTATGCCGAATCGGGTGGCAAGGAAGGGGCGCGGGTGGGATTCTTTTCGCTCGAGATGTCGGCGGATCAGCTGGCGACGCGTATTCTCGCCGATCAATCGGGCATCGCCAGCGACCTGATCCGCAAGGGCCAGATCAAGCAAGACGATTTTCGAAAATTTGTGGCAGCCAGCCAGGTCATGGCGCAGATTCCACTTTATATCGATGACACACCGGCGCTCTCGATCAGCGCGATCCGCACCCGCGCGCGCCGCCTGAAGCGCCAGCATGGGCTGGGGTTGTTGGTGATCGACTATTTGCAATTGCTGCGCGGGACAGGCTCCCGGCAGGCAGAGGCCAACCGTGTGCAAGAAGTCTCGGAAATCACGCGCGGCCTTAAGGCGATTGCCAAGGAACTGGGCATCCCCGTTCTGGCACTATCCCAGCTCTCGCGTCAGGTAGAATCACGCGAAGACAAGCGCCCGCAACTTTCTGATCTGCGGGAATCAGGCTCGATCGAACAGGATTCCGACGTGGTGATGTTCGTCTACCGGGAGGAATATTATCTTTCGCGCACCGAGCCCGAACCCGGTACCGACAAGCACCTGAAGTGGCAGGAATCGATGGAACGCGCACACAGCATTGCCGAATGTATCATCGCCAAGCAGCGTCACGGACCAATCGGCACCGTGCGGATGCATTTCAATCCGAACCTTACGCGCTTCTCCGACCTTGATCCAACCCATCAGGATTACAGGAGCGATCATTCCTGATCTGGTGTTGCTATGGACAAATCCGCTGGTATCTTGACGATTGATCTGGGGGCGCTGCGTGCCAATTACGATATTATTGGCGCGCGGCTGAAGCCTGGCTGCCGTGCTGGCGCGGTCGTAAAAGCCGATGCCTATGGGCTGGGGGCGGAGCCAGTGGTGCGCGCGCTCTACGATCATGGCTGCCGCGATTTTTTTGTCTCTTCTGTGGCTGAGGCACTGCGAATTCGGCCTGCGGCGCCACAGGCGCAAATCGTCATCCTCAATGGTTATTACGCCAGCCAGGCCGATGCCTATGTGCAGCAAAACCTGACCCCCGCGCTGGGCAGTTTTATCGAGATCAAGAATTATCGCGCGCTGGGGGAGAAGACGGGCCGCGCGCTGCCGGCCTGGCTTAGCTTCAATGTCCGCATGAACCGACTGGGGCTGGGTGCGGTGGAGGAGGAAGAGCTGCGGCAGAATCCGGACATGCTGCAAGGGATCGATGTGCGCGCAGTCATGGGGCATTTCGCCTGTGCGGAGATAAAAGATCATCCTATGACGCAGGAACAATATGCTGCGTTTTTAAAAATTGCTGCAACTTATCCAGATGCAGCAAAATCGCTCAGCAATTCCTCGGGTCTGTTCCGCAGTGTCGATTACCAGTTCGACATCGTGCGGCCCGGTATGGCGCTTTATGGGCTGAATCCCATACCTGAAGCTGAAAACCCGATGCGTCCGGTGGTGCGCCTCGATGTGCCGGTGATCCGCATGCGCGTGGTTTATGCCGGGGCGCATGTCGGCTATGGCGCGACGTACCAGTTCGCGCAGGATACGCCGCTAGCCACCGTGTCGGCGGGCTATGCCGACGGGCTGTTCTGGGCATTGTCGAACCGGGGCGCGCTGTACTGGAAGGGCATCCGCTGCCCCATGCGCGGGCGGGTGTCGATGGATCTGACAACGGTTGATCTCAGCGATGTTCCGTCCGATCAGCGCCCCAAGCCTGGCGATATGATGGAAGTGCTTGGCCCCCACCAATCTCCCGAACAGTTGGGCCGCGACGGCGGTTCTTTTGATTACGAAGTGCTGACGTCATTAGGGCCAAGGTATGAGCGGCGGTATATAGGATGAAGTACACACGACGATTCATTTCTTGACAGATCATGATATAATATCGTTTATTATCGAATAATCGTTTAATTTGAAATCTGTAGCATGTCGGAGAGAAAGAAGTATGAAAGTTGATTTCGAATTGGTTGTCATGGCGCATTTTGCTGACAATCCGGCCAGTCACGATTATCTGGTCGTAGCTGAAAAAACAGGGCTGGTTCTTGGCACAGGGTCTTCGTCGGCGGCAGCGGATCATGCAGCGGCGGCGCATATAACGGATGACTCATTTCCGCGACGTCTTATCAATGTGTTTGATGATTTTAGCCCGCAAGAACCCATTCTTATGCTTCATGCTGATACACAAATCGTGGATATAGGCTCTGCGCTTATCGACGTGGGTTTGTTTGGAACTGCGGAAGGATCACCGCCAAATCCCAACACACCCAGCTAAGCCATCCGCATCGGGGGCGGCAGGTCGGCATCGCGCAGCGGCGCGTACTGCTCATACACAGCGGCAGGCAAACGGTAATCCCACCATTCCTGCGGCAACCCCATAATCTCCACGCCGCACCCCGCCGCACCCTCCCATATTGCATTATGCAGAATATTTCTATGGGTTTTTGCCGCAGCCGATAACCCCGGATAATCGCGATGCGCCGGGTTATGCTTAGGTGCAGCATTTTCAGCCAGATAATCAAACGGCGTCCCCATGTCGAGCAAGGCGCCCGCATCCGTTTCCAGCGCGCAATCAATCGCCATCCCGCGCGGATGTGCGCCTTTACCGGGCGGCGAGAGCAGGCGTGGCTCCTGAAGCCAGTGTGAATTTTGCTGCACGCGTTTTGTATGCAGCATTTTCTCCTGCGCGTCTACTGTGCGCAATCCGTCATACAGGACCAGCCGGTAATTCTGCGCCTGCAAAAGATCCGCCGCCACGATAATCACGTGCGCCAGATCACGGTGTAGCCAGAGCCGGGCCTCCGGACGGTAGATGCGTTCGCCGAACAATAAATTGTCGTCGTGCGCATAGACGAGATCAATGCGCAGATTCGTATGCGCGTTGGTCATATCTATAATATCGTCGGGCTGTAAATATTTCATGCTGCACCTTGAGCCTGTCCCCATTATCCTCTAGCTTTTATAGCAGTAAAGCGAGATTTCTATGCACACACCACAAACAACGCCGAAGCCCTTTTCCCTGATGCTTGATTTCCTGCACAACACGGGTGCAACAACCCTTGATGTGTTTGCCAAGGCGGGGGAAATCACACTGTTTATCCTGCGGGCGCTCTGGCATTGCATCACACCGCCTTTCTTTCTGACGCAGCTGCGTCGGCAATTAATCGACATTGGTTATTATTCACTGCCGGTTGTGGGTTTGACCACGCTTTTTACGGGAATGGTGCTGGCGTTGCAAAGCTATACCGGTTTTACGCGGTTTAATGCTGAGAGCGCGATTGCCGGGGTAGTGGTGCTTTCAGTGACTCGGGAATTGGCGCCAGTGCTGGCGGGATTAATGGTGGCTGGACGCGTCGGTGCGGCCATCGCCGCCGAAATCGGCACGATGCGCGTGACCGAGCAAATTGACGCCATGACAACACTTTCGGTCAATCCATTCAAATATCTCATTGCGCCGCGCGTGCTGGCGGGCACGCTGATGCTGCCGCTGCTTGTTCTGATTGGCGACATTATCGGCGTGTTTGGCGGCTATCTGGTGGGGGTTTATCGCCTTGAATTTTCGCCCGCAAATTATCTCACGCAAACTTGGGATATCCTCGAGAGTATGGATATTATTTCCGGGCTTGTTAAAGCGGCGGCCTTTGGTTTCATCGTTAGTATTTTTGGCTGTTATCATGGTTTCAATTCCCCGCGCGGCGCGCAGGGCGTAGGTGCGGCGACCACGAATGCGGTGGTATCGGCATCAATCATGATTCTAATTTTCAACTATATTCTTACGCAGGTTTTCTTTTCATGAGCGTGATCAAAATCGAACTGGCGGGCGTGAAGAAGGCCTTTGGCCAAAATCAGGTCTTAAACGGTGTGAACCTGAAAGTGCCGGCGGGTAAGTCGCTGGTCGTGATTGGCGCTTCGGGCACGGGAAAATCAGTCATGATTAAATGCATTCTGGGCCTGATCGGGATTGATGGCGGCTCTATTTTGCTGGACGGCGAAGATATTTGTCATCGTTCGCGGCGCGAGCGCGACATGCTGATGAGCAAATTTGGCATGTTGTTTCAGGGCGGTGCTTTGTTTGATTCGCTGCGCATCTGGGAAAACGTCGCCTTTGGTCTGATTTATGGGCGCGGCATGGACCGTGTGAAGGCGCGCCAGATCGCCGAGGAAAAAATCGCCGCTGTTGGATTGAAGCCCGAAGTTGCGAATTTATTGCCAGCCGAATTATCCGGCGGGATGCAAAAGCGCGCCGCGCTGGCGCGCGCCATCGCCGGACAGCCGGAAGTAATATTCTTTGATGAACCGACCACAGGTCTCGATCCCATTATGGCGGATGTCATTAACGAGTTGATAATTTCATCGGTGAAAAATCTGGGTGCGACGGCATTGTCGATTACCCATGACATGGGCTCTGTGCGCAAGATCGCTGATGAAGTCGCAATGATTCATCATGGACAAATTGTCTGGCACGGCTCTGTCAAGGATCTGGATTCTTCGGGGAACGAATATGTCGAACAATTCATTCACGGAAGGTCAGAGGGGCCGATCACACTGGGCGCGCGAGGCTAGGGCATGTCGTTGATTGTTGGTGATTAGTCAGTCGTAACAAATCCCTAACCATCAAGTAAATCACCGCCAACGCCAAGCAACCCACAACCAACAACAGCTGACGATGAAATATCTTTGGTACGCATTTCTCGGTTTGATTTCTCTGGGCTTTGTCGGGTTAGTGGCGGCTGTGGCTTCTGTGATTCTTGTCTTCCAGTATTTTGGCCATGATCTGCCCGACTATACGCAGCTGAAGAATTATGAACCGCCGATTGTTACCCGTCTTTATGCCGGGGACGGTCGGTTGCTGGCGGAGTATGCGCAAGAAAAGCGCATTTTCGTTCCTATTGCCGCAATCCCCGATCGTGTCAAGCATGCATTCATCGCTGCGGAAGATCAGAATTTTTACCGTCATGAAGGTGTTGACTTGATGGCCGTGATGCGGGCTGTGGCCAACAACGTGAAGAATATCGGCAGCGGTCGCCGCCCCGTTGGTGCATCCACCATTACGCAACAAGTGGCTAAAAATTTTCTGCTGGGCAATGAGATTTCTTACGAACGCAAAATCAAGGAGGCGATTTTAGCCTATCGCATGGAGCAAGCCATGAGCAAGGATCGCTTGCTGGAACTCTATCTGAATGAAATTTTTTTGGGTGCGCGCGCTTATGGTGTGGCGGCGGCGGCGCAGCAATATTTTAGCAAGTCTCTGGACGAGTTGAACATTGCCGAGGCTGCCTATCTTGCAGCGCTACCAAAAGCGCCGAACAACTACCATCCTGTGAAAAACCATAAACAAGCGCTGGAGCGGCGGAACTGGGTGATCGGGCGTATGCGTGATGATGGATATATCAATGCTTCGCAAGCAGACATGGCACAGGCAACGCCGTTGCAAACAGCGCTCAGCCAACCTTCGGATGTTGTGAATGCCTCCTTTTTTGCCGAGGAAGTGCGCCGTGAACTGGCTGCGCGATATGGCAGTGAAAGTTTATACGGCGGTGGGCTCGTTGTCCGCACCACAATCGATCCACGCTTGCAGGATATCGCGGTGCGCAGTCTTCGCGATGGTCTGATCGCGTATGATCGCCGCCATGGCTGGCGCGGACCTTTGCAAAAACTGGCGACGGTGGGCGGCTGGAAAGAGCGTTTGGCGGCTATGCCGCCGATGGCCAATCTGGCGACAGGCTGGCGGGTTGCGGCCGTGATAGATGTCAGCGCACAAGAAGCCACGCTCGGTTTTGCCGATGGTTCGCGGGGAAGCATTTCCCTGGACGGTCTGCGCTGGGCGCGGAAATGCGTCAATGAATGTTATGGCTTGGGGCCGGAAATCACACGCGCCGATCAGGTGCTGGAGCCTGGTGATGTTGTCGCTGTTTCAAAAATGCCGGAGGGCGAATCGAATTACGAACTGCAGCAGATCCCGCAGATTCAAGGCGCGTTGGTGGCGATGGATCCGCATACGGGGCGTGTCCTGGCGATGCAGGGGGGATGGCAATACGGCATCTCGGAATTTAACCGTGTCACACAAGCGCAGCGCCAGCCCGGTTCCGCCTTTAAACCCTTTGTTTATTTATCCGCGCTGGAGCGTGGTTTTACACCTGCGACGCTTGTCTTGGACGCGCCCTTTGTCATCGAAGACCGGCCCGGTCATTTCTGGAGCCCGGAAAATTATTCAGGCGAATATTACGGCCCCACCCCGATTCGCGCCGGCGTCGAGAAATCCAAAAACCTGATGACAGTACGCATGGCCGATTATCTGGGAATGGAAAGCATCGCACAGGTGGCCAAGCGTTTTGGCATCACCGATTCGATGCCGCTGCAGCTCTCAGCGGCGCTTGGTGCAACCGAAACGACGGTGCTTCGCTTGACGACGGCGTATGCCATGCTGGTCAATGGTGGCAAGGAGATCAAACCCAACTTCATCGATCGTGTGCAGGATCGCTACGGCAAAACCATCTTTCGCAACGATGAACGCCCCTGCACAGATTGCTGATCCACGAACGGCTTATCAAATTGTTTCCATCCTTGAGGGCGTGGTGCAGCGCGGCACCGCGGCATCGATCAAAACTCTCAATCGTCCTTTGGCCGGCAAGACCGGAACGACAAACGAATCGAAAGATGCGTGGTTTATCGGCTTTTCTCCGGATCTGGTCGTAGGGGTTTATATGGGCTTTGATAATCCGCACTCGATGGGCAAGCGTGAGACAGGGGCGAGCGTTGCTGTTCCTGTTTTTCAAGCCTTCATGCAAGAAGCGCTGCAAGATGCACCCTTGACGCCGTTTCGTGTGCCGCCCGGCATTCGCCAGGTGCAGATTAACGCCGAGACGGGCGCCCGCGCGCAGCTTGGCGATGCGCATGTCATCTGGGAAGCGTTTGTGACTGGCACCGAGCCAAGTGATGAAGTGATGTTCCTGAGCGATCAAGGGGTGCAAGCGTTGCCCGCCAATGCTGTTGCGTTTGGCTATCAAGGGCAGTCATCAACACCCTCAGATCTGACGGCACAACCAGCAGCCGGTGCTATCGTCACCGAAGAACCACCACCCGACATTAGCGGCACAGGCGGCATTTATTAGCCGAAATCATTTTCCAGTTTCTGCGGGTGAGATGGATTTCAGTATTGAATGATATAAAACTGTTCATTAAAAAATTTATCCACTGGTTTTTCCGATTTATGCGCGACCCTTATTGCGACGCGTTTCAAGTCATGCTAGACATCAACACATAGCGATCACGCAAAATTAAATTCGGGACGTACCGTGTCGAAACGAACGTAGCCGACGGCAGGTGAAGTTTTATGCCTGCTTTTTTGCATTCGCGTTTGTTGTTGTTAAAAACTGGCTTGCAGAGAGCCGCTGAAGAAAGGGGATTATCATGTTTCATCGGGTCAAGTCCGAACCACAGGAGAATACAAACAGCAGTGCGTCAGCATCGAATGCCGCGACACAGGCTTCAGAATTTGCATCGGCAGAAACTGCCCGCAAGCCTTATCCCTCGGCTGCCAGTGTTGCGCATGCCCCCTATGCTGCGCAGAAGGAAAAGCCAGCAGAAGAATCGCGCGCAGATGAAGCCCCGCAAACACCTGCTAGCGGTGCGACGCAGGCGAGTACTTCTTCTTATGCTTCGCGCACACCTTCGCGCCCGTATGGCTCAGGCTATGCCGCGGCAGCACCAGCTGCACCACAGGCCCAGACCTTCGCTGCGACTGCACCACGTTCTGCAATCAGTGATTTACCTGAAAGCGATCGTCGCCTGATTATCGGCAAGGGCATAACCATGTCGGGTCAGATAGAATCCTGCGAGCAGTTGATCGTCGAAGGCACGGTAGAAGCTGCGCTCAAGGGTGCGAGCACACTCGAAATCGCCGAAAGCGGAACATTCTATGGCACCGTTGACATTAACGAAGCGACCGTAGCCGGACGCTTTGAAGGCGAACTCACGGTCAATGGTCGTTTGACGATTCGCTCAACCGGCGTCATCACAGGGACAATCGCTTATCGTGAACTGGAAGTTGAAGCAGGCGCCGTAATCGATGGCCGTATTACACCATTGAACCTAGCGGGCGCAGAAGGACGCAAGCCGCTGACGGGCAAGAAAGATATGCCCTCGCCAAAAGTTCGCAGTGGCGGATCTTCACCAATGGAAGGCGAGTTATTCTCCGGCAAGGCTGCTGCAGAATAAATTGACCTGAACTTTCTTCGGACTTTGGCGGCGCCTTACGGCGCCGCCTTTTTATTCGGGTAAAATCGTTTTATCCGGGTATGCGCACAGATCACGCAGCACACAAACAGTGCACAAAGGTTTGCGCGCCTTGCAAGTATAGCGCCCGTGAAGAATGAGCCAGTGATGCGCATGCTGCGCGAATTCTGGCGGCACCGCCTTTTCCAGCGCCTGCTCAACCGCAAGAACGTCCTTGCCACGGGCTAACCCTGTGCGGTTGGAGACACGGAAAATATGCGTATCGACGGCCATTGTGGGCTGCCCGTAGGCGACATTTAAGACAACATTGGCCGTCTTGCGTCCCACACCGGGCAGAGCTTGCAAATCTTCGCGCGTGTGCGGCACCTGCCCGCCATGCTGCGCAACAAGAATCTGTGACAGAGCCATCACATTTTTAGCCTTGGTGTTAAACAGCCCGATGGTCTTAATGTGTTCTTTTAATTTTTCCAGCCCGAGGCGCAGCATCTTCTGCGGCGTGTCTGCAATTTTAAACAGCGCGCGTGTGGCTTTGTTCACACCGGCATCCGTAGCCTGTGCCGAGAGCACCACCGCCACCAGCAATGTATAGGGATTGGTATATTCCAGCTCGGTTCGCGGGTGCGGGTCCATCGCCTGCAGACGGCGAAAAAATTTGACGATGGCGGTTTTCTTCATTACGCCACTTTAACAGTCCGCCTAAAATTCACAAGAATCGGGATTGGCGACAGACGGCACAATCATTAGATTTCCATCTATGAAACCCATCGACCGCATCGCCCGCGCAATTGATACGTTGCTCACGCCGCAGGGTGCGCAAATGTCGCTGAAGGAACTGGCTGCGCAAGCGTGTTATGAGCCTGCGCATTTTCAAAAGCTCTTCAAGGCCCATGTGGGGATCAGCCCCAAACGACTAAGCCAGATTGTGCAGGCGCACCATGTCGCGGAATTGCTAATAGAGGGTCTGGCGCGCGATGACGCAGCTGCGCATGTAGCATTATCAGGTGCTTCGCGTCTGCATGATGTCGTTGTGCGTGTTATGGGCCTTAGCCCCGGCCAGATCAAAACACGCGGTCAGGGGTTAACAATTACCTATGGCTTTGCGCCAACTATTCTGGGCGCGGTGATGATCGGCAAAACGCAGAAGGGGATTTGCTGGCTGGGGTTTCTCATAGATCAGCAACCGGATGTGCCGCTGCAGCGCATGCAGGACTGGTGGCCGCGCGCGAATTTTGTGCACGATGATCGTGCGATTGCCGCGGATGCGCAGGCGATCAATACGCTCTGGCGCGGCGGCGATGGAAAATTCAGTCTCGATCTCTATGGCACCAATTTTCAAATTCAGGTCTGGCAGGCCTTGATGCAAATTCCTGTTGGCGCGACCGCGACCTATCAAGCCATTGCGCATGTGGTGGGGAAGCCCAAAGCAGCACGCGCGGTTGGCAGTGCGGTAGGGGCAAATCCGGTTTCCCTGCTCGTGCCCTGCCACCGCGTCATTCAGACCAGCGGCCTGATTGGCGATTACGCCTGGGGTCCT
This sequence comes from Alphaproteobacteria bacterium, assembly GCA_023150415.1. Taxonomy (GTDB): domain Bacteria; phylum Pseudomonadota; class Alphaproteobacteria; order Micavibrionales; family Micavibrionaceae; genus JAKLKY01. The sequence goes on along the minus strand of JAKLKY010000011.1, from coordinate 16,647 downwards.
GCGCGTAAGCGGTTGATTTTACAGCAAGAAATGTTACCAAGTCATACTTGACATATTTACAATTCCTGTTATAATTATACTTTCATTATCATCTGAATGTGATAATAAAAACAAAACGGAATAAACAGGGAATAAATATGCGGAACAGAAAAGGTCAATTTGCCTCACCGACAAAAGCAATGGAAGCAACTTACAACGCAATTCTAACGCGTATCCAAGCTGATCATAATAAGAATCATCATGAAAATATAGGAGACGTAACTGTCGAAATAAATGCGGAGGATCCCACCGAATTGATTTTTTCCTATAAGGCCCGTTCCCCAGTACAAGGCTTAAATGGAAAAAAACCTGTCGTTCGTCATGAAATTTCAATTGGTATTAATCCTGAAACGGGAAAGTATGTCGCCCAAACCTCATTTAAGAGGGAAGAAGTATGGAATGCTTATGTGATAGGCTCAAACCCAGAATCTCCTCCCACTTCTCAATTTTTTAATGCAGGTGAGTGGGAATCTCCTTTCGGGCCCCTGCAAACAGACCTTGATCATGACGGCTTAATGCGCCTTATTGATTCCGCATTGGAGGCTTACAAAGCGCGTCATTCTGCTCCTGAGGAAAAAAAAGAGAAGACGGCATTGCTTAAAAGGGTATGGCCTGTCGCGGCCGCCCTGGGTGTGATCGGGGGTTTAATTTATAGCCATCATAACGCTACTTCTGAGCCCCCTGCCCAGAGACTCTCAGAACCCACAGGACCCTAATAAACACCTCCGAAGACGCTAAACCCCCAACACATCGCGCATGAAATAAAGGCCGGGCTTTTGACCCTTGGCCCATTCCGCGGCCTTGAGCGCGCCGCGTGCGAAAAGGGCGCGGTTGGTCGCCATATGCTGCAGGCTGATGCGCTCGCCTGCGCCATAGAAAGTGACGCTGTGTTCGCCAACCACATCGCCGCCGCGCGCCACGGAAAAGCCGATATCGCCTTGCTTGCGGGCGCCATGGCGGTCGGTGACGAACGCGCCGCCGCGCTGATTGGCCACGGCCTTGCCCAGCGCGAGCGCAGTGCCAGAGGGCGCATCGATTTTATTTTTATGATGCGCTTCGTATATTTCTGCATCCCAGTCCGGCCCCAACCGCGCCGCGGCTTGCTCCACCAACGCCAGCAGCAAATTCACACCGACGCTCATATTGGGCGCAGAGACGATTACAGTTTGCTGCGCCGCATTGTTCAGCACGGATTCATCCTCGGCCGTCAACCCCGTCGTGCCAACAATCAAAATCTTCTTTTTCTGTGCTGCCAAGGCCACATGGTTTCGTGTCGCCTCGGGTCGCGTAAAATCAATCACCGCATCGCTGATCTTGAAAAGATTTTCTGCATCGCCGTCACGTCCAATGCCGCCCGCCAGCTGCAAATCCGGCCACGCGCCCCCGCGCAGCTCCTGAATCAGCATCTGCCCCATGCGGCCATTTTGTCCCGTGATGCCGATTTTCATGTGTGTCTACTCCTTCAAATCATCCCAGAATTCTTTGACCTTGGTAAAGAATCCACTTGCTTGCGGGGAATTGCGTCCACCGCTGCCGTTGCTCAAGGTTTTCTCGAACTGGCGCAGCAAATCCTCCTGCTTGCGGTCCAGATTGACCGGCGTTTCCACAAAGATTTCGATGAAGGCGTCGCCGCGTGCCTCGCTATTTAGGATCGTCATGCCCTTGCTGCGCAGGCGAAATTGTTGTCCGGTTTGTGTGCCGGGGGGAATTTTCACTTTCGCGCCTGCACCGTCGATTGTTGGAACATCAATCTCGCCGCCGAGAGCCGCTGTCGTGAATGCGATCGGCACACGGCAATACAAATTGCCGCCATCGCGTTTAAAAAATTTGTGCGGCCTTATGCTCAGCAAAATGTACAAATCGCCATGTGGGCCCCCGCGCATGCCGGCTTCGCCCTCGCCCGAAAGACGAATGCGCCGCCCATGCTCTACACCCGCCGGGATTTTTGTCTTAAGTGTTTTTTCCTTGCGGATGCGCCCGGCGCCGCTGCATGCCTTGCACGGATTTTTAATGACCTGGCCCTGGCCCTGACAGGTTGGGCAGGTGCGTTCGATGGTAAAAAATCCCTGCTGCTGGCGTACGCGTCCGTGTCCGCCGCACGTATCACAATTCACTGAACCCGCACCTTCGGCAGAGCCAGAACCCGAGCAGGTATCGCACGTGTCATTGACGGGTATTTTGATTTTGGCTTCTTTGCCGCGATAGGCATCTTCCAGAGAGATTTCGAGCGTATATTGCATATCAGCGCCGCGTCCGGCCGCACCGCGGCCGCCGCCGCGCCCGCCCATGAATTCACCGAACATGTCTTCGAAAATGTCGGAAAAAGCACCTGAGAATCCTGAAAAATCAGCAGGATTAAAACCCGCACCGCCACCCGGCCGGCCGCCCATGCTGCCATCGAACGCAGCCGCACCGAAACGGTCATAGGCCGCGCGTTTTTGTTCGTCTTTTAGAATATCATAGGCTTCGTTGATTTCCTTGAACCTGGCTTCTGCTTTTGTATCGCCCTTATTTTTATCGGGATGGTATTGCATCGCCAGCTTGCGATAAGCCTTTTTCAGGTCATCGGCGCTGGCGTTTTTTTCAACGCCCAAGGTTTTGTAGAAATCTTTGCTCATGATCCTGAAATCTCGGAATGCTGGAATGTTGGAATGTCAGAAAGGGAAGCCGGATGTTTCAGTCTTGAAATTCCAGCATTCCACTTTTCTAACATTCTCTTTATCCTACCCCTTCTTCTTTTTCTGATCGTCGTCTTCGAGTTCCAGATCGGTGAAATCGGCTTCGATGACATCGTCATTGGGCTTCCCCGCTTGTGCAGGCTTATCGTCGTTCGGAGCGGCATTTGCACCCGCTTCCTTCGCAGCATCTTCCTGCGCCTGGCGGTATGCAAGCTCGCCCAGCTTCATGCTGGCCTGCATCAGGGCCTGTGTTTTAGCCTCGATCGCATCTTTATCCTCGCCAGCAAGAACGCCTTTCAAGTCGGCCACGGCGTCTTCGACATTTTTCTTCTCAGAGGCGTCGATCTTATCGCCCAAATCCGTCAGCGATTTCTCGGTGGTGTGGATCAAACCTTCGGCCTGGTTACGGGCCTCGACCAGCGCACGGCGCTTTTTATCTTCCTCCGCGTGTGATTCGGCATCCTTAACCATTTGCTCAATATCCGCTTCGGATAAGCCGCCGCTGGCCTGGATACGAATTTGCTGCTCCTTGTTTGTGGCCTTGTCTTTGGCGGTGACATGCACAATGCCGTTGGCGTCGATGTCGAACGTAACCTCGATCTGCGGTACGCCGCGCGGCGCGGGCGGAATACCAACCAAATCAAACTGACCCAGCAATTTGTTGTCTGCGGCCATTTCACGCTCACCTTGAAAGACGCGGATCGTCACTGCGTTCTGGCCGTCCTCGGCGGTGGAGAATGTCTGGCTCTTCTTGGTGGGGATGGTGGTGTTGCGGTCGATCAACCGTGTGAACACCCCGCCCAGCGTTTCAATACCCAGCGAAAGCGGTGTAACGTCCAGCAACAAAACGTCTTTCACATCGCCCAGCAGAACGCCGCCCTGAATGGCCGCACCATCGGCGACGACTTCATCGGGGTTTACGCCTTTATGTGGCTCTTTGCCGAAAAATTCCTTCACCGTTTCGATGATCTTGGGCATGCGAGTCATCCCGCCGACCAAAACCACTTCGTCAATGTCTGAGGCTTTTAATCCTGCATCTTTGATCGCAGCTTTCAATGGCGCAAGGGTACGCTTGACCAGATCATCAACCAGTGCTTCGAGCTTGGCGCGCGATAGCTTGATGTTCAGATGCTTGGGTCCTGACGCATCGGCGGTGATGAACGGCAGATTGACCTCGGTTTGTGTCGTTGAGGATAACTCGATCTTGGCTTTCTCAGCCGCTTCTTTCAGACGCTGCAGCGCCAGCTTGTCTGAGCGCAGATCAATCCCCTGATCCTTTTTGAATTCATCGGCCAAGTAATCAATGATGCGGGCATCAAAATCCTCACCGCCCAGGAACGTATCGCCGTTGGTGGATTTGACTTCGAACACGCCGTCGCCGATTTCCAGCACGGAAATATCGAACGTTCCGCCGCCCAGATCGTAGACCGCAATCGTCCCATTGGCTTTTTTATCCAGACCGTAGGCGAGTGCCGCAGCCGTGGGTTCGTTAATGATGCGCTCGACTTCCAGACCGGCGATTTTCCCGGCATCCTTGGTCGCCTGACGCTGCGCGTCGTTGAAATACGCCGGTACGGTAATGACGGCGCGGGTGATTTTCTCGCCTAGATAGGCCTCGGCCGTTTCTTTCATCTTCTGCAGAACCATCGCGGAGATTTGCGGCGGTGTTTTCTTCTCGCCGTTGATTTCAACGCAGGCATCGCCGTTATCCCCCTTTACGATTTTAAACGGCGCAGTCTTGGCCATTTTCTGCACTTCGGGGTCATTAAACGGACGGCCGATCAGACGCTTGACGGCGTAAAGTGTATTTTCAGGGTTTGTCACAGCCTGACGCTTCGCAGGCTGGCCGACCAGACGTTCGCCGTCCTTGGTAAAGGCAATCATCGATGGGGTGGTGCGGGCGCCTTCCGCGTTCTCGATCACCCGGGGCTCTTTGCCCTCCATAATCGCGACGCAGGAATTGGTGGTGCCGAGGTCAATACCAATGATTTTAGACATAATTTATCTCCTTTTTGTGCGGCGAACGGATCTTAATCGATTTCTCGCAACCCTACCATAGGCATTGCGTCCGTCCCCATGAAGGTTTGATATTTATATGATAGTCAAAAGCCATTTGGCAACGGCTTTAAAATTTATACGTATGAATACCGGGAGCGGATTACGCCTGCGTATCCACCGTTCCGCCCGAATGGGCTGGGGAGGGGCCGGAACTGTCCGCATCCTTGGCAATACCGACGCGCGCCGGGCGGATGAGGCGATCAAACAACATATAACCTGCTTCAACAACCAGTGTCACGGTGCCGCTGGGCTTGCCGGTGCCGGGGGTTTCAAACATGACCTCATGCTGATTTGGGTCAAACATCTCGCCCAGCGGATAAAGACGCTTGATTTTATGACGCTCGAAAATCTTTTGTAGCTCGTTTTCCACGGCTTGTAAGCCTTGCAGCAGACTTTGCACGCGTGGATCGCTGTCGCGCAGCTCTGCTGGAACCGCTTCAAGCGCGCGATGCAGATTATCGGATACAGCCAGCATATCGCGCGCAAAGGGAACGATGGCGTATTTGCGGATGTCATCGCGTTCGCGGTCCATGCGCTTGCGGGTGTTCTCAGCCTCTGCCATTGCGCGCAGCATCTGCTCGCGCATCTTCTGCACATCGTCCTGGGGTGCTTCGGCGGGCGTCTGTGAAGCGGAAGCCTGCGGCATTTCCGCAGCCGATTCAGGGTTCATATCATTGGCATTTTCTTCTTTTTTTGCTTCGTTACTCATCATTTTTCTACTCCGTTAAAGATACAGGAAGGGAAAGAGGATTTTGTCCCTTTGACATCGGCGCTGGCTTAAAAGCGCGCGTGGTGCGGGGCACAAGGCTGAGTTGCCCGGCTTCGATGCGAACATCGAGAATATCGCTCGGACCATTCGCTTTAAGCGTAATCTGGCGCACATTGCTCTCTTTCATGCGCCGTGCATCCAGTTTCAGATCAATCTGCGTGTAATGCGCTGTTGCCGAACATTGATAGTGCGCATAACGCTTGCTGGTATCAATCTGGATTTCAGGCTGGCCGATCTCAAAGACAATGTTCGCGCCATAATACTTTTCTTGCACGTGTGGACTTTTAATCATCACGCAGCCATTGACCGCGACAGGAGAGACAATCCGTAATACAGCCTCATGCGGGCGAATGCCCGGCACCAAGGCCATCTGATAAGTGCTGGGCAGGAGGAGGCTGCCTTCCATAGGTGCGGGCGGGGCCTTTTTATACTTGGCGCCATATTGATTGATCGACCCACCCGACGTTTGCGTGGCAGGTGTTTGCGCGGCCGCAAGGCCCGCACAACAGAAAATCATCAGAAAGGGCAGAAGGGCGTAAAATCTCATGCGCATAAGATTAGTGCGATTTGCATGGGAATTCAATGTTTTAGAATTGACAGTCCGCAGGTCCCGCCCTAGCTTTCTGTGTATGAGCCAGTGTTGCCACCAACCACCTTCCCTGGAGACCTCGCCTGAATCCGAATGCGCGCCGCCCAAGCGCAGGGATCTGATTTTGTGGGGAAGTTTATCGCTGATTGCGATGGCTTTTGTTTTATATGCTTTGGGCGTCCCTATTCCGCATTTGCATGTATTTGTTCATGGCGTGCTTGATCTGGTGGGTACGATGTGGTGGGGGGTCGCTTTAGGCGTCATTATCGTGGGTCTGATGAACAAAGTCCCCCGAGAGTATTTTCAGCTTTTATTAGGGCGCGGTGATTCTTTTGGTGGCTTGATGCGCGCTGCCTTTGCCGGTGTGCTGCTGGATCTGTGCTCGCATGGCATTTTAATGGTCGGCGCGAAACTCTACGAACGCGGCGCCAGCGTGGCGCAGGTGATGACGTTCCTAATCGCCAGCCCCTGGAATTCCTTTTCCCTCACTCTAATTTTGATCGCGCTGATTGGCTTGCAATGGACGCTGGTTTTCATTGCCGGATCATTCGTCGTCGCGGTTGTCAGCGGACTTGTTTTTCAACAACTGACACAACGCGGAATTTTGCCTGAAAACCCCTTGGTCCCCTATACGCCGCCGGATTTTGACTGGCGCGCTGATTTGCGTGCACGGTGGCGGGAATTTCATTTTACGCCCCGTTTTATTCGGGATGTGTTGGTTGGCGGTTTGCCTGAGGCACGCATGTTGATCCGCTGGTTGCTGCTTGGGATTATCATTGCCGCCGCAACGCGCGCGTTTATCCCTCCGGAATTTTTTGCTGCCATGTTTGGCCCTACGCTGATCGGCTTGTTCATTACACTGGCCGCGGCGACAGTAATTGAGGTCTGCTCGGAGGGATCTGCGCCCATTGCAGCCGAAATCCTCAATCGTGCTGCCGCGCCGGGCAATGCGTTTACGTTTCTGATGGCAGGCGTTGCAACGGATTACACCGAGATTCTGGTTCTGCGCGACGCAACAAAATCATGGAAGGTTGCGTTGGCTTTGCCATTGGTTACAGTACCGCAGATCATCCTATTGGCTCTTTTAATGAATGGATAGAACATGAAGATAAGAATGGATTATCTGCGCTTTGCCGGCGCCTTGATTTTGGCGCTGATCACCGTGACGGGCATGATGATGGCTGCGCAAGCGCAAACGCCGCCGACGGACCTGAGCAAAGAGCGCGCGCTGCTGGAAGAATTTCTCAAGCGCTGGGAACAGCAAGCCAGCGCTAATGGCGGCAAGTTGGTGCGCGACGGCGATCTCAAGATCACGCCGCAATCGGGCTACAGTAACGCGGCCTTGCCTTACCTGCGTGTTATGAACGCGGATGGCGGTTCTTTTGACATCGGCATTATTACCGTCAATATCAGTCCTGATGCGGCACAAGGGCGCTGGAAACTCTCCATCGCTCTGCCGACGCCGATGATCGGCAAGAGCAATAAGGGTATTGAAAATTTTCGCATTGAATGGGGCAAGGATCAGAAATTTTCAGGGATTTGGGATGAATCTCTAGCACAATTCTTGATGCTGAAAGCGGCGTACGAGAGCGTGAGCTTAATCGCGCAGGACGCGCAGGAAACGAAAAAATCCGTTGTTGCTTTTACGGGGCTTAATGCGTCTATGGACATGCGTGAGGAAAGCCCAGGATTGTGGTCCGGCCCATTTAATCTTGCGGTGAAAAATATCAACGCGCAGCTGGCCGATGGCGGTACGTTTAAAGTAAGCGACGCCACGATTGAAGTCGCCGGTGAACGCCAAAATTTGCTGCGCGCCCGGCAGCTGCAGCAAAAAATGCAGGATTTGATCGGCCAGACGCAAAAGGCACAGCAGGAGCGCCGCTATGACCCCACCTTGGACAGCGCCCTGCAGCAAGCCGTGCTGGATATGATTTTGACAACGGGCGAAGGTCTGAAGATGCGTCTGAGTGGGCGCAACATGGCCATGCAACGGCCCGCCCTTGGGGAGACCCCCGCGCAAGCCTTCGCCTTAGCGCAGGGCTCCGTGAATGCGGGTGCACAGGCGCTTACGCAGCCGTTGGCGCAGCTTGATTTCGGATTGACCGCCGACGGTTTGGTATTGTCGCCGGAACCTTCGCAGAATGCTGGGCTGACGCCTGCGCAGGTCAATGTACAATTCAATCTTAAGAAACTGCCCGTGCGGGCGATTGTTGATTTGTTGCGCAATCATATGCAGGCATCGGCGGCAGGCTCGGAAACGCCAATCGGTCCTTTTGCCATGTTGTTTCAGTTACCGCCGCTGTTAGCGCAAAATGGTACGGTGCTGGATTTTCAGCAAGACGCCGCGCGCGGCACGGATTACACGTTTTCTCATGAAGGCACGGCGTACGCCGATGCCACCGCTGTGCTCTCCTTCGTCGCAAAAAGCGTCATGAAAGTGAATAACATGGACACCATCATCGCGCGGCTCGTGGCGCTCGGAAGCCCAATGGCCGATACGCTGCGCACGTGGAAAAGTGCCGGACGTGTTTCAGGTTCAGAAACCATTTTCGATTTCGAGCTGATGCCGACGGGCCAGCTTCTGGTTAATGGCAAAGATAGCGCTACACTGTTTGCGCCCCCGTCGACGTCTGTTCCTGCGAATCCGCCAACAGAAACCCAATAACCGCATTCAGTTTCATGCGCCCCGCCAGCGTGGCGCGCAGATGCGTTTGTGTGCGCTCGAGCAAACCTTCGGCTATAAGCGTTCGGATTTTCTTTTCAAACGTTTCTCCCTCAACGGAGAAGGAAGAAAAACTTATCCCCTCACTCAACCGCAGCCCCACCATCAACGACTCTTCAAATTGCATTTGTTCGGACAACGGTTCAAATGCGTGTGCGGCGCTGCCGCTGTTTTCGACACGATCCAGCCATACCGGTGGCGCCTGATGCTCACGCGTTGCGTGTTTTACACCGTTTAATGTCAAACGCCCATGCGCGCCGGGGCCGAGGCCGATATAATCGCGGTAATGCCAATAGGCCAGATTATGCGCCGATTGATGGCCGTGCGCAGCATGATTGGAAATCTCATAGGTGGGCAGACCTGCTGCGCCCAGAATATCCTGCGTGCGCTCGTACAAATCGGCCGAGAGATCATCATCAGGCAGGTTGAACAAGCCTTGTGCATGCTGGAAATAAAACGGTGTGTTACGCTCGATGGTCAGGTGATAGACGGAGAGATGACCGCCCGAGAGTTGCGCTGCCTGCTTTAACTCATCTTCCCAGTCTTTGAGGTTTTGTCCGGGCCGCGCGGCGATGAGATCAAAGGAGAAACGGTCAAAGACGCTGCGCGCGGTTTCAATAGCGCGGTGTGCAGCGGCAGCATCATGCTTGCGGCCCAGGAATTTCAGGGCTTGATCGTTGAGCGCCTGAATCCCCAGCGATAGACGATTGATTCCGGCGGCGCGAAAGGCTTTGAATTTCTCAATCTCGGTGGAGGTCGGATTGGCTTCGAGCGTGATCTCGGCCTGAGGCGCCAGCGGCCACAACGCCTTGATATGGGCGATGATCGCGGCCACAGTTTCGGCGGCCATCAGCGAGGGCGTGCCGCCCCCGAAATAAACCGAGCTGATAGCGCGGTCTGGCAAAAGCTGCGCGTAATGATCCAGCCCGCGCCGATACGCCACCGCCCAGCGCGCCTGATCAATATCCTGCGCGACATGCACATTAAAATCGCAATACGGGCATTTCACCGCGCAAAACGGCCAGTGGATGTAAAGGGCGGTATTCATTGAAACATAAAAACGGTTCAAATTTCCTATGGATGAAGCATTTTCGGTGATGATTGGTCTGCTAGCTGTGCGAAGAAAGAAATAATTTCCATTCTCCAACGAAGAATTGTCTGTTCAACATCTTCCAAATTCAGCCCCAGTTCACATTCACGAAATAGATGCTTAATATGGCCTTTTTCTCTATTTGCACCAGGATCATGTTCTCTTAGGAATGACGGCCCTTGCAACTTTACGCCGATCACATTTTCTTCTGCCTTGAGAGGTGTCGAATCAAAATCCTTTGCCTTCCCATGAATCGTTGAACAAAACGCCAAAACTTCATAGCCGTCTTTTTTATAGAGATCACTTAAACTTCCATCGTAGGGTATCCCTTGTTTTGTGTCTCCTAAGACATGCGCACGTCCGCATATCTGGATATAGACATCGAGATCCGGCGTTTCGGTTATGAAGCCTCTGCCAATTTCACTCATTAAATTATTTGCAGCCTTTGTTTCTAGGCATAAATCTGAATTTATCGCGAAATTGGCACCCAGATCAGCGCCTACACTCTGAAATGCTTTTTTGTTACGTTGATTATCCAGATTCAGTGCTATGCCGTTATTAAGAGGTTTTGCCAAACTGTTATAGCGTATTGGAATACTTTCTTGTGCAAGAAATACTATTCTTGCGTAATGACTTAAAGGTGCTGAAGTCATGTTAAGCAAGCTCGAAGCCTTTAATGCAATCTCGCCGTCAGGATCTTGGAATTTAGGAACAGGAAGTTTTGGATGATAAACTGAGAACACCCTTTCGACTTGGTCACAGGAATCTTCAATACCGCATGCTATACGTTTTCCACGCTCTTTGAGTCTTTTAATTACCAGCATTTGAAGACAGAAATGCTCCGGAATAGAGTGATTTTCTCCCATCAGCAAAACAACTGGCTTAGTTTTATCCTGCCTCTGACTTAGGCGCCTCAGAGCTAAATCTACGATACGGTCTGCCAAGTTATGGATGGGGCTGTGTGCATAAGGCATGGTTACGTTTATCATAAAGCGGAAAGCAAGGCAATAATATTATGAAAAAAACTTAAATATTAGTAACAGTTTCAGCTTATAAATAATTTAAACGCCCGCGCGCGGTGCGAAATGGCGTTTTTCAACGCCGTATCAAACTCGGCAAAGGTTTGATCATGGCCATCGGGCACGAAAATAGGATCATAGCCAAAACCCTTATCGCCACGCGGTGGCCAGATCACATGGCCGTCGATTTTCCCTTCAAAGGTTTCGCAAGTTCCGTCGGGCTGGGCGAGAGCCAGCACGCAAACAAAGGATGCGCGCGGCCGTGTTTGAAATGAAATATTTTTTGCAACAAGCGCATCATGGACGCGCTGCATCGCCAGTTTAAAATCTTTGCGTGGTCCGGCCCATCGTGCCGAATACACGCCCGGCGCGCCGTCCAGTGCATCGACGCAAAAGCCGCTGTCATCGGCCAGGGCGGTTAAACCGGAAGCCTGCGCCGCTGCCATCGCCTTTAGACGCGCATTGCCAGTAAAGCTCGTTTCGGTTTCGTCGGGCTCCGGCAAATTCTTTTCAGCAGCACTGATAACCGTCAAATTCAGGGGTTTCAGAAGTTCGGCGATTTCCCGCACCTTGCCCTGATTGTGCGTGGCGAGGATAAGCGTGTTGTTGATGAATGCCTTCAAAGTCCCAAAACCTGCCGCTGCAGTGCCGATAACTGGCCGCAGCCCGTGCGCGCCAGATTGAGCAGGCCCAGGAATTGTTCCTCCGTGAAGGGCTCGCGCTCCGCCGTGCCTTGCACTTCAACAATACCGCCCTTACCGGTGATAACAAAATTCGCATCGGTTTCTGCCGTTGAATCCTCATCATAATCAAGATCAATCACCGACGCGCCCTGATACACGCCGCAAGAAATCGCGGCCACAGTATCCGTAATCGGTAGTGATTTCAGCATCCCGATCGTCATCATATGCTGGAACGCCAAAACCATCGCGACGAATCCGCCGGTGACCGAAGCCGTGCGCGTGCCGCCATCGGCCTGGATCACGTCGCAATCCACCTTTACCTGGCGCTCGCCCAGTGCTTTCATATCAACAACAGCACGCAGCGCGCGTCCAATCAGGCGCTGGATTTCCTGCGTCCGGCCCGACTGGCGGCCCTTGGCGGCTTCGCGGTCCATGCGCTGACCTGTCGATCGTGGCAGCATCCCGTATTCTCCCGTCACCCAACCGGCACCGCCGCCCTTCATCCAATGCGGCACGCGGTCCTCCACCGTCGCCAGACACAGCACATGCGTATCGCCGAACTTCACAAGGCACGAACCTTCCGCGTGCTTCGAGACATGGGGAATCAGTTCAATGGCGCGCAGATTGTGCGGTGCGCGGCCGGAGGGACGGGTCATTTCCAAGGCTTCCTTTTCTTTTGTTACCAGAACCAGCCTAGCGTTTGTTGCGGAATTGTCAATTTTTTCAAGGCGATCTATATTTCTTTCCATGATCTCAGAGCTTAACGACCGTTCGCGCACTGTTTTTCGACTGATCGTTGATGCGTATCTCAATGGCGGCGAACCTGTGGGCTCTCGTACGCTCTCGCGCGGCTCGGGCTTGAATTTATCACCGGCCACCATTCGAAATGTCATGGCCGATCTGGAGGAAGCAGGATTGCTGTATGCGCCGCATACGTCTGCCGGGCGACTGCCGACGGAGCAGGGCCTGCGCCTGTATGTCGATGGCCTGATGCAAAGCGGTCGTCTGAGCACGGAAGAGCGAACCCGCATTGAAGCGGCCTGTGCGGCGGCCGGTCGCGGGGTGGAGGATATCCTTGATACCAGCACCCGCTTGCTTTCTGGCTTGGCATCTTGTGCTTCGCTGGTGATCGCGCCGAAGATGAGCGGTACAATCCGGCATGTGCAGTTTGTCCCTTTGCGACCAGGGCAAATTCTTGCCGTTCTGGTGTTCGACAGCGGCATGGTAGAAAATCGCGTTCTGGATGTTCAGGGTGAAATTCCCGAGGGCGCCCTTGTCAGTGCAGGCAATTACCTGACTGCGCGCATGGCGGGGAAAACAATCACGCAAGCGCAGCATGATATCGAAGTGGAGATGCGGGAGCAGCGCAGCCAACTTGATACCATCACGCAGCGGCTGGTGCAGCAAGGATTAGCGTTGCCCGGAATTCAAGGAACGCAGGGCCGTCTGATTATCCGAGGCCAGTCGCATTTGCTGAATGATTTAAAGGCGCTGGAGGATCTGGAGCGCGCCCGTGCCCTGTTATCCGTGCTGGAGCAGCAACAAACCATGCTGCAATTGCTGCAGCATGTTGATAGCGCAGATGGTGTGCAGATTTTTATTGGCGCCGAGAACAAGATTTTCGGCCAGAGCGGCTGGTCGATGATCATTTCTCCTTATAAGGACGCCACAGAGCGCGTGATCGGTGCCATTGGCGTCATCGGTCCCACCCGCCTGGACTACGACCGGATCGTGCCGATGGTCGATTACACCTCGCGCGTGATTTCCCGGCTGCTGGAGACGGATTAGGTTCTGCCCTCATTGATTAAAAAATAAGTCCTACAAGGATTCAAATATTCTAACCGCATAGGCGCAGAGAACGCAGAGAAGAAAGGTATATTTACACGGGGTTCACGGAGGAAAAAGAGTTCATAGACACTCTCCGAGAGCTTCGTGTTCTCTGTGTTTAAAAACTTTTTTCTAAAAAACTCTGCGTTTTCTGCACCTCTCGCGCTGGAGCAGCGGGCTGCGGTTACATTGTTGCAAATAGTTTCTTAAATGAATGAGGCCTGAGCCTAATTCTTACGCCCGTGCGGCGGTTTCACTGACCAGATCGATCAGCAAGTCCCGTAATGCCGTAGCAGGCATTTGCTGCAGACCTATGCGCGCGTTTTGTGCATAGATCGCGATAAGTTCCCGCGTCCGTTCCAGTGCTTGATGCTGCTGCAGCAAAACCAGCGCGCGCTCGAAATCGTCGGGCCTTTGCTCCTTATTCTGCAAGCAGCGTGTCCAGAACGCGCGTTCTTCATTGTTGGCGTTTTTCAGCGCGAAGATCACTGGCGCGGTCATCTTGCCTTCGCGGAAATCATCACCGCGATCCTTACCCAGCCCGCCGGTATAATCGAGAATATCATCGGTAATTTGAAACACGATTCCAAGATTAAGCCCATATTCCGCCATCGCCCGTGCATAGTTTGGAACATCGGCAATCACAGGCCCAACCTCGCACGCCGCAGCAAACAGAGCGGCCGTCTTGGCGCGGATAATCTCCAGATATTGATCAAGCGTCGTGGCGATGTTGTTCGCCGCTGAAAGTTGCAGCACTTCCCCCTGCGCAATAATCGCTGCCGCGTCGGAGAGAATGCGCAAAACCTCTAAGGACCCATCGGCTACCATCAGCTGAAACGCGCGAGCAAACAGGAAATCGCCCACCAGCACGCTGGCTTGATTACCAAAGATATGATTGGCTGAATCCTGCCCGCGCCGTTGCTGGCTTTCATCCACCACATCATCATGCAGCAAGGTGGCCGTGTGGATGAATTCAACACAGGCCGCCAGTCCATGCGCGCGCTTCATGTCGCCATCAAAAATTTGCGTACAGGCCAGCGTCAGCAAGGGCCGGATGCGCTTGCCGCCGCTGGCGATCAGATACCCCGCCAGCTGCGGGATCAAGGCCACGGGGGATTGCATCTGCACCATAATGGTGCCGTTGACGGCATTCATGTCCGTTTCGAGACACTCCGCCAGTGTCTGCAGGGCGGATTTATCCCCGGAAGGCGTTGATTTCTTTTGACTCCTGAGCATGGTGGAAAATCTATCGCGAAACGCGCTGATCACAAGCTTTTATTTTTTGTTGACATATTTTAAATAGAATTTTAAAAATCTAAAAATGAAAACACTTGAAGATTTTGATTGCACAACCCAGCAACATATCCTGAACAACGGCAAGGTGTTCATCGTGGGGCGACTTAAGCATCCTGAGACGGACCATGTCACGGAATTCTTTTTCTCCCAGCGCATATACGAAGCTTATAAACGCGTTCGAGATACGCTCCAGAGCCCGCAGGAGTTTGGTGCCTTTCTTCAAAGCGTTGGATATTACCATTACGTAGCGGGAAATTTTGTGCCCTTTAATGTCCCCGCCGACGATCAAGCGGCGGAAATGCCGTTTATCGACGCTTATATGCAATTGCCAGCTCAGAAATGTTGGGCTTTGGTTAATCAGAAGCAGCAGGGTGGTTCGACAGCGCCTGCTTCGGTTTCGCCGGTTCCGGCACCTCAGGCGCCTTAGGCTTCGTAATCGTCAGCGTATGCAGCTTGCCGCGCTTTTCTTTTGATTGGCGCACATCGTCTAGAATGGCATTCAGCCCGCGCGGCGCGGCCTGCTCGCTCTCTGGTGCCTGATCCGCAGCGCCTTGCATATCCGCATCTTTCTCCGCCTCTTCCGGCGTTTCCTGATCGGGGTCACGCCCGGCCGCCAGCGCCTTGTATTTCTCCCAGATTTTCGCGCGTTGCTCTTCTTCTGTTTCTGTTGGCGTTTGATTTTCAGGTGAAATATAGGTTTTATATTTCAGGCTTTGAGCAGTAGCCGGATAAGTCAGGCACAACAGAACGGCCATGAGCATGAATGAACGCATGAATGACACTTTAACCCTCCGCACCGCAGAAGATCAAGATCGTCCGGCCTTGACCGCCATGAATGAACGGGCTTTCGGTGGTCACGGCACCGAGCACATTGATTTGCAATATGACTACCAGAAGCGCGGCGAGCGGATCATTCTAACCGCGCATCGGGCGGGTCGATTGGTGGGATATTGCATCTTCAACCGCAAACCGAAATACGCCTATTACCGCGCTCATCTCATCCCCGAAATTCAGGACATCAAGGTATTACCGGAATACCGCCAGCGCGGTATCGCTACGGCCCTGATCGAAACATGCGAAAAAATGGCGCGTCAGGAGGGATTCAAGGCCATCGGCATCAGCTTTGGCCTGCATGCGGGGTTCGGTCCAGCGCAGCGTCTTTATATCAAATTGGGCTACCGCCCCGACGGGCAGGGTGTGACCTATGACCGAAAGATTGTCACCGCCGGGGAATTCAAACCCGTCGACGACCAACTCTGCTTGATGCTGGTGAAGGATTTGTGCTAAACCCTTGGCAAAATAGAGCTTAGGCGGAGGGTTTAATGACGCAATGGGTTTACGGTTTTGGTGGCGGCAAGAACGAAGGCAAGGCGGCCATGAAAAATCTGCTGGGCGGCAAAGGTGCCAACCTGGCGGAAATGGCTGGTCTGGGCCTGCCTGTTCCCCCCGGCTTTACCATCACGACCGAGGTCTGCACCCATTATTATCAAAATGGCAAGCAATATCCCGCTGCACTGAAGGATCAGGTCAATCAGGCGCTGGCGAATGTCGAGAAAGCCGTGAGCGCTAAATTCGGCGATACGACCAATCCGCTGCTGGTGTCGGTGCGATCGGGCGCGCGGGTCTCCATGCCTGGGATGATGGATACGGTTTTAAATCTGGGCCTGAACGATGAAACGGTCGTGGGTCTGGCCAGGCTGTCGGGCAATGAGCGGTTTGCCTGGGATTCCTACCGCCGCTTCATCCAGATGTTCGGCAGCGTCGTGCTGGATGTCGATCACCATGAATTCGAAGACGTGATTGAAACCTACAAGCGCCACAACAAAATCACGCAGGATACACAGATTGACGCCGCGGGCTGGCGCGAGATTGCCGAG
>JAKLKY010000010.1 GCA_023150415.1 Alphaproteobacteria bacterium | reverse complement strand
TGAGCAGATCATCCATCTGCTCAGGTTATATTTTTTTTTTACAAAGGCAATATTAATTCCTCTGTCGTATATTAGTGGATGAAATCACTATACTTTACTAAGAATGCTTGACAAAAAAGCGGTACTCTATCCAAATTAGTAGTATAGTTATTTGTATTCTTTAGTCCGCGTGTGGGCGGGAAAAGGTATTTTTTAAATGGATATTGATGCAATTAAGCGTAACGCGAAATTGGCGGTAGCAGTCCTTAAGGCGTTAGCAAACGAAAAGCGGTTAATGATTGTTTGCGCTCTTTACGATGAAGAGCGTTGCGTGGGCGATCTTGAGAAGCTGGTTGGTCTAAGCCAATCCGCCATGTCTCAGCACTTGGCCAGGCTTCGACGCGATGGTCTTGTTTCGACGCGGCGCGAAGCGCAAACCATATACTACTCCTTGAATGAAAAGGCTACGCGTCCTGTTTTGCAATGCCTTCATAAGATATTAAGCTCGGATTCCTTGAACTGAACTTGTTTCAAGTATTTCTTTGAGCGCTGTATTAACATCTGAAAGATCCAGATCCTGAAGTTTCTGCCTTTGCAGGCAGGTGACGTGCGGGCCCAAAGGCGAATGACGTATTGGGTTGCTGTACGCAGAAAACAGCACGAGGCTGGGGCATCCCGTCGGTGCAATCAGATGCATAGGCCCTGTGTCATTGCCCACTGCAAGCACAGCCCCGCGCGCCAACGCGGCAATCTGACCAAAATCCGTTCGTCCACATAAATTCAAACTTTCTGCCGCGCCCTTAGATACGATAGCTTGGATACACTCCGCGTCGTCTCGGGTGCCTAAAATAACGCTTTGAATCCCATCGCGCGATAATCTCAGGGTTAATTTTGCGTAGTGCTCTGCTGGCCAGCGTTTGTGCATGTGCCTGGGCGCGCTGCCAGGAACCAGTAAGGCATAGGGCGAGCGAAGCGGAAAACCCGATAGATCCCCCTGCAACCATTCCAGCCTATCCACTGTGATATCGTTAATTCCTGCCTTTGCCAATGTTTCCACATGGCCAGCAAAGGCATTGCCTGACGTTCGTGAAGGTTTATCATTGCGATGCGATGCCCCCGGCGCGCGTCCAACCCACTCTGGGCGCAGGATATGTGGAAACAAGCGAAGGTAAAGATCCGTACGGTCGCTGTTTTGCAAATCATAGATACGGCTGAAATTTCCGCTCATAAGTTTGCGCCTTAAGCTCCACAAGCCTGACCAATTCCACCATTTTGGTTTCTGATCGATCCAGATCGTATCGAATACACCACAGCCTTGAGCCAAATCCGTATATGGGCTCGTCGTCAGGAGCGTAATCTGTGCGTTGGGATGATAGCGTCTAATGGCGGCCATAGGGCCCAAAGCCTGGATAAAATCGCCCAGCGCTCCATGTTTGATCACCAAAATGCGCTCAAGGCCGCTGGGCGTCATTCAGCGGCACGTTCCAGGCTGGGATATTCAAGACGAAGAAAACCGTTGGCTTTAAGAAGTTCGGCATAGACATCGAGTGTTTTATCAGCCATCAACTCCCGTGTGAAATGGGTTGCAACATGTGTCATGGCCCGTGTTGCTAAAATTGCCCGTTGTCCTGCTGGCAATGACAGCGCTTCTTCTATCGCTTTGGATAGGGCCTGAGGATCACCCGGCGTTACCAGCCATCCTGTTTGCCCTTCGATCAGGGTTTCCTTGGCGCCCCCATGATTACTGGCAATAGTAAGGCGACCCATCGCCTGGCTCTCGACCACGACACGACCAAACCCTTCGGGATCTGTCGATGCGGAAATGACGATCGTCGCCAACATATAAGCCGCCGGCATATCCGCACAGTGATCGACAATCCGAACACGCCCACCCAGATTCTTTTCCGCAATCGATTGTTCAAGTTCGCGCCGATATTCCTTTCGTCCCTGATCATCGCCGATGATCAAGCCAAAAACATCACGTCGCCCAAGCAAAGCCAGAGCGTCAATCAACACATGCTGCCCTTTCCAGCGTGTCAAACGCCCCGGCAGCATCACAATATTAGCCCCTTCAGGAAGCCGCCACTGACGCGACAAGGCAATCAGCCGCTCAGGTGTAACAGCGGTCGGATGAAATTTTTCCAACGCAATCCCACGCGGGATAACGCGTATTTTATCATGATTGAAAAAATAATTTTCGCGTAGGTACTGAGCAATACTCTCAGAAATGGCAATTACCCTATCGCCTGATGTCATGATGCTGTTGTACCAGCGCTTGAACATACCGTTGATATTATAAGGCGCATGAACAGTCGTCACCAAAGGTGTGCGCGTACGGCGGCATGCCCAATAGGCGCTCCAGGCTGGCGCGCGCGAACGTACATGGACAATATTAACTTTGTTTTGGCGAATCAGGCGCGATAGCGCCCCTGCATTACGCCACATCCGCCAGGGATTCTTCGTATCAACCGGCAGATTGATATGCTGTACGCCCAGACGGGCCAGCTCATGTACGCGGCCGCCGCCATTCGACACGACCAAAGGCACTGCGCCCGCACGGCGCAACTCGGCGGCGATGTCGATGCAGCCTTGTTCAGCGCCGCCCGCACCCAGCGAGGGAATGATCTGAAGTATTACAGGCTTTTGCTGTTGCGCGCTCATGCTCTGCATGTCTACCTTAAATGCATGCCTTTTCCAAGACGGCTGTCTAGGCTGTCTTACCGGCGTTTATATTTGTATTTGGTTGTTGCTTTGCGTCCAAGCAGCTCATCCCGATCCGGCATAGGCACACCGAACTTATGGCTGGACCCGCCAAAAATCAAACGCAGCAGCAAAAGCTGACCCGCGAGAATGAAGGGCATTGCCAATCCATAAAAAACGCCAACAATAACAGCCTTTTGCTGGAGCATGTAAGTCATATACGGTTCGTAAACCACGGGTGTATATTGCCTAAGCTCCATATGCTCTTCTGGGAAATAGCGCTGGAGAATATAGCCATAGTCACTCAACCTGAAATCATTCTCCATCTGTTCGACATAAAAGTTCACGTATAAATCATGCCCCAGCGCCAAAATCGCTGGTATCATCAGAAGGAGTACAACTGATACATAACGGAACATAGGCCTTCCCTTACACTTTCCGAGACCAGAATAGCATTGGCACGGACGTAAACAAAGGCTTTTGAGTGGTGGTAGTTTGTTATATAATCAACACGGCTAAATAAAGGATTTTCAATGCTGGATTATCTGCTTTCTTTCGAGGGACGCACCGGGCGCGGAGGCTATTTTGCCTTTGGTCTGGTTTGGATTTTGATCTGGGTTGCTTATTTTATCGGACCTTTCTTCCTCGCCGCCTATATCAGCTTGCCTGATCTCGGCTTTATCGGCTTTTTCCTGCTTTTGTTGGGTATGGTGGTCAGCAGTTTTGCGGTCACGGTGCGGCGGTTGCACGATCTTGACCTTTCAGGCTGGGTTATTTTGGTCATGATTTTGCTCGGGATTCTAAATGCAGGCTTGATGTTCTACCGGGAGTTTCTGTTTGAAGCAGCACAAATTTTCCAGATCAGCACCGTCATGTTCTTGCTTAGTCTCTTCCTGCATTGTTTTTATGTCTTGTTGCTAGTTTGGCCCGGCAGCGAAGGGATTAACCGTTACGGTTAAGGGTTGCGCTTTATTCCATGATTGTTTAGGGTCTGGCGTTCCGAAGGAGACGTGGCCGAGTGGTTGAAGGCGCACGATTGGAAATCGTGTATACGCTAAACCCGTATCGAGGGTTCGAATCCCTCCGTCTCCGCCATTTAACACTTTCAAACTTTTGTCTCCGTTTTGATGCATGCCCTGAAAGCCCCAGAATATCGGGGCTTCCAAGCACATTCCCACCTCACCAAACAAGAGAATATCCGGCCCGTTTTCTCCCCTTTTAGTCTCCAAAGGGGCATTTTTCTCCGGCCTAACCTCACCGACACAATGATTTAGTGAGGTGAAATTTTCATTTGTTTTCAGGATATTGAATCGGAGCGGTCGTTAACCAGTTTGTGGACGCTGTACCCATGCAAGCGGAACAGTCGCAACGGCATTTTAGCTGAATATGGCTATTAAAACCACGGCGAGAAACACCAGAGCAATCCCTATCAGGACAGGATTGGGGCCGCTGGCATCCTTGTGAGATTGATACGACGAATGGGACATGCCGGTCCCCGGCAGCCCTACGGTCGTCCTTGATCCTTTTTTATTGATGTTATAGGTCAGCCCTTTGCCGCCCACAGACACGCTGCTGACGCCGCGCTTGCTGAGATTCAACCGGACGCCCGGCGCTATTTTGATCGATTTGCGGAAACGAAAACCCATGCCCATTTTTAGCTGGCCGAAGCAAAATCCGCAAGCCTGGTCCCATTTTTAAATGCCGAGCTGTTGCCGCTGGTCAGTCCAGCAAATCGGCAATTGCTCCATTAATTGTGAGAGCGTCAAGGTTCTGGGTTGCTGTCCGTTAATAATGGCTGTTGTTATATCAGGCGCAAGTTCGGTCAGGCGGATGATTTTACGGACATAGCTCTCGCCTATTTTTTCTTTCTCTACTATTTCGTCGACCGTCCGAAACCGCCCTGTATCAAGCATGTCCTGCCACTGGTGGGCGCGGACAAGGGCTTTTATAAGACTCCGGTCGTGCCGTGGCCGCGTGTTTCGTACCAAGTCCCTGCCGTTCGGTGCTGTGATATGCTTCCGGCCAGCTTTGCGCTGAAATTCTACCGGAATTTCCAGTGATACAGGGCCATCGATTGCGGCTGTCTGCCGATCCACCGATTTGAGGTCGGGTATAATTTCAGTAAGAATCGACATATAGCCGAATGGTCTGAATGTTATTTTCAAAAGATTGGGGTGGACGATGATTTTTTCAATTAACAAATGGACGATCCGCGCCTGTTCGACCGGAAAAAGCTCATCCCATATCGTTGCAAAATTATCAAAAGCGATTTTTATTTCCGGCGCTGTAGCTCTCTGGCCGCAGACTTTTGCGGCTTGCGCCCTTATTTCAGGGCCGGTAATAAGTTTTTTGACCGTATCAAGCACGATATCTTCGAGCATCTGCGCCGACACGGTTTTGATCGCGCAGCGGTCATAGCCATGCTTGATCGCTTTTAGAGAAACATAATAACGATATAGCTTGCCGCCTTTTTGTGAAGAACTCGGAGTCAGGGAAAATCCGTCCGCGTCTTTCAATAAGCCCTTTAAAAGATACGGCCTGTCCTTGTTATCAGAGACACGAATTTTCTCCACAGTGTTGCCGGACATAATGGCTTGTGCCTTGTCCCATATTTCTTGGTCAATGATGGGTGTGTGCTGGCCGTTGTAAATCTGGCCCTTTGCCTTGTGCCGAATTTTTCCAATGTAAACGTGGTTGCCGAGGATCCGGTAAAGACTCGATTTATTGAAGTCCTTCGGCGGATAATATTTTCCTTTGACTGACACCCAGCTTTTAGTTTTGCAGCCTTTCTCTTTGAGATCGCGCATCAGCGCCGTCATCGAGCCAATTTCAATATAGCGTTTGAAGATATACTGAACCGTCTCGGCTTCGTTGGCATTGATTTCCAGCTTACGTCCCATCGCGTCGTAACCCAGCGGCACAACGCCGCCCATCCACATGCCGCGTTTTTTCGAGGCTGCGATTTTATCGCGGATGCGTTCCGAGGTTACCTCCCGCTCAAACTGTGCGAAGGATTGCAGGATATTCAGCATCAACCGTCCCATCGGGTTGTCGGTGTTAAAATCCTGCGTGACAGATACGAACGAGACATTATGTTCGTCAAAAAATTTGATCATGCTCAAAAAATCGAGCATGGAGCGCGACAGACGGTCGATCTTATAGACCACCACCACATCGATAAGACCCATTTCTATATGGGAGAGAAGTTTTTGCAAGCCGGGCCGATCCATCGTCCCGCCCGATATCCCGCCATCGTCATATTCTTCAGGGATCAGAACCCAGCCTTCATGTTTCTGGGAGCGGATTTTATCTTCGCCCGCTTCGCGCTGGGCCTCTAGAGAGTTGAATTCCTTATCCAGACCTTCCTCGTGGGATTTGCGTGTATATATCGCGCAACGTTTTTTTGCTTTCTGATTCATGACTTCAATCCAAAAAATCGTGGGCCAGACCATTTCGTGCCTGTGATCTTGCGGGCTATTTCCGAGAGGCTGCGGTATTTGCAGCCGCGATATTCGAACCCGTCATAAAGCACGAGAACCTTGTGATCCTCTCCGTCATGCTCCCGCGTCAGCACCGTGCCTTCTGGCGGCAACGATCCACGCTTTGCATGATAGGTTTCTGATTTTCGGCGGAGGTCTTTCAACTTTTGCCGTGTGTCGTCTGGCAGCCCGCCATAAGCAAGCTCCTGAATCCGCCATGCGATTTTTCGAAGGAGAAAATCCTTGTTATTGCTTTGCGGCGGCGTCTCGAAAAGATTGCCCCACATTTTTTTCAACTCCGGCACCCCCATATTTGGCAATGCCGCCAGCTGGTTGATCACACTTTTACTTGTCATCGCAGTCTCCATTTTCATGGGAACATGGACGCTCTGCTGGGCAGTGAAGTCCAGCAAAATGTTCTATTAAGTCATTGTTTTTGCTCTTGTTTTTAAGCCTGATTATAGCTTCTGCCAACATTCCAGCAATTTCCGCCATGCGTTCGGCGGCGCTCATGTGATGTGGGGGCGTATGGTCCATTCAGGCAATCCTCCAGCGGTAAAGATCGCTGTAAGGATGAACCGGCCGGGGCCGTGCTTGCCTGGTAACAGGCCAATGCTCGGATGATGCTTATCCGATGCTGGGGTGATGATCGTTCGCGCTTAAAGATACGCTGGCGACAAACTTTTCATTCAAACGATAATACCCACGGCTGTCAGACTCAATTAATTTTCTCCAATTCTTTTTGCGTGCAAAAATATTTCGCAGAGAATTTCCTTCCGATCCCGCGTTACCAAGAATTTTCTTTCCGTTCACCCACGGATCGCCAGCCTTGGCAGAATCATATAGCTGCTTTACAACGGCTGCCTGCACCGTCCCAAACAGATATTCCTCATCTTCAAATGTAACGTGGCGAAATGAAGGATCTGCCCTTGCTGCCGTTCTTTTGACAGGAGCAATTCGCCCCAAAACTTCCACGGTGGCTTCGGCTACGTCGGGAGAAAATCCAAAATATTCCTCCAGCTTGTCTCGATCCCTGGCCAGGATCACGATATCCTCCAGATGGACCATAATGTCCGGCGCACCATTTTTGAGCCGGAGCATTTCACTGTCTTGGCCTTTGAATTCACGCAAGTGAGCGCATCCGCGCTGTAAAATTTTTCGATAGTCGTTGGGATATATCGCGCCATAGCCTTCCCAGATTTTGTCCGTTTTCGTAAGCAAAATCTGATTACCGCTCGGCATTTCAACAATAGCCTCAGCACAGCAAGGCTGGATCCATGTGTGGGCGGTCAGCGCGCCGTTCAGAACCCTGTTATCAAGCACGGCCCTTGAGATACTGTAAAAATCCATTAGCTCTGGAAATGTATAGTATAAACGCTCCCTATGTCTCCACATGGCTGTGACCCCCTTATGTTTTCACAACAGACGACTCCATCGATTTTGTATATTGGTAGTTGTAGATGTTAAATCGTTCCTGTTATGTTCGTCAATGATTCGATTCCCGATAACCACAGTCCAGTCATGCAATACGATGGTATTCATCTGATTTATCAGGAAAAAATTGCAAGCTAAAAAGTTGCAGGGCCGGGAATTGTGGCGCATATCACAATCCATGCCCTGCCACAAGAACATTTGAAGAACTCCATCATAACGCGTACCCCAACACCATCCCAGCACTAGCCGAGCATTAGTCGGTTACCGGGCCAGCATGGGCCTGTCAGGTTCACGCTTTTCGTGTCGCTTCACAAAACGCACGGAAAGAAAAAATGAATCCTTTTGAAAAACATGGCATCGCCCATCTCTCGGCCTCCAGTCTCAACTCCGCCCGCAGCAATCAACCTTACTGGCTGATCTCTTATATGGGTGGCATCAAGGATCCCGCCAACATCGCCATGCACGCCGGGCAAGCCGTCGAAGAAGGCGTGGCGCAAGGACTGTTTCATCCCGACCTCCCCATAGAACAATGCATCGACACTGCCGTGAAATCCTATCGTCAGAAAACGGCGCTCGGCGGTTACGACGCGGAAGACCGCGAATCAAAACTTGAAGAAATCACCGGGCGGCCCGCCGATGGCCGGAAAAAAGCGTTCGACGGTTTTGTCCGCAACGCACTCACGGCCTTACGGCCCTATGGCACTCCCACGCCGCCCGAAGGCAGTGACCGACAGCACAAGATTGAAATTTTCCTCGAAGGCATTCCCGTTCCCATCATCGGATTTAAAGACTTCGCGTTCGAAACGCACGGCCTCGACGTCGACCTGAAAACCACGGCACGCATGCCGGAAGATATGTCGCAGGAACACCAGCTGCAGGCGGCGATCTACTGGAAGGCCAGCGGCAACAGGTCGCAGCGTTTCTGCTACGCCACGAAATCGGATCACAAAGTCCTCGAACTTTCCGCAGAGGCCGCCGAAGAAGCCATCAAGACGGCGACCGGCCTGGCGCATTGCCTGATGCGCTTTCTTTCCAAATCCGATGACTGGCGCGAACTCGCCGGTCTGCTCACACCCGATTACTCGAATTTCCGATGGGGTCCGCTCACCAAGGCGGCCGCAAAGGACATTTACGGCTTTTAAACCCACCAACCACTGCAAAGGAGAAAAACTATGCCTCTTAATTTATACACCGGCGGCACCGCCGTCCCCCACATCCGGTACATGGCCGGAACCAGCAGCTGGGCGCTGTCAACCGAACAAGGCACGCAGACGATCAATCTGCCGCGCTGCGTGTTCGATCTCGCCAATATCCGCACCGGCTGGGGCATCTTCGCCGAAAATTCCCCACCGGAATGGATATGGGACCAGAGCCTGGAAAAGATGGCCGACAAACCGAAAGACGGACGCGAATGGAAGCGCGGCTTCGGCTTCAACATTCTGCTGCCGCAGGAATTCGGTCCCGACCGGCTGCGCGAATTCGCAACCACCGGCACCGGCGCCGTCGAAGGCATCAAAAATCTCTACGCGCAGTACGAAGAACAACTGCCCAACCATCACGGCAAGGTGCCGGTCATCGAATATCGCGGCGGTGAGCCAGCGCAATTCGGCAAGGGCCGCACCAACGTCCCGACGCTCGTGATCGTGGACTGGATCGACCGGCCCGCCGCCCTTGATGACGGCGAAAGCAAACCGCAGACGCAGCAGCAGCCCGCGCCGCAAAAAGCTCCCCAATCGGCAGCCAGCCCTGTCCAACCTCCTCAAACGCAAGCAGCGCAGGACACTGGCAATCTTTCCAAGCCGGTTTTTTAACCCCGCCACTACCGGGAGCCGTCCAGCAATGGGCGGCTCCTCCCTCCCGAAACCCAGAGCAGGAAGAACCGTGAAATGACGGACGCTATTTTTATGCCTGATGCGGAACGGATGCTTGAGCATATCAAGCTGATGTTCGGCGACAGCATGGCGGACGCCTTGATCGAACTGTCGTGGACCGGGCCGAGGGATGAAGACACCGACGTCCGCCACGCGCAGCTTTTCGAGCTTTCCGATTATCACGACCTGATCGAGCGCGCAAAAGAGATCAATAGCTTCAAAGGGCAGAATGTTTATATCGGCGCCGCCGCGCGCGCCATGACCGCCAATAAAGGAAAGAGAGCCAGCGGTTCGGATTGCCTGTTCCTTCCCGCGCTGTATGTCGATCTGGACGATGAAGGCATGGCCGAAGCCGCCATAGAGAAAACAAAAAATATCCGTCCGAATTTCATCGTCACCACAGGAAAAATTCCGCATCTGCGCCGCCAGTTCTGGTGGAAGCTCGATGAGCCAATTACCGATTTCAAAAAATCCGAGGCCATTCTTAAAGCGATATCGGAAGCCCTCGGCGGCGATCCGCATGTAACCGACGCGCCGCGTGTCATGCGCCTGGCCGGATCCGTGGCATGGCCCAAAAAACCAGGCCGCCAGACCGAGATTACCGAGCTTGAAATTCTTCATCCTTACGGATTTTCACTGGAGGTAATCGAGGCTGCGTTCCCTTGCGCGCCGCTCCTGCAGGCAAAGCCCGCAACAAGCCATGCGAATTTGCCTCCCGCCACCACCCCCAGATCGTCCCTCAACCTGCCCGAACCGGCCGGTCTGCGCGTCCAGGATTGCCTTCAGGAATTGCACCGGCCCGGCCATTGGCACCGCAACGCCCTGCGGCTGACGGCCCATTGGGTCCGCAACGGCCTGTCCGATATCGAAATTCTCATGTTCGCCGCGGCCATGACGCAGCCGGGATATACGGTCGAGCAGACCGCCCGCGATCTGCAAACCATGATCAACGGCGCGCGGGAAAAATGGGATATCCCCGATCCGACATCGTTTTTGCCGGACGGTCCTGAAAACACGCCGCTCACCGCCGATTTTCTGGACGTTCTCAACCCGGCCATGATTCCTGTCCGGCAATGGATTCTGGGCCGCAGTCTGCTCAAAGGATATTTAAGCGTTCTCGTGGCTCCGCCCGGCGTCGGCAAATCCACGCTTTGTATCGCGCAGGCTGTCGCCATCATCACAGGCAAACCCATCACCGGCCAGCCGGTCCACCGCCAGGGCAAGGTCTGGATTTACAATAACGAAGATGACACGGACGAATTAAAACGCCGCCTTGCCGCCGTCCTGCAACACAACAACATTCCGTTTTCTGATATTCGCGGGCAACTCGCGCTTAACAGCGGCGCCGACCGGCCTCTGGTGGTTGCCAGGACGCTGGCGGACGGCACCGTTGTCAGGCTGCCGGATGTCGAAGCCTGCATCGAACACATTCAGCGTCATCAAATATCGGTCCTGATTGTCGATCCGTTTATCGAAACGCACGAATGCGAAGAAAATAGCAACCAGCAGATCAAACTCGTCGGGCAGATGTTCCGCGAGATAGCCCGCCGCACGAATTGCGCCGTGCTGCTCGTCCATCACACGGCCAAGCCGCCGCAGGGATCGTCTGAAGGCCACGCGGGAAATATGAATACGGCGCGTGGCGCCAGCGCACTGATCGGCGTGTCGCGGGTTATCGAAACGCTATTCGGCATGAGCAAAAAGGATGCGGAACGCCACAGCATCCGTGAAAACCTCCGTCACTTCTATATCCGCCTTGATGACGCCAAGGCCAACCTGTCGCTGGCATCGCCGGAAGCCAAATGGTTCAAGCGCGTGGGCGTGGTTATCGCCAACACCGATGAGGTCGGCGTGCTGGAGCCGGTCGAGTTGTCGGATGCCATGCTGCCCGCCACCAGCGGCGACGATCAATATCACGAAATCATCTGCGCGCTGCTCGCCCAGGTCAAAGAAGAAACCATCACCTTAAATGCCGCCGCCATCCGGCTGGCCTGGTCCGGCCATGCGTCCTTCAGCAAATACCGCGTCACCACGCCCGAAGGAAAGCAGAAGGCCAGCACCACGCTTCGCAATCTCATAGAGGCCGCCTGCCGCACCACCATCGTCATCGTCACAGGTGAAGAAGCGGCCGGTTTCATGATCGCAGAAGGCGTCCGGCCCGTCACCCTACGGCGTTTCTCACGCCCTGCCGCCGCCGCAGACCTCGCCTCGGCACCCCCTGAATTCACCGATGACATGGAGGATGAAAATGAGTTTTAAGCCAAAAAAAGTTCAAGGCTTGAACTTTATTGAACCCGTTGATTTTCCACGGAGTTCAAGAGTTCCAGTTCAAGTCCTGAACTGGGGTCAATTAAATCATTGTTTTAATTGCCAGTTCAAGAGTTCAAAAGGTTCCCCCCTAAAGGGGTGGTCGGGCGTTGAACCCGCAACGCCGCTCCTCCCCTTGGGGACCGGGAGGCGCGTATGAAACGCCGCATCCCTCCGACACGCCAGCAACTTGAAATGTCACGGGCAGCTTTTGCGCCTGCTGGACATTTTCAGAAAGCCATCACCGACGGCGTTGATTTTATCGCATCTGAAATGGAACGCAAATGGGGCATTGGCCGGTTGCGGCTCCTGGTCAACGACGATCTGCGATCCCGTTTCGACGCCCAGGCTGAAAAATTCGACGCTGCCATCCAGTCCGGTCAAACCGATTTGTTGTCCGTGCAGGCCGAGGGCATGAAACGGGCATGGCAGGCTCTCGACAAGGCAGCCACGGCAGCCGGTCAGCAGCCTCTGTCCGCCGAGGTCTGGGAAGTCAAACTGCCGGGCAGCGATAAAATCGTTGCTGTCGTCCGCACCACTTCCGAAGCGCACATGGTCGCCACGCCGGATCGGGAAACATGGACGCTTTCGGAAATCGCCCACCTCATTGATCACGCCAGCAGCATTATCGCCGACATCAAGCGCACGTTCCCCGGCGCGGAAATCACCGCCATCCACGGCAAAGCCAATCCACCAGACGAACCCTTCGACTGGTCGAAGGGCGACGACATCCCGTTTTAACCACGCACGAAAGGAGCGTTTTATGAACGAAAATATAAGGCAAATACTGGCCCTTGATCTGGGACAGAACACCGGATGGGCGTTGCGACGCCGATGCGGGGATATTCATTCCGGCGTCACCAGGTTCAAACCCGGCCGGTTCGAGGATAGCGGCATGGCCTTGCTGCGTTTCCGCGCCTTTCTCGACGGCATGCAGGAAATGGGCAGCATCGATTATTGCGTCTTTGAAGAAGTACGCAGACACCTCGGCACGACCGCCTGTCATGTGTACGGCGAATTCATGGGCCAGCTCAAAATCTGGGCCAAGGATCACAACGTCCCTTATCTCGGCGTTCCTGTTGCCACGATCAAAAAACACATCACCGGCAAGGGCAACGCCTCGAAAGAAGAGGTTTGCCGCGCCGTCATGCACCGCGGCCACACGCCGATGGATGACAACGAAGCCGATGCTCTTGCCTTGCTTTTCTGGACCGTCGAGTCCGGCCCCCTGTTCGAAAACAAAGGAGAAACCCTATGAACGATTTTAAAAGCCCGATCACCAAATTCATGGGTCAAGTCCCCGCGAATGAACAGGAGATGGACCTTATGCGGCGCAAAGCGTGGCGTGAAGATGGCGTCCTGTCCATCAAACTCAGCGACCGACGCCTGACACCCACCGAGAAAAACAGGCTCAAGGAAATCGGCGAACGCCTGTTCGGTTATCAGCGGGAGGACAGATGATGGAGCCATTACCCGAACTTTACTGGACGCATAAGATGGTGGAGTCCTACATGGAGGATGCCGCCGAGGTGATGAAATCCCTGCCGCGTGTTACCGTGCAAGGCTATTTCACCACATGGCCCACGCCCGTCTATGACTTCTGGGATGCAATCATTAATCAGGACGAAGTTAAAAAACGCTGGCGTCCCACGCCACGGCAAATCAGCCAGATGGAGTATGTCTGCGAATGGCTGCGGGCCGTGCCGGTGCGGGAGAGCAAGATCATCTGGCGGCGCGCAAGCGGTGTGCCTTGGAAGGTCATCGCGCACGAACAGCAAAGCAGCCGGTCCTCCGTCACCACCTGGTACAACATGGGGATTGCCAAAATAGTCGCCCGCCTGAATGCCAGCGATCCTTTTGGCGAGATCATCCGGCGTTATCATCCGTTCTAACCCATTGATAAAAAACAAAAGGCGTGTAAAGACAATGTCTGGACATTTCGGTTTGCACATTTTTCCCAAAAATATGGCAGATTTTTTCTACGCTCAGGAAAGATGCGTCAGAAAAGAATCGCTCTCTATCCCCCCAGCGCCTTCAAAAAAAGATTTCTCATCGAAGATCAGATGCGATGGTCAGCGATCATCAACGGGTCCTGTGGGGCGAATTCCTCTGAGGGCGGGCAACGCGCGACGCATTTTTAGCGTCTGGCCTCGCAGCTTCCTTGACAAAAACTTCCAGGCCACGCGCAAGCATTTGAATTACCGCGCTAATTCGGCCCCGGAAATGTTTGTCAAGTAAGCAGCTTACTTGACAAGGATTTTTATTCATGGCTGGCCCGCTGATGACGCAAATCGACTATGCCAAGCGCATGGGCGTCAGCCGCCAGTACATCAGCGAGTTGGTGCAAAAAGGAATCCTGCCGCTCACCGATGGCAAGATCGATCCATCCACCGCCGACGCGATTATTGAAGCCCGCCGCGAACCGGCGCGGCCCTTGCGCCGCAAGATGGCATCGGCAACACCGTCCGCGCCAACGCAGACCGCCGAGCCGCCGCCTGGAGTTTCCGCCCCGGCCGCCCCGCCGCAACGATCCATTCCAGTTTCGGAACTGCCGACCCTGCTTCTGAAAACCCGCATCAAGAGCGAAACCGAAAAAGCCAAGCTGCTGGAGATCAAAGCCAAGGTCGAGGCCGGAAAATATATCGACGTCGATGTAATGAAAACCGCCGCGTTCCGGCGTGGCCGGATCATACGCGATGGCATGCTGGCAATCCCTGACCGCATCGACGCCATCCTCGCCGCCGAAAGCGACCGGCGAAAGATTCATCAAATCCTGACGGACGAGATCAACCGCGTCCTGGAAGAATTGAGCAAACCGCTTCTTTAACAATGAGAGTTTCCGTGTGGATTGTCCTACCCCCACAGTGCTGTCCCTCTGTGCGGGGGCCGGAGGACTTGAGCTTGGACTCAAGCTCGCTCTGCCTGACTGCCATGCCGTTTGTTATGTCGAGGGGGAAGCCTATGCCTCCAGCGTCCTTGCGGCGCGCATGGCTGATCAAACCTTGGATCCGGCGCCTGTCTGGTCTGACGTTAGAACTTTCGACAGCAAACCGTGGCGTGGCTGCGTGGATATCATCACTGCAGGATATCCGTGCCAGCCATTCTCTATCGCCGGACGGAAAAAAGCAGAACACGATCCCCGGCACCTCTGGCCGTACATCCGTGACATCGTGGCCGATCTCCGGCCAAGGGTCGCTTTTTTCGAGAACGTATCCCACCATTTACGATTGGGATTCCAGCAGGTCCACGATGACCTTCGAGGAATGGGTTACGGCGTTAAGACGGGTCTGTTTACGGCGGAAGAAGTCGGTGCTTCGCATAAGCGCGAACGATTATTCATACTGGCCCACGCCGAGGGCGCAGGAGCCTGGCTCGACCAGCTCTACGCACGGCAGGGGTTTAGCGGAAACGGCGCGGCACTGGCTGACTCCGCGCGCGGCGGAAACCGGAGAGAAACAGGAAACCTTCCTGAAACGCCAGGGCGACCGGACCAACAAGGCACACGGCTCTCTGACATCGCAGGCGCGAACCTGGCCGACACCGATGTCGCGGGACTGGAAAGACAGCCCCGGCATGAAAGAACGGGACACGAAACAAGTGTCGCTGGCGAATCTTGCCTTCCGCTCTGGCCTCCCGCTCCAGGCGGCACAGACGCATGGCGATCCGTCCCAGATGCGTTTAAACCCGCTATTCACCGAATGGCTGATGGGCTGGCCGACCGGGTGGACCGGCTTCGGCTCTGTGGCAACGGCGTTGTCCCCCTGGCAGCAGCGTATGCGTTCCTCACTCTGGCAGCTTTTATCGAAGATTGAACAGTGACCACCACCATTTTGAACGGCGACTGCCGGGCCTGGCTGAAAAAGTTGCCCGACCGCAGCGTCCATTGCATCGTCACCAGCCCGCCTTACCATGGTTTGCGGGACTATGGCGTGAAAAATCAGATCGGCATCGAGCCGACCCTGACCGCTTACGTCGAGCAACTGGTCGAAGTTTTTCGGGAAGCGCGGCGTGTACTGCGGGACGATGGTACGCTTTGGCTCAATCTCGGCGACGCTTTTGCCAATAAAAAATCGCCTGCCGAGAATTTAAAGCCAAAAGATTTGACGGGCTTGCCCTGGCGCGTGGCGTTCGCTCTGCAGGAGGACGGCTGGTGGCTGCGCTCGGATATTGTTTGGGCCAAGAAAGCGCCGTTGCCGGAGAGCGTCCGCGACAGGCCGACCCGGTCCCACGAGTTTGTTTTCCTGCTGACAAAGTCGCGGGATTACTTTTACGACATCGACGCCGTGCGCGAACCATTTGCTCCCGCGACGATAAAGCGCATCAGCCAAGCCGGGTTTGATCAACAAAAAGGCGGGCCGAAAGACGGGATAAACCCTAATCGTTCGCCCCGCCGTGCGCTCGTCAACCTGAAAAAACGGGCCTTGCCCCCGCAGCTGGAGGACCGTCCCCACACGGCACCCGGCCGCAACATGCGTTCGGTCTGGACGATTGGATATGAGCCTTTCCGTGGCGGGCATTTCGCCTGTTTCCCGCAAAAGCTGGTCGAGCCTTGCATCAAGGCTGGCACCAGCGAAAAAGGATGCTGCCCACGCTGCGGCGCACCGTGGCAGCGGATTGTCTGCAGCAAGAGTTTTGTCCAGCACGATAAAAGCAGCGGCAGAAAAAAATTCCGTGCTGCCAATGGAAAATCTCTACGCGGCAGCATGTATCAGGTTTCTGAAATCCTGGGATGGGAGCCGTCTTGCTCGTGTCCGAAGGCCGATCCCATCCCTTGTACGGTTCTCGATCCCTTCGGCGGCGCGGGAACGACGGCGCTCGTCGCCGAAAAACTAAATCGTCAAGCCGTTCTGATCGAACTCAATTCCGAATACGCGCATATGGCGGCCGCCAGGATCGCCAAGGCCGGATTCAAAAAGCCAAAAATAAGGAAAGCCCATGTCCGATAAATTGCAAGTCATCTACCGTTCGCCGGAAGAAATGACGCCCTATGCCAACAATGCACGGACGCATTCCGAGGAACAGATCGCGCAGATCATGGCTTCGATCAAGGAATTCGGCTTTGTAAACCCAATACTGATCGATGAACGCGGCGTAATTATCGCCGGTCATGGACGGCTGTCCGCGGCCAAACGCCTCGGCATGTCGGAGGTGCCGGTGATCGAGATCGGCCATTTGAGCGAGACGCAGCGCAAGGCATTGATCATCGCTGATAACCGGATCGCTCTCAACGCCGGATGGGACGAAGAGCTTTTGAAACTGGAACTTGAAACCCTGAAACTGGAGGACTTCGATCTTGATCTTCTGGGTTTTGATGAAGCCGAGCTTGACGACATTCTGTTCGCCGAAACCGAGGAAGCGGAATCCGAAGAGGTTCCTGCCGTGCCGGAAGAGCCTGTCAGCAAGCGCGGCGATCTTTGGATACTCGGCAGCCACCGCCTTCTGTGCGGTGACGCCACCATCCTCACCGACGTTGAAAAACTGATGGACGGCCAGTTGGCCGATATGGTGTTCACCGATCCTCCCTATAACGTGGATTACGGCAACACGACCCGCAATAAACTGCGCGCCGGAAAGCTGCGGGGCCGCGACATCATGAATGATAATCTCGGCGATGCCTTTGAAAAATTCCTTTATGACGTCTGCGTGAATGCCCTGACCGTAACCAAAGGCGCGTTTTATGTCTGCATGTCGTCCTCGGAACTGCATACACTGAGAACCGCCTTCATCACGGCGGGCGGACATTGGTCCACCTTTATCATCTGGGCAAAAAATCATTTTACGATGGGCGGCGCCGACTATCAGCGCCAATACGAACCCATGCTGTATGGCTGGAAAGACGGGATTGATCGCTATTGGTGCGGGGCAAGAGATCAGGGCGACGTCTGGTTTATACCGAAACCCGCCCGCAATGATTTGCACCCGACCATGAAGCCAGTCGCCCTCGTGGAACGGGCCGTCAAAAATTCCAGCAAGACAAAGGATATCGTCCTTGATATATTCGGCGGATCCGGCACAACTCTGATCGCTTGCGAAAAACTGGATCGGCAATGCCGGATGATGGAGCTTGATCCCAAATACGTCGATGTCATCGTGCAAAGGTGGGAGCAGCATACGGGCAAAAAAGCGACCCACGCCGAAACAGGCGAATTTTTTGAGAGGAAATAAAAATGAAAACAAGGAAAATTGAAGTCGATCTGGAGTATCAGTTTAATGTTGTCTTAAATCTCGAAAAAGGCATCTGCTTTGCTTACGATGCTCAATACGATGTGCAGTCCGATCCTGAGAGTATCGTTGAATTGTTCAAAGAAGAACTGTCTGACCTAAAGAAATTTGATCCCGTTGAAGGAGAAATGGAAACAGCATGGGCCGAAGAATTGATCGGCGTTCTGGGTCAATATCTAGAACAAGCAAGGCAGCACAATAATGCACTGCCCGCTGCGGCCTAAATTTACTGGCAATCAAACCAGCGTTGGCATGTCGCCAGCGCGTTATCGTAATCGCTGGCCGTTGCCTCATCGAAAAAGGTATCGATCTCGGTCTGCGGCAATTTTGCCTTGCGCGCCGCCTGTACGCAGAGACCAAGAATATTAAAAACATTGCCGTTCTTGCCGGTAAGCTGGACCTTGATTTCGGGATATTTTATCCCGCCCTCGATGCCCATCCCGATATAACGGCCATAGTCCGAGCCTGACGGGTCCACATAAAGGGTGCGGCGTTCCGGCGCCGTGACAGCGATGGCAAGGCGCACATCCTTGTTACGGAAGCCGCCTTTTCCCGCCAGCCAGTCGCGGCTGGCCAGAGGGCGGCGGACAAAGGAGTCGTATTCGGCGGTGGTCATTTCCTTGGTTTCTACCACCTCGGTTTGATAGGCCATCCCCTCGCGGTAGCGAAGGACGGATTCGATCTCGTGCAGAGATTCAGGTTTTCTGGCGTAACGTACTAAAACAAAATTTGTCATGGTTTTCTCCCTTATCTTTTTGCCTTGCGGCCCGCTTCATAGGCGGCTTCGAGAGCGTCCTTGATGCTGGCGGCGGATACATCGTGAAAATCGAGGCTGTCCGAGTTGCGCGTTACCAGCGTTTCGATATTGAGATGTTGCTGGGCGATGTGCGTGAAAATCTGATCTTTCGTGGACCGTGCTTTGCGCGGGAAGGTTTTTCCAATTATCTCGGTGATGGCGTTTTCAAAACAATCGCGCCAGCCATGATCGGTGACGCGGCTGGCGAGGTGCTTGCTAATCGCTTTTTCCGAGGATGGGCCGTTGGCGACTCCCGCCTCGTTTTTGATCATGCTGAGGTCGTCCGCGAGGTGGCGACCGAAGCGGCCGTCTAAAACATCGCGGGCTTGTTCGGCGGTGAGTTCAAATTCTTTTGCAAGGAAGCGGCTGGCGGCGTCCCATGTCAGTTCGGCATCGTAGCCGTTGCGGACGCTGGTTCCCCAGAAGCCCCATTCTTGGTTTGCGGTGGGTAGCGGTTTAAAGTTTGTCATGGTTTTCTCCTTTGTTTGTATGACCATGAACGCTTCATTCCCGAAGTTAATCAACGAAATGAAGCGATCATTAAATTGCTTTGTTCAACGGAATAAGGGCGCATTCCGACTAATGAATGCTCCCTTATGCATTGTTGGCCATCGCTGCTTCGTCGATTTTGTACGCTGTCTTGCCGTCCTCGCTGCGCGTGAATTTCTCAAGGACAAATTTTTGGTCCTTTTTCTTTTTCGTGGAGAGAAATCCGCGAACAGAGTGAGCTTGCCAGCCGGTGATTTTGACAAGCTCCTCGACGGTGGCGCCGTCAGGCCGTGTCAGGGCGACATAAACCGCCATCGTTTTAGTGGAGAGCCGTTCGGTTTTCTCCGCTTTGGGTTTTGCCTTGGTTTTACTTGTGGCCTTTGCCGCTTTTGGTTTTGCGGCGGGCTTTTTCTTGGTTTTCGCTTTGGTCGTCATGATGGTTTTCCTTCTTTGTGTTAATGCGGCCCGGCACCATGCCGAAGCCTGATCATGAATCCATGAATGCGCGCTTTCGATGGAAGCGCCAGGCAATTCGCCGATCATTTAATTGCTTTATTCGACGGAAACTCGTGGGTTTTACGGATGATCAATGTTGCCAAACGCCGATGCCATTTACATTCAATCGGAAGCGCGGGGATTGCGCCCCGATGCCCGCCTTTCCGTATCGGAATGGGCCGACGCACACCGGCGTCTGTCGGGCAAAGCGGCCTCGGAGCCAGGGCCGTGGCGCACCAGCCGGACACCTTACCTAAAGGAAATCATGGACTGCCTGTCGCCATCCTCGGCGGTGGAACGGGTCGTCTTCATGAAGGGATCGCAGATCGGCGGCACAGAATGCGGCAATAACTGGATCGGATTCATCATCCACCACGCGCCAGGCCCGATGCTGGCCGTGCTGCCGACCGTGGAAATGGCAAAACGCAACTCGAAACAGCGGGTCGATCCGCTGATCGAGGAAAGTCCGGTGCTGCGGGAGAAAGTTATTCCCTCGCGCGCGCGGGACAGCGGCAACACCATTCTCGCCAAGGAGTTTCAAGGCGGCATCCTGGTCATGACCGGCGCGAACAGCGCGGTCGGCCTGCGCTCGATGCCCGTCCGCTATTTGTTTCTGGATGAGATCGACGCTTACCCCGGCGATGCGGACGGCGAAGGCGATCCTGTTGCTCTTGCGGAAGCCAGGACACGCACATTTTCGCGCCGAAAAATTCTTCTCGTCTCCACGCCGACCATTCGCGGCCTCTCGCGGATCGAACGTGAGTACGAAGCAAGCGACCAGCGGCGCTACATGGTGCCGTGTCCGGCATGCGGGACGCATCAATGGCTGAAATTCGAGCAGCTGAAATGGCCCGACAAACAGCCGGAGGGCGTTTATTACGAATGCGAACATTGCCAGGGCCGGATCGAGGAACGCCATAAAACATGGATGCTAGAGAACGGTTTTTGGGAAGCGCAGGCCGAGGGCGGCGGCAGAACAGCCGGATTCCATATTTCAAGCCTCTACTCCCCTGCGGGCTGGAGGACATGGGAGCAAATCGCCCGCGCATGGCTCGACGCGCAAGGGTCGGATGCTGCCATCAAATCGTTTAAGAACACCGAACTTGGAGAAACCTACGTGGAAACAGGCGAAGCCCCTGACTGGCAGCGTCTGTACGAGCGCCGTGAAGATTACCGGATCGGCACGGTTCCCAAGAGCGGCCTGTTTATCACGGCGGGCGCCGACGTCCAGCGTGACCGGATTGAAGTTTCGGTCTGGGCGTGGGGCCGCGGCAAGGAATCATGGCTGGTCGAACACCGCATTCTGGAAGGCGACACGGCCAGGGCCGACGTCTGGCGCAAGCTCGACGCCATGCTGGATGAAAACTGGCCGCACGAAGGCGGGTTTGATCTGCGTCTGCGACGGATGGCTATCGACTCCGGCTTTGCCACGCAAGAGGTTTATGCCTGGGCGCGGCGGCAATCCTCCGCCCTCGTGTCGGTCGTCAAAGGCGTGCAGCGCGGCGCGGCACTTGTCGGCCTGCCTACCGCCGTCGAAGTGGCGGCTGACGGCAAGCGGTTTAAGCGTGGCCTTCGCATCCGTGCTGTTGTCGGCGGCATCGCCAAGCTGGAGTTGTTCAACAATCTCCGCAAGGTTCCGCCGACACAGGAAAGCGGCGATCCGTATCCTGCCGGTTACGTTCACCTTCCCAAAACGGACGAGGAATTTTTAAAGCAGCTTTGTTCGGAGCAGCTGGTGACAAGCCGGAACCGGCGCGGTTATGCCGTGCGCGAATGGCAGAAAATCCGTGATCGTAACGAGGCACTGGATTGCTACGTCTATGCGCGCGCGGCGGCGGCCATCGAAGGGCTGGACCGCTTCGGCGAACGGCACTGGCAAAGTTTCGAGAACAGTTTGGGAATCGATCAACCTCCCCGCTGGTCGCAACTGGAAGCGGAAGAGTCTGAAAACGGCTCTTCCGCTCCTTCTTTTCAGGGGCCGGCACCATCACCGTCACGCGGACGGCGTGTTCGCAGCAAGGGAATAAAACTATGAGCGATGTTCAAGACAAACTCGACCGTGTGCGGGCGGCAATCGAAGCCATCGAAACGGGCGGGCAAAGCGTTTCCTACGAAGGACGCAGCGTAACCAAGGCCGATCTGAAAACCTTGTATGAGCGCGAGTCTTATCTGGAGCAGCGCGTTGCCCGCCAGCAACGCGGTGGCGGAATCCGCACGCGGGGAGGTTCACCGCTATGAGCCGCCGTATTTCCCTGCCGGAACCGAGCCTTCTGGATAAAGCTATCAGCATGGTCAGCCCTGAAACGGGCCTGCGTCGCCTAAAAGCCCGCGCTGTCATGGCCCTTTATGGCGGATATACTGCCGCCCGCAAGGACCGCCGCCAGACAAAATACTGGCAAACGTCCGAGGGTAGCGCCAACGCCGTCACCTTACCGGACTTGCCGACGCTGCGGGACCGCTCCCGCGACCTGATCCGAAACGCTCCGCTGGCCTCCGGCGCCGTCAACACGGTCGTCACCAACGTCGTCGGCACCGGCCTGATGGTCCAAAGCCGGATCGACCGCGATGTCTTGCAGGGTATTTTGGGAGAAACGGAAGAAGAATTCGAGGCATTCGAGCGGGCAGCCGAGCGCGAATTTCGTCTCTGGGCCGAAAGCCAGAACTGCGATGCCTCCCGCACGCAGAATTTTGTTGGTCTGCAAGACCTTGTCCTACGCTCGACGCTGGAATCCGGAGATGTTTTCGCCCTCAAAACTTTTATTGAAAGACCAGGCTGGCCCCTGGCAACGGCGCTGCAGATCATTGAAGCCGACCGCATCTGCAATCCCGATGGAAAAACGGATACGCCGTTCCTGTGCGGCGGCGTTGAGATCGATAATTATGGCGCTCCGCTTGCCTATCATATTTTGAAGGCCCATCCGGGCGATGTGATGGACAAGCGTAGCCGGGAATCCTTGCGCGTTCCGGCTTACGGGCGCGACGGTGCGCGGACGATTCTGCATCTGTTCA
Organism: Alphaproteobacteria bacterium; assembly: GCA_023150415.1. GTDB lineage: Bacteria > Pseudomonadota > Alphaproteobacteria > Micavibrionales > Micavibrionaceae > JAKLKY01. Next base: position 29,484 of record JAKLKY010000010.1, on the reverse strand, counting down.
TCCGGCAGCGCCCTGGCCTTGTGCGCGGTGTGCCATACATGGCGCCGGTAATCGAGAGTCTCAAGCAGCTCGATAAATACACCGAGGCCGAGATCATGGCGGCAGTCATATCGGCCATGTTCACGGTCTTCGTCAAATCCGAGGATCCAGATGGCCTATCCTCCATGAACGAAACCCCGGCGGGCGCACAAACCGGCCGCGACGATGATGAATTTCGTCTTGGATCGGGCGCGATCCTTGATCTCATGCCCTATGAGAGCATCGAGATCGCCGATCCGAAACGCCCCAACCAGGCGTTCGATCCCTTCATGCAGGCGATCTTGCGTCAGGTCGGTGTCGCTCTGGAAATACCGTTTGAAATTCTGATTAAGCATTTCACGGCTTCGTACAGTGCGGCGCAAGCGGCTCTGGTCGAGGCTTGGAAATTCTTCCGTTCCCGCCGCCAGTGGCTGGCTTGCTCGTTCTGTCAGCCGGTTTACGAGGCCGTCATTACCGAGGCTGTCGCGCGCGGGCGCCTGCACGCGCCGGGATTTTTTAGCGATCCGATTATTCGTGCCGCTTATCTCGACACGGAATGGATCGGCCCGCCGCGTGGCCAGATCGACCAGCTCAAGGAAACCAATGCCGCCAAGGAGCGGGTCAACATGGGTATTTCCACGCTGGCCGAGGAAACGGCGGCGCTGACGGGTGGCGATTGGGAGAAAAAACACAAGCAGCGCGCCAAGGAAAAGCGTCTGCGTGTTGAAGATGGCCTCGAAGGATCGATGGCCGAACCGTCGCCGCAGGAAAACGACGACGAAACCAAAAAACTTCTCGAAGAAGAAACCGACTGACTTTCAACAAAGGAGATTTTTCATGACTGAGCGCGTCAAAAGCGCATTCAGCGGGGACCAACACACCCCCGTTCCCGCGCCTCAATGGGATTACGACAGCGGCCAGAAGGTCGCTTTTTCAGGATCGGCAGCGCCTTCGCAAGCGATAAATTCTCCGCTCGTGCGGCTTGTCGCCACCGAGGATTGCTATTACCGCATCGGCGGCGGCACTGCCGCGAACGCGGCAGGCAGCGTGTTCCTGCCTGGCGGAATCAATTGGGCTGAAACGATTACCCCAGGCGATACCATCTCGGTTATCTCCGCTGGAACGGACGGCAGCCTTTTCATTGTTCCGGCAAAACTGGAAGGCGGTGCGTGATGTGGGACATTCCTTCCGGCACCGGCCTCGCCATTCAGATCGACGCTCTGCCTTCCGAGGCTCCGCAAGGCGCAATCCGCGCGCTTCCACTTGCGGCTCAGAAGCGGTTTGCCCAGCAAGGCAATATTGCCGTCATCGACATATCGGGCGTCATTACGCCGTACCAGAATATTCTCTCTGTTCTGTTCGGCGGCACGGATGTCCAGTCCATCGGCGAACAACTGGAAAGCGCCGTTAATGATCCGGCCATCGGCGGGATCATCCTGCGGATCGACAGTCCTGGCGGCATTATCACAGGCGTCGAGGAGCTTGCCTCTACCATCGCCGCCGCGCGCGGGAAAAAGCCGATTGTCGCATACGCCTATGGCAACGCGGCATCGGCTGCGTACTGGATCGCGTCCGCCGCAGACCGGATTGTGGCCGGTCCCACCACATCGCTCGGCTCCATTGGCGTGGCGATGGCCGTGGCCAAAGACCAGGACAAGGGCTGGGTGCGGTTTGTTTCCAGCAATGCGCCGGGAAAAAAGATCGATCCCAGCACCAGGGAAGGCCAGGATTCCATCCAGCGCCGCCTCGACGCGATGGAGGCCGAGTTCGTGGCCGCCATCGCCGCGCATCGCGGCATTTCTCAAGACGAAGTTCTTCAAGACTTCGGGCGTGGAGATGTTCTCCCCGCTCGTGAGGCCGTGCGCGTAGGCATGGCTGACATGGTCGGCGGGTTTCGGGACGCGCTGGCTCTGCTTTTTGATCCCGAAATCCAACCCTCAAATCAAGGAGAAACTATGAGCAAGCAAGAAAATCCCGCGCCGCAAGGCGGGGAAACAATTCGCCGCGACCAGGTCACGGCGGAATTTCTGATGCGTGAATTTCCGCAAATCGCGGGCGTTCTGATCCGCGAAGGCCGTGAGCAATCGCAGGACACCATCAAAAAGCAAGGATACGAGGAAGGCATGGCCGCAGGTGCAAAAGCCGAGCGCGAACGCATCCTCTCCATCGAAGCGATGGCCCTTGCCGGTCACGAAGACATGGTGGCCGAGGCCAAAAAGGACGGCAAGACCCAGCCGGGCGATCTCGCCATGAAGATGGTGGCCGCCCAGAAACAGCGCGGTTTTTCCTTCCTTGAATCACGCCGGGAAGACGCCAACGCCAATAAAGGCATCGGCCCCGCGACCGATCCACAGCCCATGTCCCCTGGCGTTGACGCCTCCGCTCCCATCGAGGAACGCGCGGCGGCTGAATGGGCCAGCGATCCGAAAATCCGCACTGAATTTGGCGATAAGGAAACGTATCTCGCCTTCCGCAAAGCGGAAGATGAGGGCCGTGTCCGCCGCTTCGCCAAGTAACCATCTTTCAACCCCTCATTTTAAGGAGAATAATCCATGACAACTTTGGCTGTAGATAAGCCGAGGGACTACGAACTCGGCGATCATAACGATCTTCCGGTCATCACCGGCGACATCCTCTATGAAGGCGCCGCCGTGGGCCTCAACAACTCCGGCTATGCGCGTCCGCTGCAGGCGGGCGATGTGTTCGGCGGCTTTGCCTTGCGGCAATGCGATAACGCCGCTGGCACCGATGGCGCGAAGAACGTCCGCGTCGTCGCGCGCGGAACGATCATTCTGAACATTACCGGCCTGACCATCGATGATGTCGGCAAGCCGGTTTATGCCTCGGACGATGATACGTTCACGATGACGGCGGGATCGAACACCCAGATCGGCGCTGTCCGGCGCTATATCGCCAACGGCAAGGCCGCTGTCGAGTTCTGGACGGCCCGCGCTCCGTCAACGGTGACGAATTCCGATATCGCCAACGACACGATTTCTCTGGAAAAACTCGATAGCGGCATTAAGCCGTCGCATATCGTGGTTTTCGCTGGCGAGGTCACCTGGTCCGGCGGCGGCGCAACCCTGAACCACACGGTTACGGGCGCGCTCGACACGGACATCGTCGTGGCGACCATCGGCTCACCGCCGACGCAAGCCGCCTACATCAAGAAGGCAACAATCAGCACGGCAAATACGCTCGCGCTGGAACTGTCCGCCGCCAACACAGGCAATGACGCCGTCATCGCCTACACCGTCCTGCGGGCCGCATCCTAATCAGATCGGCCTTTTTCTTTATCAACTTCCAAACATTAAGGAGAACCACACATGGGTGCGACAACGCTCTCAAGCCGTGCCATTATTGGCCGGTACTACCAGCGCCTCGAACAAAATCCGGGGCTGGAATGGATCAACGCTCTTTCCAATTACTTCACCTCTGACCAGGAATCCGAGACCTATAAATGGCTCGGCCAGGTTCCGGTCATGCGCGAGTGGATTGGCGGGCGTCACGCCAAGGGATTCCGTGAGAACGGGATCACCATCGAGAACAAGCATTTCGAGGCAACCCTCGAATTGCTCGTGCGCGAGATGAAACGCGACAAGACCGGACAGGTCATGGTCCGCGTGGACGAACTTGCCGACCGCACAAACGCGCATTGGGCGAAGCTGATCTCGGAGCTGATCGCCAACGGTGAATCGCGGGTCGCTTACGACGGGCAGTATTTCTTCGATACTGACCATGCCGAAGGCGACAGCGGCAGCCAGAGCAACGCTCTGTCCATCGACATCAGCGGTCTGCCCGTTGAAGTTCACGGCAGCACGACCGTTCCTTCTGTCGAGGAAATGCAGCTTTCCATCCTGCAATGCATTCAAGCCATGTTCGGCTTCAAGGATGACCAGGGTGAGCCGCTCAACGAAAACGCCCGCGACTTTCTGGTCATGGTGCCGGTTCCGATGTGGCATGTGGCGAAAGCCGCGACTGCCGCGCCGGTTCTCACTCACGGCCAGACCAATATCATCCAGGTCATGGACGCGATCAACTTGCGCGTGGCTCCCAACCCGCGCCTGCCGTGGACCAAGAGCCTGTCACGCTCAAAGCCGTCGCCGAAGGCTCCGAACTGGAGTTCAACGAGGACAAGCATCACTACGGCGTCGATACATGGCGCAACGTGGGCTTTGGCTTCTGGCAATACGGCTGCCTTGCAACGCTGACCTAATAGGAGCGATACATGACAGCAAGACTTTACGAAGTGACCGGGGTCAAAGTTTCCTTTGCCCCCGGTTTTCTTTTGCGGCTGAAGGATGAACAGGTGCAGCCGCGCCTGCAAAGCCTCCAGAAAGTGAAAGATGGTCTCTACCGTGTCACCGCTCACGTTGAATTCAAACGTGGCGAAGTGATCGGCATCCCTGACGGCGGCGTCCCCAAGGCTCTGGTCAGCCTTGTGGCTGAGGTTGGCGCGGATAAATCCGCTCCGCCCACGCCGGAAATTCCCACGCTCCGCCACCAAGGTTTCGGCAAATATGATGTTGTCGATGCCGAAGGCGTGGTGCTGACGGAAAAACCTCTGCCCAAGGCCGAGGCTCAGGCGCTGATCGATAAGCTGACGAAGGAGAAAAGGCCGTGAGCGAAGCCGGAACGATAGCCGTCGATGGCGTTTTCGCAGCTTTCGGCATCGACGCGCTCTACGTTCCCCAATCCGGCCCGTCCGTCAGCGTCCGCGTTGTGTCGAAGCATCGTGATGAAACGATTGCTTTCGACATGACGCGGATCAGCTCCACCACGCGGGTATTCGAGATACGGCGCTCGGAGCCGGTCACGCCCGCCGAAGGCGATAGCCTGATTATCGGCGATGACACCTACGTCATACAGGGTGAACCCCTAAGCGTCGATATGGATCGGCTTGTCTGGACGCTGGATACGAGGCCCGCATGAAATTTACCGCCAAGATCATCGGTTCCCTCCGCAGGGATATGGAGAAGGAATTCACCACCCTGACGGGTGCGATCAAGGCGGGAACGAAAGAGGCTGCGGAGGGTCTGAAAAACACCCTGCGCGGGCAGATCACCAGCGCGGGCATGGGGACGAAACTTGCCAATGCGTGGCGGTCGAAAGTTTATGAGAATAAAGGATACGATTCTGCGGGCCTGGTCTATACCCGCGCGCCACGCATTGTCGAAGCCTTCGATAAAGGCGTTCTGATCAAGCCCAAGGCGGGCGGCGTGTGGCTGGCCGTCCCCACCGTCACGGCGCCGAAACGCGGAACCGACGGCAAAAGGATCACGCCGCTGAATTTTCCCGAAGCCAAGCTGGGGAAACTCGAATTCGTTTACCGCGAGAATGGCCCATCTTTTCTTGTGGTCCACAACGTCCGCGCCTCCTACAGCCGCAAGACAGGCCAGCTACGGGGTTTTCGCAAGGCCAGCGACACGGCTCTGCGGACGGGCAAAGGACTGACGACCGCAATCATGTTCCTCCTGATCCGTCAGGTAAAACTCGAAAAACGCCTCGATGTCGAGTCGGCGGCGAAAGTCTGGATAGAAAAAATGCCGAATTTCATCGAGCAGCAGCACACGAAAAGGTCCGATGGCAATGACGAGTAAGGCCGAAGAAATACTGGAGAAACTGAAAACGCTTCTGACCGAGGGCTGCGGCGCGCGCGTGGAACGCAATTCCGTGCTGCCGGAAAAAATACCAGCCGATGGCCTGATCGTCATTTACGATGGCGACCCCGGCGATCCCGATCAGGTTCTGGGCGGCTTTGGCAGCGCCTATTACCAGCATGAAATCGAGGTGATCGTTTATATTGAGGAAGGAAATCCCGCACAGAGGGATCAAAAATTCGATGCGCTGCTGGTGCAGATCGGACAAATTCTGGAAGCTCATCCCGATCTTGACGGTCTGGCGGCAGGAATGACTTACAGCCGACCGGAAGTCGCTATCGAGCCGGTGTTGGGAGGACCGGCCATAAAAATGGGAACGGTATTCGTGATCGCAGAATACGATTCCCCATCGCCGTTGCTGTGATTAGTGCGTTTTCTGCCAGACGATGCCAAGGCCGAATTGGTCGGGCTTGATGTCGATCACCAGATATTTGGGTTTTGCACCAGCGGTTGGCGGTTTTTCGGCCAGCTTTCTGAGTTCGTCTAAGCCAATAAAATCGGCGCCGTCATCACCGCCGAAGGAGGCTCTCTTGTTCTCCCACCATGTATCGAAGTCCAGTTTTTCGGGATCGCATTCCTTCGCGTAAACGACCAGCAGCTTATCGTCCTCTTTGCGCTTGCCATTATATTTTCCGTCGCTGGTGTTGGGCATCAGGTAAACGCCGTGATCGCCCACGAGCCACAGACCCTTGCCGGTTTCCTCGCCGTAGAGAGTTTTTACGGTCTTGCCGGTGTCCAGTTCTTCGAAGGCTTTCTCAAGTTTAGTCCAAGAAAAATGCAGTTCCATGATTAATCTCCTTTCATGCCGATGAACGCTTCATTCGGCCCGGAAGTCAACCAAAACGCCCTCTTCGGAGGGCGTTTTTCTTTTCAACCCCCCAACAATGGAGACTTTATATGGCCAGAGCTTACGGCTCAAATGCCACGCTCCTGCTCAAGCGCGAAAGCACCTATGGGCAGCGGGCGACCGGCAATTACTGGAAAATGCCTTTTACCAGCTGCAATTTGAGCAGCGAACAGGGCTTGATCGATGATCCCGTCCTTGGCTTTGGCCGCGATCCGGCCCAGCCCCTGCGGGATGTGATCAATGATGACGGCGATATCGCCGTCCCCGTCGATCCCCGCTATCTGGGCTTCTGGCTGACCGGCCTTTTCGGGGATCCCGACACCGATCCGGCCGCGGCGGAAGGCTATATCGATTTTTCGATCAATCCCACCGAAGGCGATACGATCACGATCAACGGTGTGGAATTCACGTTCGTGGATGATACGCCAGGCGCTGGCGAGATCGACATCAAAGGCACGGTCATCCAGACCGTCGATGAGGTGGTGAGCGTCCTCAATGCTTCCAGCGATGACGATGTCAACGACGCCACCTACAGCCGCCCGACCGGAACGCAGCGCCTTAAAATCGTTCACGACACGCCTGGTCAGGCCGGAAACGATTTTACTATCGAAGCGTCGGCGGCCACGCCGAGCGGCGAAACCCTTACTGGCGGCGGCACGGAGCATGTCTTTGTGTCCGGCGCTGATGACTTGCCCAGCTATTCCATCGAAGTCGGCCTGTCTAAGGTGCCGGCTTTCTTCATGCATACAGGCGTAGTCCTCAACTCCATCGCCTTTGATTTCCAGAGGTCGGGCGCGGCGACGGCAACGATCAACGCGGTCGCGCAAGGCGAAGCGCGTGGCAATGCCACGCTTGGCGGCACGCCGCAGACGCTCACCTTCGGACGTATCAGCCAGTTTCAGGGCGAGATACGAAGCGGCGGCGTTCCCATCGCCAACCTGACGGCGGGCAGCGTCACTTATTCGAACAATCTGGAGCGTATCGAAACGATCCGCGATGACGGAAAGATCGATGGCGCCGATCCGACCGTGGCGTCGCTGACCGGCAGCATCGATGTGCGGTTCGCCGACACCACGTTTTTCGATAAGGCAACAGACGGAGAGCCGGTCGATCTGGAATTCTCCTACGTCCTGGCATCCGGTCTCGCTCTGACGATCACGGCGCACGAGGTCTATCTGCCCAAGCCCAAGGTGTCCGTCAGCGGGCCGGGCGGCGTCCAGGCATCGTTTGATTTTCGCGGCGCTAAAAACGAGGTCGCGGGACAAATGCTTACCATCACTCTGCTCAACGATCTCGACGGGAGCCAATACACATGATCAGTCTGAAACAAAAACCGGAGCCTTATGATCTCGATCTCCCTTACGGGATCGCCGTGACCGTCACGCCCCTGACGACCGCCTCCATGCTGGCGGCGCAGGCGGCGGCCCGGCGCATCGCGGATAAGGAAACGCCCAAAAACGCCGACGCCGAAACCAAGGACGGTCTGTACCAGGCTCACCTTATATATGAGCTTGCAACCCGCCATATCACGGCGATCAAGGGCGTGGAGCATGACGGCAAAGACGCTCTGCCCACGCCGGAAAATATCCGCGCCGTCATGGATTTATATCCGGTCGGCGAACGGTTTTATCAGGAATTCACACTGCGGCAGGTTCTCCTGAATGCCTCAAAAAACGGATCAAGGCTCTCTGCGGCTGGCACTTCCAGCGCGGCGGAGGGCCGGAATACTGCCAAGGCTGCAAAAGCCTCGGCCTCGGCTGCGAAGGATGCCCCTATGAGCAGCACCGGCTGATCCACGAAGAAGAATTCCAGGCATGGGATGTGCTGATGGCCTCTCTCGGCCAACTGCGCGTCGCTCCATCCGGTCGCATCATCGGCCTTGGCATAGGCACGGCTTTGCAGATCGCCAACATGCGCGGATACGACACGGCCACGGTTTCCGAACTTTTGCAGGAAGCCGAGGCCGCCATCGTTCCGCTCCTCAACGACACCACGGACAATCATGGCTAAGGTCACGCATACATACGCCGTCAGGCTGGCGGTCGAGGACGGCGGCAAGGTCAAGGCCGAGCTTGTCGAGGTCGGCGCAGCAGGCGAAAAATCCCTCAAGCAGATCGAAAGCAGCGGGGAAAAAGCCTCCAAGGGGCTGGCCAGCCTCACCGACCGGGCCGCGTCCTTATCCAAGGGCATCAAGATCATGGCGGTGGCGGCCGCAGCAGCCGCCACCATAGGCGGCCTTGCCGTGCTGACGAAAAAGGCCATCGACGCCGCCAGCGCGATCAACGATACGTCTGAAAATCTGGGCTTTGGCGTCGAGGCATTGCAGGAATGGCGTTATGCCGCCGAGCTTTCCGGCGTCTCGCAGGAGCGTTTCGATAAATCCCTGCAAAAATTCATTCGCAATATCGGCGAAGCGGCGCAAGGAACCGGCGCGGCCAAAACCGCCTTCGACACGCTCGGCATTACCGTCACCGACGCACAAGGCAATCTTCGTGACACCGAAGGCGTCTTGAACGAGGTGTCCGATGCCCTGCAGGGCGTGGAAGATCCCACGGCCCGCGTCCGCCTTGCCTTCAATCTGTTCGGCAAGGACGGCGTTGCCCTCGTCAATCTACTGTCCAACGGCTCCGCCGAGATCGAGAAAATGCGCCAGCGCGCGCGTGATCTTGGCATCGTTCTGGAAGAGGATTTGATCCGCAATGCGGACAAGGCAGGCGATGAACTTGACACTTTAAGCAAAGTCGTCAGCGTCAACATGGCTCGCGCGCTGCTCGATCTGGCCCCGCTGATCACGGATGTCGTCAGCGGCCTCTCCGAATTCGCGGCGGGGATCGGCATTGCTTACGAGAAAACAAAGCTCTTTCTTTCCGGTGATTTTGGATTGGAAGGTTTAAGCCTGCGCTCTGTGCGTCACGATCTCAAAGAGGTCAATGACGATATCGATAACTTGCAGAAAAAGATTTCCGCGCGCCGGGAAGCTGGCGGCATTCAATTCTTTGTCGAGGGCGACGTCAGAGTTTATCAGAACATGATCGATGTTCTGGAGGAACGACGTTCCAAGCTCGTTATCCAGCTGCAAAAGCTGCAGACCGACCAGCAAAAAGCTCTGGCCGGACAGCCGGACGATAAATCAAAGGCCAATATCGAAGCGGAAATGGCCCGCCTCGAAGACCAGGCAAAACAGGTCGAGCAGATCAAGGGCGACCTTGAAAAGCAGATATTTGATTTCACGCACCAAGGCGCTGCCCGCGTCGAGGCGGAATATGCCCGCCAGGTCGAACAGATCAACGCCCTGAAAAATGACGTTAACGGCGATGAAATCGGCAAGCTCCTGACCGAAGCCCTGCAGGTCAAAAACCTCAAGCTCAAGCAGCTTGCCGACCAGGAGGCCGAAGCCGAAGGCAAGCGCGCCGATGCAGCTCAAAAGCGCATGAAAACGGAGACGGAGCAAAAGGCAAAGACGCTGGAGGCCAATCAAAAGATCGTCGAGTCCTTGAATATCGAGATCGCTGCCCTCGGAAAATCCGAACGGCAAAACTATATCGACCAGGCCGTCCGCCGCCTCTCCGCCGAAGCCACGGAAGACCAGCGCCGGGAAGTTGAGCGTCTGGCCGGTGCCTTGTATGACGAAAAGAAGGCGCTGGAAGAAAGACGCAAGGAGGAAGAACGCCGGGCCGCATTGATTGAAGATATTAAAAATCTCACCGAAGAACAAACTGACGCGCAGGAAAAATACAATCAGGAAATGGAGGAGCTGAACAAGCTCCTTAAAGAAGGAGCCATCAATCAAAAAGAATACGAGGCCGCCTCCAAGCGCGCCCGCGACACCATGCTGCAAAACAGCCGCGAATGGTCGGCTGGTTTACAGCGAGCTTTGCAAAGTTACGCGGACGAAGCCACGGACATGGCGTCTCAAGTCGAGCAAGTCGTGTCCAACACCATGCGAAACCTTGAGGACGTTCTGGTCGAATTCACCACGACCGGAAAGTTTGAATGGAAGGACATGGTCAACAGCATGTTGAACGACATTGCGCGGTTGATCGTCCGTACACAAATCACCGGCCCTCTCGCCAGCGGCTTGAATTCGTGGCTTGGCGGGCTGTTCGGCAGCGCTCAGGGCAATGTGTTCGCCAACGGCATGCCAGTCCACGCTTTTGCGCGTGGCACGGTTGTTTTCGAACCCACGATCTTTCCGATGGCAAAGGGCATGGGTCTAATGGGCGAAGCCGGGCCGGAGGCGATCATGCCCTTGCGCCGCCTGCCGTCCGGCCGCCTCGGTGTCGAGGCTTCAGGAAATGGTTCCTCTTATATGGTTAACGTGGATGCGCGGGGATCGACCGATCCCGCCGCCACCGCCCGCCAGGTCGAGGAAGCCGTGGACCGGGCCTTAACCGCCCGCATCCCTGGAATCGTGCGCGCCAGCGCGACGGCGGCCAGGGCCGAGGTTGTCGATTCTTGGCAACGCCGTGGCGGACGGTTCGATTAAAGCCTTCTGTTAAGTTGAAGGATGGGAGTTTCTCTGGTACGATTGTTCTCAATATGTTCTCGTTTGGAATCACATGGCACAAAAAACACAAATCGAATGGACGAACGCAACTTGGAACCCGGTAACTGGCTGCACGAAAATCAGCGCGGGCTGTGATAATTGCTATGCCGAACGCTTTTCCGAGCGTTTTCGCGGCGTTAAAGACCATCCCTTTGAAAACGGTTTTGACCTGACATTAAGGCCGGAGCGTGTTGAGCAGCCTTTGTCATGGAAAAGCCCGAAGATGATTTTCGTGAATTCCATGAGCGATCTGTTCCACAAGGAAGTTCCATCGGATTATATCGCCCGTGTTTTTGAAACAATGGAAAAGGCTGACTGGCACATTTTTCAGGTACTGACAAAACGCAGCTCTATCCTGAAAAAATTTGTGAATGCGCGGTATAAAAATAAACCTGTGCCAGAACATATATGGCTGGGCGTTTCCGTTGAGGACCACAGCAAACGCTCTCGCATAAAACATCTTCAAGATACAAATGCGGCCATAAAATTCTTATCAATAGAGCCATTGATCGGCGATCCCGGCGAACTCGATTTAAAAAATATTCAATGGGTAATTGCCGGTGGAGAAAGCGGCCCTAATTCGCGGCCAATGCAGCTTGCCTGGGCGCGGTCTGTCCGCGATCAATGCAAAAAGCAAAAAGTGCCTTTCTTCTTTAAGCAATGGGGAGGCTTCAGACCGAAATCTGGTGGCCGCGATTTGGATGGTCGCACTTGGGATGAATATCCGTTTACGATTGAAGAATATTCCAAGCGCAAGGTCGCGTCTAAATGACCAGCTATGTAACGGATGGTACAGTCGGCCCTTGGGCAAAAGAAAAACTGGAGTGTCTGGGTAAATACCTGCACGCTTATACGACCATCCTAAGAAAACAGCAGTGGTGCGAAGGTTTTATCTACCTTGATGCTTTTGCTGGCGCAGGAAAAGCGCCGCTCCGCCAGTATGACAAGGCAGATCAAGAAGAAAATCTCTTACTCAATGTTGCTGGGTATATCAGTGAGGAAGAAGCCGAAGCCGAAACGTATGTTCACGGATCACCCAAAGTGGCTCTTAATCTTGAGCATCCCTTCACTGAATACATCTTTATTGAGAAAAACGCCGACCGGGTGAGCGAGCTGACCGAAATTCAAAAAGAATATGGCGATAAAAGAAAAATCACCCTTCTTGAAGGCGACGCAAACGAACAAATTCAGAACCACTTATTAAATGCGGGAGGTTACAACTGGAAAAAATACCGCGCTGTAGCTTTTTTGGATCCGTTCGGCATGCAGGTGCCTTGGAGTACAATAGAAGCTATAGGCAAGACTGGCGCGGTAGAGCTTATCCTCAATCTGCCAGTGGGCATGGCGATTCAACGGCTATTACCCAAATCGGGACAGTTTTCAGAGGACCAGCGGAAAAAGCTGACGGAATATTTCGGTTCTCCTGATTGGGAAAGCGTTGTGTATGAAGAAAAGAATGATCTTTTTGGAATGTTGAAAACCAAAAAGCATGACGCCGGTGAGCAACTCGCTAAATGGTATCAAAAACGCTTAAAGGAAGCATACGGCTACTGCCCCAAGCCTAGATTGATAAAAAATACACGAGGCACACACCTCTATTATTTGCTGTGGGCTGGTGCCAACAGCACAGGCGCTAAAATCGCAAGCGATGTCTTAAAGCAAGGCACTGCAGTCTAAGACTCCTCCAATCAAAATATAGATAAGACCATGACAGAAACGACGGTTATCTGGCCGCTGGACTTGCGTCCGGCGGCGCAGGCGTTTTTTATCCGCACCAATACAATTCGGTTTGAAAGCCCTCTGACCGGCCATGTCCAGGTGCAAGAGCGCGATGGCGCCCGGTGGATCACGCAGCTGCAGCTTATTCGCGGCGACCGTGATTCCCGCCGCATTGACGCTCTTCTTGCTGCCTTGCAAGGGCCGGTCGGTTATGTGCTGATGCCGGATTTCAGACGGTTGAAGGCAAAAGGTTCTCTTGCCGGATCGCCGCAGCTTGATAGCGGCACTGGCAATGTCCTCAGCCTGTCGGGATTCACACCTTCCGCTCTCGGCGTTTTGCTGGCGGGCGATCTGATCCAGACCTCTGAAGGCCGGACGCACATGGTTGTGCAGAACGTGAATGCCGACGAGGACGGTGAAGCTTCCGTCCCTATCGCGCCGCGCCTGCGGGATCCCGTCGAGGAAGGCGATCTGATTACGGATAACTGCCGCGTCCTGATGCGGCTCGTGGACGATGATGCCGGAAATAACCCTACGGATAATCGCCTGCGCTCAACATTTCAACTGCAACTCTTGGAAGTCCTACCGCAAGAATGACCGCGACCGATTGGCCAGAGACTATCTATCCGGTCGAGCAGACTTTTTATATACGCACACGAACTTCGTCTTTTATTTCGAGCCTGACGGGACAGGTGCAGGCCCGCGCGCGCAAGGGATCACGCTGGGTTGCCGTGCTGGATTTCCGGCTGCCGAAAAGCAAGGCCGCCATCATGGACGCGCTGATCGCCGGATTGAACGGCGCGACCGGAACGCTTCTTGTTCCTGATTTTCGCATGACTAGGGTGCGGTTCGTCACCGAGAGCATGGATTACTATGCCGAATCCGTGGGCCTCACCTTTTTTAATGACGAGTACGATTTTGACGACATGACACAAAACGGCGGGTTCCTCTGCATCGAGGAATCCGTGCCGCTGGGACTGGAGGAGAACAGTCTGTGCGGCGGCGTCTTTGACGCTTTCCTGTTCGGGGATGACGGCGTTTTCCTGCTTACGGAGGACGGCGATGAAATCTGGGGCGAGAATGTCGGCATTCCGTTCCTGACCGAACGCGGCGAGTTTTTGACGCTGGAGGAAGGCGAACCGCTCGATATTGGCATGGAAGAAGGCTTCGGCCTCGAAGCCGAAAACGGCGATGACCTTCTATTTCAGGTTGGCGGGCGATTTTTTGAAGGCGCTGGCCAGCCGGAACTGGTCGGCGGCGCCTGGAACCGGCTGTCCATTGATGGTCTTGCGCCGGGAATTGCGGGCGTTGTCCTCGCGGGTGAAGCCATACAGACCTCTCCTGGCCGCGGCCACCTTGTCCTGTTCGATGTCGTCACCGACGCCAACGGCTATGCCCAGATTCAGATTGCACCGCATATCCGCGAAGCCATTGACCGCCAAGACCTGAAAACAGGCGGCATCAAGGTCGCCATGCGCCTGATCGATAACGACGCGGGCCGCAACGAAACGAAACCACCCATGACCTCAACCTATCAACTGCGACTGGAAGAAGTTTTACCGTGACAAACCGCCTCGATGAAGACGCCGCCGCCGAAACCGAAAAGGATGTCGTGCGGCCCATTCTGCTGGCGTGGCTCGATTTCCTGACAGGAACAACGCGCCTATGGTCCGGCGTCGGCGATCTGGAATGGGATTCCCAAACCTGGAAAGGCATCGGCACGCTGGGCCGTATCTCCACGGTCGAGGAAACGCTGGAGTTACGGGCGGCAGGTATGAGCATGCAACTTTCCGGTGTTAAAACGGAAAATCTGGCTGACGTTATATCCGAACCGATCCAAGGCCGCAAAGCCAAGGTCTATCTCGGATTTCTGGATGAGGATCATGCCCTTGTTTCCGATCCGGTTATTATCTTCGACGGGCGCATGGACACGATTGAAATCGTGGACGGCGCTCCCACCGCCACGGTCACGCTGATGGTTGAAAACCGCCTGCGCGATCTGGAGCGGGCCAGAACGCGCCGTTACACCGACGCCGACCAGCAGGCCCGATACCCGAATGACAAGGGACTGGAATACGTCCCCTCGCTGCAAGAAATCGACATCCCTTGGGGAAGGCCAAAAGAATAAAAATGTCTAATCCCTACAATATTAACGCTCCAGCATGCATTTCGTTTTCGGGCGGGCGCACGAGCGGCTATATGCTGCATCATATCCTTCAGGCTTATGACGGGCGATTGCCGGATCATTGCCATGTCCTATTCGCCGATACGGGAAAAGAGCATCCAGCCACATACGATTTTATCAGAGAATGCGCTGAACGCTGGCGGATAAAAATAGAATGGCTGGCGATGGGGCACGAAGGATATGACACCCCCTTCGATGCCTTAATTGCCCGTAAAAAATATCTGCCCAATCCGCGCACGCGGTTTTGTACTGAGTATCTCAAAATTCGTCCCATTCGCGCATTCATGAAAGCGCAAGGTTATGACCGCTGGGCGAATATTATCGGCCTGCGGGCTGATGAGCCGGGCCGGGTGAAGAAGGCTCTGGACCGCTGCACGAAATTTTACACCAGTGTCGCGCCGCTCTGGGAAGCCGGGGTGACGAAAGACATGGTCATGGATTGGTGGTCACGCCAGCCCTTTGACCTACGAGCGCCGGAAGGGTGCGGGAACTGTATCGGCTGTTTTATGAAGGGCCGCGATACCCTGATCGCCACAGAGCAACGTCATCCTGGCTCCCTGGCTTGGTGGGCTGAAAAGGAAAAGCAAATAGGAGCGACTTTTCGTCCTAAAAACCGGCGCATGACTTATGCCGAAATGATCGATTTTGCAAATCGTCAGGGCAATTTGCCTCTGGCGGATTCCACCGAAAGCATCGCGTGCGCCTGCACAGATTAAAGAGATAAAACCCATGCTCAAGCGCAGACAGGATTGGCCGGAGGCTCTCGCCGCCGAGATCGAACGCGCCTGGCGTCTGCCTTTTGTCTGGGGTGAGAACGATTGCTGCCTGTTCGCCAGCAATTGCGCTGCCGTTATCACCGACACCGATATGGCCGCCTCCTTTCGCGGCTACCGGACACGCCGGGAGGCAATGGCGGTTCTCAAGAAATTCGGCGGGATTGGCGGCGTGGCCGAGACGGTCGCGCGCGCTCACGCCGTTCCTGAAATTGTGCCGTTGCGCGCCCGCAGGGGCGACGTCTGCCTTCTCGACGCTGGCCGTGGGGAAACGCTGGGCGTGTGCGTCGGCGACTGGATTGTCTGCCCTGGCTTCAACGGCCTGACGGCCTACCCGCTGCTTCAGGGAATACGCGCATGGGAGATCGGATGAATGCCAGCAGCTATTCCTGTCGTTGGGGCCGTTGCTGGCGCATTGGTCAGCAAGGCCGTGGGCGTCGCCATCGGCGGCGGCATTATCGGATCGATTGTTGGTTCCATCGCGGGCGGTGTCGTGTCCGTTGGCGTTTCCTATCTGGGTTCGAAGGTTTTTGGCAAGGAACCGGACAGGCCGCGCATTCAGAGTTCAAGCCTCCTGTCCGCCGACGTCAAAGGCGGCGGCAGGACGCAGATGGTGCGTCAGCCCATCACCAGCCACCGCATCGTTTACGGCAATACGCGGGTCAGCGGCCCCATCGTCTTTATCCATAGCCGTCCCGTCAGTGGCTCCAGCGACAAGCTGGACATGCTGCATGTCGTGATCGTACTGGCGGCCCATGAATCGAACGCCATCGGCGATATTTATTTCAATGACGGCGTTGTGGCTTTTGATGGCAGCGGCAATGCCACGGCAGCGCCATTCAAACAAGGCAGCACCGTTTTTGCCAGCGTCTATAAGCATCTGGGAACCGCAAATCAAGTCGCCGATCAGGTTTTAGTCGATAATAGCGGCGGCAAATGGACAAGCGGCCACCGTCTGCGCGGCCTCACCTATATCCATGCCATGCTGCGCTGGGATGAAACCGCCTATGCCAGCGGCCTGCCGAATATTTCCGCGCTCGTGCAGGGCCGGAAATTATACGACCCGCGCACGGAAGAAACGGAATGGTCTGACAACGCCGCGCTGTGCATTCTCGACTATGTCATGGCGGATTTCGGCCTTGGCGCAACGCTGGATGAAATAGACCTTAATTCCTTCATCGCCGCAGCCAATATCTGCGACGAAGAAGTGGATACCATCGACAGCACCGAGAAGCGGTACACTTGCAACGGCGTTGTCGATCTTGCGGCAAACCCGCGTGAAATTCTGGAGGATATGCTGACCTCCTGCGCCGGTTTCCTGACCTATACGGGCGGAAAATGGCGGCTCAAGGTCGGCGCTTATATCGCGCCGATGTTCACGCTGGAGCCGCAGCACGCCCGCGACGCGGTCATGCTCAAACCGCACCGCTCCCGCCGCACGCTCATCAATACCGTGCGTGGCGCATTCGTCTCGCCGGACCATCAATGGCAGCCCACTGATTACCCGGAAGTGTCGAACGAAACCTATGTCACGCAGGATGGCGAAGAGCAAAGCGCCGCCACGCTGGACTTGCCGTTCACGCAGTCCTCAACGATGGCGCAGCGCATCGCCATGATCGCGCTGGAGCAGAACAGACGGCAGAAGCAAATTCTTTTCCCGTCCAATCTGGTGGGTTTCCAGCTGGCGGCGGGCAATACGGTGGCGGTTGATCTTCCCCGCTTTGGCCTGGCCGGTCTGCCTTGCACTGTTACCACCTGGGCGATGAGCGAGGATCTGGGCGTCGATCTGATGCTCGATGAGGATGGGCCGTCAATTTACGAATATTCGGTCAGCGACCTGAAAAGCCTCGATGCCTCACCGGAGGTGGTTGCGCCTAACAACGCCTCCGTCCCGCCCGCCGTGCCGCAGAATCCTGTGGCCGATGGAGGAGCCGATTACATCCACATTAGCTGGGACCGCGTTGTGGACAGCGATCTGCGCTACATCGAGGTCTGGGAAAATACCGAAGATACGGAAGACCCTGAAAACGATGCTTCCCGCATCGCCGAAGTTTATGGCAGCGAACTGACCCGCAACAACCTCGCGGGCGGCACAACCCGTTTCTACTGGCTGCGGTCGGTCGACCGCTACGGCAATAAATCGGACTTCGCCGGGCCGGTCGATGCGACCACATCGGGCGATGCATCTGTCGTCCTTGTATTGGAGTGAGATCATGACAACGACCAAGAAAATATCTGAACTTCCAGACGCCGGGGATTTGCTGGGGGATGAGCAAATCCCTGTCGTGCAGGATGGCGCCACGCGCAAAACCACCGTGGACGACATCCGCGCTGGACTTTCCGAGGATGATCACAACCATACTCTTGCCGATATTACCGATGCCGGAACAGCGGCGGGCGCGGATATTGAGGATTTTGCCACCGCCGCGCAGGGCGCAAAGGCAGATACGGCGGTCCAACCCGAAGACCTCGGCACAGCGGCGGCGGCGGATACGGGAGATTTCGCCACAGCGGAGCAAGGGGAAAAAGCTGATACCGCCGTGCAACCGGAAGACCTTGATGATGTCGCCACCAGCGGGGACTATGCCGACCTTATTAATACGCCGTACCCTGGCCTTGCTAACGCCATCATCAATGGTGGCTGCCTTGTATCGCACCGGGGCAATAAATCCCTTAGCACTTCATGGCAATACGGCCCGGTTGACCTCCTGGCGGTCAAGGCCGAGGGCAGCGTGTCGGCCGGCACGATCAAACAAGTCACCTCCGCCTTTTCTCTGACGGCGACGGGCGCGGCTTGCTTTGTCGAGAACGCAACGCTCACCGGCTCCGGCGCTATTCTGTTCCGCCGCCGGATCGAAGCCAAGGATGCCGCGCTGTTTTATAACCAGCCTGCGTATTTTTCGGCGCGCACATATCATGACTCCGGCGCTACGCGGGATTACATCATCACGGTACGCAAAGCAACCGCCCTTGATGATTTTTCATCCACCACCAGCATTGAAACGGACACGGTGCAAGTCGCCAACGATACAAACGCCAGCATTGCGCTGGCCATTCCTGATATGGGCGATTGCCGGAATGGAATTGAGATCGAGGTAAAAATCGATTGCGGCGCTGTTACGACCAAGGATTTCTTCATGGCCGAACAGCAGCTTTCCATCGGCGTCATTCAGCAGTCCTTTGAAATACGGCCTGTCGCCCTAGAAACCGCTATGGTTCACCGTTATCTGCGGCCTGTGACAGGGCTGGTGGCCGTTGCCAATTCCGCCAGCAATATGCAAGTCGTCCTCAATCATCCTGACATGCGGATTGCTCCTACCTACGAAGTCACGGCGGCGCTGGACTTCACGGACGGATACACGGCTGATTTTTCTCAATCTGGCCCGCATATCGGCACCATTCATGAAAACACCAAAGACAGCGGGCGGGCCGACATCGCTTTGTTCTCTGGCCTAACATCGGGCCGCTTCCATATCCAGCGCGGCACCAGCGGCATCATTTTGGCCAGTGCGGAGCTTTAATCTATGCCCAAAAAGATCGAAGAAATCTTAATTCCTGGCCAGAACGTCAATAAGCAAAATCTGCGGAAGTATCTAGGCAGCCGCGAGATCGTCACGCCGCAGGATTACGGCGCTTATGGCGATGGCATCGCAGACGATACGGAAGCTCTCAATACGGCCTTGGCAGAAAACAGCGCGGTTTTTTTGCCGCCCGGAACCTACCGGACGACCGCTCCTATCGTTCTGCCATACGGACGCAGGCTATTTGGAGCCGGTGACATTTCCGTGATTCAGGCGCGTGAGGAACCGTACAACCATATCGAACTGCCGGAATACCCATCCGACTTTAACGCCGTCGAAATCGTTGAAGGCTATTGCACGATCCAAGATATTCGGATCGTTGGCGGCGCCACCGGCATTATGCTTTATGGCCGCGACGGGCCGTGCGTAAAAAACGTGATCGAGAATGTTTCGATCTGGGACTGCGTCAACGGCCTGACCTTCGACGGCTGGGATGACACGGACAAGCCCTGTTACTGGAATAACGCCAGCCGCGTTCTGATTGCAAGGCCGCAGCTCAACGGCGTGCTGTTCACGGTTACGCCGGGCGATTGGGAAGACCCCGAAACCTTCGGCGACAGCCCCAATGCCAATAAACTGCATGATGTGCGGGTTTATTCGCTTTCGGCCCCCATGTCCGGCAGCGGATTTTTTGTCAGTGCGGGCCGCTACAATAACTCGTTCATCGATTGCGAAGCGAACGTCCACACCTCAGCGGAAGCCTGTTTCCGGCTTGGGTTTTCCACCGATCACAACGTCATTGTCAATTTCTATGCCGAGAGCCTTGGCCTGGCTCCCGGCGTCCGCATCGACAACGGCTCTACGAATACATCCATCGTCAATCTTTTCTCGGCGACGGGCGGAGCCGCCATCTGGGATCCAACCCTGCACGGCGAATACCAGGCATATAATGCCGGATTCCCGTTCAAGAATTTTCTCAAGGATACATGGATCACGGATGTTCATATCGATGGCATGACGCGGGGAACGACTTTTATCGACCCGCCCGCCGAGCATGTCGGCGATATCGAGATCGATCTGGAACACACATTTTATCTGCTGAGTTCCTTCAATAAATCCTACGATCTGATCCTGCCAAACGCGGGTGATGCCGTGGGACGCTGGGTTACGCTCAAAAAATCCGATCTGCGGGAAAACCCGATCACCGTCAAGGAAGCGGACGGTCCCGGCCCTGACCGCAGGGAAGTCGTTCTGCTTCAGCAGTTCGATACGATCACGCTCATGTCCAACGGCGCAAACTGGTGGATACTGAGCGACAACCGGACTCCCGCCCTCAGCACGTTTGTTGATGTATCCGATTATCCGGGCGGCGTGTACGAAGCCAGCATGCTGCACAGGGTTTATCTGGTCTCCGCTTTTACAGCGCAGATTATTTTTCAGCTTCCAGCACCGTCGGCTGCAGCCGGACGCTTGGCGACGATCAAGAAAATAGACCCTTCATCGCACCATGTGAAAATTCAAATGGCAGGAGCTTCAGGAGGACCGGACGCTCAAATCTGGGATTTAACAGCGCATTTCGCTGCCATGACTATTTTTTCGGATGGGGGGCAGTGGGTTGTGCTTTCGGCATACTAAGATGTAACCAGTCTGCCGGTATTCATATCAAGTTGCTGATAATAGACTGGCAAATTGAATTTTTCTCTCAGGCATTCAAGATAGGCTGCGGCTTCTCTATCGAGCGGCGGTTCGCCAACAATAACTAGGCGTTCAGCCTCTTGCGCTCCTGGCCAGCAGGAATATTCGAGCAGTTGCGACAAGGCTTCGCGGATACAGGCGCGCGCGGACGACCCGGTTTTGATCTCATAAAACCAGAACCGGCCATTCATGCGGAGGACCACATCCACGAGCGTCCCATTGCCTGTTCCTTGTTCCACACCAACGGAATCAGGACCATGCTGTTTAGATAAACAGGCATGCAAAGCGTGCTGTAAGTCATTGTGTCGCAGCAGCTTGTCCAGTTTCCGCTCCGCTACAGATACTTTTGTTTTTGATGGTTTTAGCGGGCAGCCGGAAGTGAAATGGAATTTTTTCTCTGGCTCTGTAAGTACAGGAAACTTTTTCGCACCCTCGACATATTCATAAAGAAACAATAGACGATTAAAGTCATCAATGATGAGGTCGAAATCGATTTGGTGCGTCTGCTGTAATTTTCCGAGGAAAATAAAAACGCCTTCCCTTACATTTTCTGATGGGATTGGCGCAAGAGCATAAGTAAGGCTGCGTCCCTGATCATAATGCCACATCCGAAAATCAGAAAACTTATCCTGATAGATTTTTAGAAATTCATTGAAGCGTTCGATTTTGGGAATAAGCGGATCAATCGACGGAAGATTGCGGCTGCTCTGGAGAGAAAATGCGATGCCATGCCTAAAATAAATAAGAGAGTCAATCGTTTCAAAGCCGATATTGAACTGGAACTCCGCTCTACCACCGGAATGAAACGCATATCCGCCATCCTCGAATATGCTTTTTCCAGAGAACATCTTTTGAGTCAGGACACGCGGCAAGCCATGTAATTCCTGACGCAGTTGCTGGAGCCGTCCAATCGGATGTCCTTCAACACGCTTGTTTATTTCATTAGCTACGCTGGTAATACTTTTATAATGCATGCTCTTTTTTTCTAATCGTCGCCATCAATTCTATAACTAGCAACATCTTTAACAAGTTTAATAGCATGTTTCTGTCCTGGACTGTCATGGATATTTCGGAATGCAGTTAAGAGCTTAATCTCGTCATCGGATAGCCAAATATCTTTAACTTTAGGCCGGGCGCCATCAAGTCCCATGTAAAAATCAAGGACTGAGACCTCAAGTAAGCAGGCAATTCTATACAGCCGGGATGCTGATATCCGGTTATATGCTTTCTCATATTTTTGAATTTGCTGAAATGTTAAGCCAAGCTCTCCTGCCAGCTGCTCTTGAGACATCTTTCGCAAGGCGCGAAAAGTTTTCAGCGCCGCTGCAATAACGACATCGACATGATCTGGCGATTTTTTTGATTTCAGTTTTCTGGTCTTTGGCATTTTCCCCCCGGTCGGTTGGTGGCCGGGAGTGAAAAAAGCCGCTCTAAGTCGGCACGATGCTCTTTAGGCCGGAGCCTTGGACATGCAGCATCGCCTCCCGGCCATAAGGACCGAAGGCGATACTTGTCGCGGAAAGTATCAATCCGCTTAGAGCCAGGTTTTTCATTCCCGCACCCACTCTGAGGAGTGAGCGCAAACACTTTATCTCATTTCATTAACTATCTCAACGAAAAGGAGGAATCCAATGTCTCCAACCGAATGGGGACTGCTTCTGGCAATTCTCGCGCACAGCGTGGCGGTCGTAACAGCCGCCGTAAAGCTGATTGCCTGGGTTGTCAAAAAGCAGGCCGTCACTGACGAACGCATCCGCCAGCTGCAATACCAGGTCGATAACGATGTTACCGGCCGCCGCGTGGTCGGAGAGATGCGTGAGGACATCGCTGTCATTAAGTCGCAGCTTACCGACGTCAAAATCGATCTCAAAACCCTTCATCACAAAGTGGACGAAAAGTCATGACCTATAAATTTTCACAGGCATCCGAGGAACGCCTAAAAAACCTTGCGCCGGACATGGCGCGTGTCGTGCGCCGTGCGCTCTCATTTCAGGTGATGGATTTTACCGTCCTTGAAACCCTCCGCGACGAAGAGCGTCAGAAAGAATTGGTGAAGGCTGGCGCATCCCAAAGGGCTGACAGCCTGCACTTGGCAAACGATGACGGATTAGCTGAGGCAGCCGATTTATTGCCTTATCCCTACAATGTAAATGGGATTGACGTCTGGCAGGACAAACAGCGGTTCGCGGTGCTGGCCGGACTAATGTATGCCGCAGCCTCCCTTGAAAACGTCCCCATCCGCTGGGGCGGCGATTGGGATTTTGACGGCAACAATGCCGACAGCACACTCCATGACATGCCTCATTTTGAATTGCGGAGGCGGTCATGATCAAGCCGGACTCCAATGATCCCATCAAAGTTAGGCGAACGCTGGCTTTTTGGGTTTCCCTCTATGCATTTTTGATCCTGCCGAACCTGCTGGTGATTTATCACGCTCTGTGGGCGACAGAGGTCGAACTGCTGAAATCCATCCTCACCTATATCGGCGTGCTGGCGGCCGGTCCCATCGGCGCCTACCTCTACGCCGCTCAAAAGAACGGGAATAAGGAAAAATGATAAATTTCATAATCAAGCATTGGCGGGCCTTTGGACTCGGCCTGGTCGTCTTGGCCCTGGCCGGATTCCTGGCATGGCAGAACCACAAAATTGCCTCCCTGACGCGGGAACGCGACCAGGCCCGCACCAGCCTTGTCACCTACCAGGCGGTCCTGGACGGCCTGCAGGCCGACACAACGGCAAAAATCACGGCGCTGGAGGCCGAGGGCGGCCGCCAGGTCGCGCGCGTCAAAAATCTTGAACGGCTTTTAGGTCAAATCGAAGGAGTAAGTAATGAAAAAGACGGTATTGTTGCTCCCGTTCTGCGGGATGCTATTGACGGCCTGTACGGGACCGACCCCGCAAGTAAGGCTGATAAGGCCAGAAGTGCCGCAAAGCCTTCTGACTTGCGAGGACGCCCCAGCACAGCCAAACCCTGACGCGACACAGCGCGATGTCTCGGCATGGGTCGCCCGCCTCTGGTACGCCCATGCCGACTGCAAATCGAAACTGAATTCCGTTCGGCAAGCTCTCAATCAATAAATGGTGGCCCATGTTATCATTTTTAAATTTACAGCCGCGCCGGAAGCATTACTTGCCCGCGTCGACAGTCTTTCATATCGATGCAACCGTCCCAGCCTCTTATCCAGGCTCCGGCCAGACCTGGACGAATATAATCAACGCTCCTAGCGATGGATTGGCTAAGTCGGCATACGATTTCTGGATTGGCCGCGACAACACGGCCAACAGTGAAGACCTGACGTTTTCCTCGAACAAATTTATTTCAGATGGCGGCGATCTTGCAGAAATTAAAAGCACGACAGATTTTATTCGAAACCAGTTTCGATCTGATTTAACAAATTCATGGTGGAGTGCCGCCGCATTTTTGATTGCCAGCGCATCCGCTTCACAAACATTTTATGGCTCAACAAACGCTTCCAGCGTTCCTGGTTGGCGTATTGAAGCAAATACAACGCCCCTTATGCGACTGGTAAGGTCGGACGGAACACAAAATCTTGCGACCTCACTTCATAATATTACATCTTTTATTGGTCTGCCGGTATTGCATGTCTTTACATGGAACAACGGCACACGCGGTTATAAATCCGCCTTGAATTCTCGCACGTTTACGGTAAGCGGAACGGCGGCTGAAACTACGCAAACTGCCGCGAATACAGGGAAGCTGAATTTTGGCAGCGCCAATCACGGAACACAAAAAATGTTAAGCGGTTCCGAATTATATGGCTTCGCAATGGGAACCGGTCCACTAACAAACGCCGACCTTTCCAAGATCGTTGATTTTTTCAACAGCCTGCATCGCAGGCCATACGTCGTATAAAAGCTATATTTTAGCTAACACTGCTGCCGCGATATTCTTTGGCGCTGATAACAGTGTCATACAAGCCAATGTTACTATCGCCATGCTTATTGATGCCAGTGTATTCCAGACTAGCATCTTCATATCGTTTGAATTTATAGACGGCATCATTCATCAAGGCGCTGTTGAACACGCCCAGGCTCACTAAAAGATCGAAATCTTTGATGGTCAGGCCCGTTACTTTTTTGAAAAGCCCCGGCTCAAGCTGCGTAATAACATCTTTGAGGCTCCGCTCTCTATAGTCGGTGAGATACATAAAGACAGGTATTCTCGTGGCAAATTTGATCAGTTTTTCCTGAATTTGCTTACGAAGGCTCCTATATTCTTTTTCCTCCGCCGTTAACTCCTTCTTTTCTTTGGCAGTGAGGTCTCGCTCATTGGCTTCTTTTTTTGCCTTTTGAATGGCCTCAGACTTATTAATGATGGTTTCAATATCTTGATTTAGGTTCCTGAAACCTTCAATCCGCATCAGTGCTTCCATAGCCTCTTTATTATTCATCAGGCGTTGCAGCGTATTATTATCGACATTGACCAATAAAGCACTTTCCCAGCGGCGCGCTAAAAGCGTCGCTGTTGTGCCGCTCATGGCCATATCCAGAACGCCAGCAGCATTTATTTGCTTCATAGAACTGCCGTCATAAGCAAGAACGGGAAGAAAATGGATAAACTCCTCAACCTTCTTCTCAGGATTTGACTCGTTTACATTCAGGCGGCAACTGTAATCAGCGATTTGCCGCAGAGCGCGATCCGGCGCAAAGTCAAAAACGTAGCATTCTCGCTTGATGATTTCTTGCTTATTCGGCGACGTGCTGTCGGGATTTTTAATGACCCAAGGTGTCTGTACACGGAATGCTGCCTGGAAATAAGTTTCTGGACTGGAACAATTCCGCAACATTAGAATACCTGTCCACGGCTTGACCGAAACCCCTGTCGTTAGCTTACCGCAGGAAAGCGTGATGGTTTTTGACGTCAGAGGATTATCCATCGCTTCTTCAATAGGTGGCAATGCTGCAACGCCAATGCCAGCGCCAGCACCCGCAGCTACAATAATCTTATAATCCTGATAAAATTTGTTTTGTCGTTGCTTGAGTAGATTTTCCATCGCATGGCATGCCGCCACTGAAGGCAAGAACCAGAAGGTATGGGAAAGCAAATTCAATAACCGAGCGTCGGAAAAAGGCATGGGAGGTTTTTCAGCTCCCAGCTTTAAATTGTCGACCGTTGTTTCCAGAAACGTGCCACGGATTAGAGTTTTCCCGTCGCCATCCGCCGCAAAAAAGACGTTCAAATCAAACTGATTAAACTCTCCGCCCATAGCGATCTCGCGGATTGAGTCAGGCAATTGATATGTCAGCATAACCATACGCGGCAAAGATTCATAAGGATTGTTTTCGCCCTTCCAGCTTTCCTTCGCGCGCTGTTCGTCGGAATAGGTCCAGTTATAAATCTGTTCTTCAATAAACTCGCCGGAAGCGATGGCGCGAAATGGTGTGCCGGAAAGATAAAGATATGCCGATGTCGTGATGGGCATATTGTTTTCATCAAAAAACTCCATGCCTTTGCCTTCGGCGTCTCGGATTTCCTTATCGTCCTCGGCTTCAAAAAGGTCTTTTGCACTCTCACGCCATGCACCGTAATGATATTCATCGAACACTACACAGTCCCAATTCGTGGTATGCACCCATTCATTTTTTGCCTTGATGCCGCCAGCAGCATTTTTCCCTAAATAATCTTGGAACGAGCCAAAGCAAACAATCGGCTTTTTCTGGTCGGCATCCTCGAAAGAAAGGCTATTTCTGGAGATAAACTGCCAGCCTTTGAAATCGACATGAGATTGCAGATCCTCTTCCCACGCGCTCTGCACGGCAGGCTTGAATGTCAGAACCAGAATACGTTTCCAGCCCATTTTTTTCGCAAGCTGGTATGTTGCAAAAGTTTTCCCAAATCGCATCTTGGCATTCCATAGGAAATGCGGCGTTTTGCCGGGACGCTCTTTTCTAGAACTTTTGAAATAGGCCATTGTTTTTTCAACGGCAGCGTCCTGTTCTGGCCGCATGCCAAAATCAAGCGTCCGATTTTCTTCATTCTCTATCCCGTCACGCAGGGCGATGGTAGCGGCTTTAACATCCTTTACTGTGCATTTAAACCATTCGCCTTCAGGATTATTAAATCCTCTTTTTTTTAAATACCGATGAACATCACGATCGGTAAACGAGCTACCATCCTTCCGCATGGCGGATTCTTCCAGCAATATTTCATACGGGAGCGCGCCTGGACGGAGCGTTGGATATTGTTGCTCTAATCGTTTTTTGACATCAACGCTGGTAAAACCAACCTTCAAAAGGCCCACATATTGAGGATTCGTGTCTCGATAAGCATATATTGTCGGACGCGCGGCTGGACGCGCTGGAAAAAAATCCTTACTCATCGCCTGAATCCATCGCACGAACTCTCGATTCAATGAAGGCAATATCGTCTTTACTCAGGCGGTATTTCTTGTATAGATCCTCATCTGTCCATGTGCGATCCCATGTCTGTTGCGGAACCCATGTATAGGTTGAGCGCGTCGCATGTTGAGTAATTTTTCTCATGGAAACTAAGAAGCGTAGGAATCTCGTGCGAACATAACTTTCAACGCTCTGGGCAGCCTTCTTACTGCCCACATGAACAAATAGATACGTTTGTGTGCAAACCGATGGGTTAGGAGTAACAAAGGGCTGACCCAAGATTTGATGCGGAATGCCTTCGCCAGCACCGTAGGCTTGGGGGATCATCACTTTCCATGTATCAACAAGCTGAATACTTTTCTCAATCGCTGAACGCTCAATCCAGCCACTGCTTCTCTTTGTCTTGCTGATATAGTAGATCGGCACATCGCCGGGCCTCTCCTTATTATGAAAGCCGCTGAAATTAGATGTCCAGCCAAACTCCTTGTCCACTGACAAGATTTCCATCAGTGACGGCTCTTGCCTGCTTTGAACCTTGCGTAAAATATCGAGGGCGCGGCTGTCGCGCACAAATACATCATGCTCGGCCAGATTCCGGTCGACTGGTCCTGATAGATCGTCACCGCGTACCGTCGTAACCGCGCAATCACCTTCCGAATCTCGCTCCCAAAGGAAATAACAAACGCCGCCTTTGACTTCCACGCCTGGAAATACTTCGCTTGCGACCGGATAGTCCACCAATTTACGGACACGCCTGTCCTCCAGCATTGAGCGGCGAAAATCAGTCAAACCTAACCCGCTTGCCATCCAGCGTGAAGGAATAATCATCGAAAGATAACGTGGTTGGAGCTTTTTGGCTTGCTCTACAAACTTGTTATAAATAGGAATGTCGCGTGTGCCGCCATCAGACCCCATTTGGTATGGCGGGTTCCCAACAATAACGTCGAACCTCATGTTAAATATCCTTTCTGGTTTGTCTGTATGGATGAATTGATAAGCGTGAGTTTCTAATTCTCCCTCACGATCATAAGCTCCTTGGCTGGCGCCGCAGAATTCACATTTTCCGTTTTTCCAAGCATGCTCTGTACGTTTAAAAAGAATATTTCCTTCTTCTTTTTTGAAGGTGCCTGTAACAGAATATTTCCCATCTGCTTTCTTAGAACAGTAGGTTGAGCGGCGAGAAAGAAGCGAGGTCATTTCCGTGATAGCGATGCCGTAAATTTGATTAGAAAAAATATGATCGAGGCGCTTTTGCAAATCTGGGATTTCTTTTTCAAGTCCCACAATTAATCTTTTAGCAATTTCACGCAAAAACACCCCTGACTTACAGGCAGCATCTAAAAATTTTACGTTTTTATCTTCCCAGATTGCTTCTGGTAATAAATCCAATATCTGATTGGCTAATAATGGCGGCGTAAATACCTCATCACTGCTCAAATTAGCAAGGCAACTCAGTACATCTGGGTTATAATTGATTTTAAACATCGTCAGTTAACTTCAAAAAATGCATGAGTGGGAATTCTTTTACAGGTTTGGGAATGAACGCGCTTTCGCCCATATCGGAGAAAAGGGTCATTCCTTCCATCGGCTGATAAGCCAGCAGATGCGCCAGAGAATAATCTCGGCGTTTAATCATACTTCCATTTACGGCAGACCATTCTGAGAAAATAATAGGATCTTGCTTGCCGCAAACGGTTTTCATGGTGAGAGCATCGCCCCATAAAATGTTTTTGCTGAGAATAAATTTAACGGATTTGCGGCAATCTTCGTTGCAGTCCTTACCGTATATGGTTGCATAACGATCATCGAAATAATCAAAAAGCCGTTGTCGGCACTGGAATACATTGTCCTCCAAAATATCAACGCCGTAAATCGATGTGATTGCCAGCGCAGCGTATCTTTCATATTCCAATTTGCTTTTTTTATAGCGACTTTCGACAACGTCCAGCTTGCGTCGTAAAACTTCAATAAGAAAATTTCCGGTGCCGCAGGCAGGCTCAAGGAAGCGGGATTCGATCCTTTCGGTTTCTTGTCTGACAAGGTCAAGCATTGCGCTCACCACCTTTTCGGGGGTAAAAACCTCGCCGTGATCATTCACGCGCTGTTTTGATTTGATTTGCAGGGCGTTATACATTTTTTCCCTTTTTCTGGCCGCTTCGC